>NZ_CP053348.1:339000-678000 GCF_013394595.1 Winogradskyella forsetii
GTTTTAAGTCTCTATCAAAAAGTAATGGATAGTTGGTTCTTCCTCTAATTGGAAAACCATTTAACCAAGATTGTCCATCACTTACGCCCCAAAAAGTGACTCTACTAATCTTGTCTTTGTGTTTAAGAAAGATGTTGAAAATGTCTTTGTACCTATTTGCTAATTTTACTTGAATAGAATCTGGTAACGATTCCTTATAAGGATTCATACCTTCACTGTTCTCAAAGTTTTGACTTATTTCTGCACCTTCTAAATCATAAGGATTTGGTAAAACGCTCACATCTAATTCTGTTATTGCGACTTTAACGCCAAGTTCCGAATAGTCCAAAATACTCTGTTCAATGTCTTCAAGAGAAGGTGAGTTTAAGTGCCAGTGACCTTGCATACCGATACCATCTACTTTAATTCCTTGATCTAAAATATTTTTTACCATTCTAATCGCACCTTTTCGTTTATCAACATTGGTCATGTTGTAATCGTTGTAATATAAATCTACATCAGGATCAATTTCTGCGGTCCATTTAAAGGCAGATGCTAAATAATCTTCGCCCATTTTTTTTAGAAAAATAGAGTTTCTTAAAGTGCCATCTTCATTTAAAGCTTCATTCACAACATCCCAAGAATCAATTTTTCCCTTGAAGTGTGTTGTGATATCTTTCACATGTTTTTCGGCAACATCAGCAAACTCTAAACTATCTTCTATAGTTCTGAACCATGGTGAGAGCTGACTATGCCATATCAGTGTGTGGCCATGAATAAACATATCGTATTTTTCGCCTAAAGCCACGAATTTATCTGCTATTTCAAAATTAAATGTGTCTCTTTTCGGATGCATGTGTACTGATTTCATCATGTTTTCAGCAGTAATGCTGTTAAACTCTTTACCAACAATGGCTGCCATGGTAGAGTCCGTTTCGTCAATTTGAAATCGGTTTACTGCGGTTCCTATATAAAATGCATCTTTATAAACATTTCTAAGGGTATTTGGCTGTGAAGGTGCCTCTTCAGTTTTTTTACAGCTAAATACAACTGTAAACATTACTAGGATTAGTAGGATTTGTTTTGATATTTTCATCATTATTTTTGTTTAGTTAATTTCATAATTAATCAATTTTTAAACTTGCAGGTGGCCCTAAATAGGTTTCCTTTAAATTACTTTTTTCAGTTTCTATAATGATTCGTTGCAGTACTAAACCTTCATCCACTCTATAATAGTTTAAGGTATGATTTCCTGGCTTGTCAATTTTAAATTCTGTAGTAACGATCTTTATATTATCTCCAACGTTGCTATGCCAATTTTTTGGAACTTTACCATTATAGTTGAAAATATTAGGATCCGAATCGTAATTAACTAGTGTTGGTGAGTCTTTATCAAACGATAAACCATAATACATGCCTTCCCTTGTTGAATAGTTAATGGTAGGCGAAAAGTACATATGCACTTTAACTGTTCCTGTATTTTGTAAATTAATATCGTAAGATAATTTTGGTGATTTTTTAGACAGTTCAACCCGGCCTTTGTCTATTGGTAATGAGATTACGGAAGCACCTGTTTTTCCTAAATTATCAACCACTTTCCATTGAAATGATTTCGGTGCATGTTTTTTAGAGAAATCCGCTGCATTTATGGCTATGTAACCATTATTTTCAACAAATCCCTCAACTTTTTTTGTTTCGAAATTATTTATTTTTAGATGAACAGGAATAGCTTTTCCATTACCAGATACAGTGACCATGGATGTATGGTTACCCTTTGGTGCTTTTTCCCAGTCGATGCTAATTTCAATGGTTTTTTGTTCTTCAATGCGACCTGAGGCTTCATTTATTATTATCCACTCATCCTTAGGTTCAACTGAATAGTCAAAGGTTTCTGTACCTCGATTAAATATTTCAATGCTATAGTTTTGGTTGTTCACTGGGTCAAAAACAGGAAGCATAGCATTGTCATTATCTCCAGACCACCATTCCTTCGAATTTTCTACAGACAAACCCATTTCTGCATTATCAGCTGGGTCAATTTTAAAAGTTTCTGGTATTTGATTAAATCTCGGTTCTTGCCAAATTTCATAACCAATATGTACCTGAGACATCATGTGGTTCCATTTGCCATCAGCCATATCGTTGTGATAAAAATTGGTTAACTCACGGTCTTTCATGAATAATTCGCGCACCTTATCGGCATATTTATTTGTTGCGGCTCTACCTTGTTGTGCATACAAATTATTTTTTGCTGCACTAACATAGAGTTCATTAAGGTTGGCACTTGCCAGAACGGGAAATAATACCAATTGATAATAAGCATCCTTGTAATTTCCGGGAAGTTCATCGTAGATTTTTTGTGCTTTTTCGGCTAAAGTATTATACTCTGAGACTACGGTATCGGCTTCGTTATAATTGGTTAAGCTATACGTTGAAGGGTCAATTAATTCATGTTTTCTTCGTGCATTGAACTTTGTGTAAGTTTTCATAATGTTAGCGATGGCTTCAGTTTCTATACCATCAAAAACTTCGTTAGCCCATTGCGTGTAGTAATTTTGTAAATTATCAGCGTTCCAAGCTTCAGGATTCCATGCATAATCCAAGAAAAATTGAATCGGAAATTCCATTGGCTTAATGTCTCCCACATTGACAATCCAAACTTGGTTAGCGCCATGCTCGTAAGCTAAATGCATTTGTTCCCAAGTGCGCTCAATTTGGTTGGTATTCAACCATTTATAGTTTCTTGGTCCGCCTACATAATCAAAGTGATAATAAATACCAAAACCACCTTCTCGAGGTTTAGCATCTAGACTTGGTAATTTTCTAATATTACCCCAATTATCATCACACAACAATAGGGTAACATCATCGGGTACTTCCATACCTTTATCGTAATAATCTTGTACTTCTTTGTATAGTGCCCAAATTTGAGGTGTTTCTTCAGCAGGTTTGCCTGTAACATCGGCTATAATTTTACGTTGGGCATCTATAACGCCCTCCAGTAATTCTATTGCTGTGCCTTCACTCATAGATTCATCGCCATCGCCACGCATTCCGATCGTAACTAGAGTTTCCTTATCTCCCATGCGCTCCAAACCGCCTTTCCAGAATTCTGTCAAGGCTTCGGTATTAGTTTCAAAATTCCATTCGCCACCACCATTATGAGACCACTCTTCGTGAGCGCGCGTAAGGGGTTCGTGATGTGATGTTCCCATCACAATGCCGTATTCATCTGCTAATATGCCATTTTGAGGATCGTCTTCATAAAACATTCTAGGTTGCCACATAGATGGCCAAATATAGTTGCCTTTCATCCTTAAGATGAGTTCAAAAACCTTATCATAAAATTCAGCATTGAATTTTCCATAATTTTCACCAACCCAACCTGTTAAAGCAGGTGCTTCGTCGTTAATAAAAATTCCTCTGTATTTTACTTTAGGCTCCCCTTTGGTGTGCACACCAGGAAGAACGTGTAATTCTGATTGCTTTTTAGCCGGAACATCTGCCCAGAAATGCCAAGGATGAACGCCTATTTGATTAGATAAATCATAAATACCATAGATGGTTCCTCTTTTGTCGCTACCTGCAATTACTAACGCTTTTTTAATGCCAGACATAGGGTTTTCTACAATTTGAGTGGTGAATTTTTCCCACTTCCCTTGAAGTTTTTTAGCATCAATTTTGCCAGATTTGGCTAACTGATCTATAATTGGGCTTTGGTCTAAAGTACCAATAATTACAACGTAGTCCTCATTTATGGAACTACTATTAAGAATGGATGTTTTAGTATCAGTAACATTTAAAAGATCATTTTGAAGATGGCCGACCACACGTTTTACACCTGCGAAATCATCATCGCTTACTAAAATGGAAGCAACATTGCCGTTAGAAGCTAAAGGGAAATTTTCTTTAGAAGCTTTTGTGGTAACGTACTTCTCGTTGGTTGTGGATTGGGCATTGGAAACAAGGAAAAATAAGCATAATATAAGTGTTGTTTTCAATGTGATTCTGTTAGTTGAGTATGTCATTCTTTAATGAAAAATAATTAGTTTTTATTATCTAATTTCCTGGTGCAAAAGGAAAACTTAACGATTGAAAATAGTCTAAAGTTTGAGTTGGTTTATCTACGCTTTCTGGCAATGGCATATTTGAATATTCTTGAAAATAGAGTAAGCAAGCATCTCGCCACCACTTGGCCTCTTTATATTGAATTTCTAATAGCATTTTAATGTTGTTATAGCGCTGCTCGTCAACGAATGGTTTCATGTTTTCCCAAGTTTCCATCATTTGTTTCACTTGGTCTACACCTTCTTGATATTTCAATGCCATATTGTTCCAAAGCGTTTTGCCGTTTTTCATTTTATAATCCCAAGCAACGTGATGAAACCATAATAAATCCTCATCTGAAATACGTTTTAAATCGTTGAATTTTTTTGCAACCTCTGGCGCATATTGTTCTGTGGCATGACTTCCCGTTGGTGTTCTATCAAACCCAACCCCTAGACTATCGGCTTTATGATAATAAACAGGATTCCATTCGGGTCTAGAGAGATTGGAAACCCAAGGTCCTGGACCATAGTGATGACCTGTAGCCATTATATGATGCAAGCCAAAAGGGGTCATATAATTTACGACAGCTTCTGTTGTTGTCATCATCATTTGCTTAACAGGCTCTATAAATCTTTTATCATTTGAAAAAGTACTCCGTAACCAATCCTCTGCAATATCTTCAGCACTCAAATAAGGGTTCCATGCGAGTCTGCCATAGCCATACCAATTGGCTTGTAGCATGGGATTTCCTGTCCAATTCACATCATTTCCGATATTACTAACACCAGCAATACCTGTTAATTTTTTGTCATGAAGTGAGCCATCTATAACTTTCGCCACTGTAGATCCTTTGCCTTTTCTATAGGTGTCCGAATTTAAAACCTCTTCGTATTGCTTAGGTAAGTAAATGGAATGCGTACTCTGACCTAAATACTCTTGAGTAATTTGAAACTCCATCATCAATGGGGTTTTAGGCATAGCACCGAACATAGGATGAAAGGGTTCGTGAGGTTGAAAATCTATAGGGCCATTTTTTACTTGAACGAGTACATTGTCCTTAAATTGACCATCGTAAGGCACAAATTCCGAATAGGCCTGTTTGGCTCTATCGGTTACATCGTGCTCAGAATACACAAATGCCCGCCACATCACAACACCATTGAAGGGCTCTAAGGCAGTTGCAAGCATGTTGGCGCCATCAACATGATTTCTGTCATAATTCTGTGGTCCTGGTTGGCCTTCAGAATTTGCTTTTACTAAATAACCGCCAAAATCAGGTATTCTTTCGTAAATTTCTTTTGTTTTTTCTGCCCACCATTGAATTACATCATTATTATAAGGATCTGCAGTTTCTAGTCCGCCAATTTCTATAGGTGCTGAAAAACGTGCAGTTAAATATACTTTAATACCATAGGGTCTAAAAACATTGGCCAAGGCTTCAACTTTATCTAAATATTGAGGTGTTAAAATTAAGGCGTTGGCGTTTACATTATTTAAGACCGTACCATTTATTCCAATAGACGCATTGGCTCTAGCATAATCGGTATAACGCGGATCCAAGTAATCGGGTAGGCGATGCCAATCCCAAATTGAGAAACCAGAATAACCGCGTTCAACGGTTCTATCCAAATTATCCCAATGGTTTAAGACTCTTATATCAATTTTAGGAGAATCTTTGATGTTTAGGGTCTTAATGGATTTTTGCGTTTGAATGTGTTTTAAAAAGTTGAAAACACCGTAAAGAACACCTAAATCTGTTTTGCCACTGATAACAATGTGATTTTTTTCTTTTAGGAATAATGATTTTATAATATAGCCTTCTTCATTAATTTCAGTAAAAGAATTTCCTAATTTCTGAAGAATGTCGTTACTTAAATTTGTTTTATTTCCAAAAATCAAAACACTATTTTTTGATGCGGATTTATAGTCAGAACCAAGCATACCATTAAGCCCTAACTCCAATTCTTTTAGCGCTATTTTAATGGTTTCAGAAGTGCCAAATGACATTAAATTACTAGTAGCGGCTTGATATTCAGACCTTAAATTTTCGTTCTTAATATAATCATATTGTAGCCACAATTTATAACCATCATTGGCAAATGATTTAAGACAAAATAAAAGCACAACAAATAAGACCAGTTTTTTAAGCATATTTTTATTTTGATTTATAGTTTAGAATCGGATATTTAGACATTTAGAATATGAACCACTCTTAAATACGTATTTCTCAATATATCACAAGAATAATTGCGAAGATAGTAAAAAATTCATAATTTGCAACCGATTGTGTTGCGCAAAAAAAATCAATTATCTTACAAAAAATTATTAGGTCTATTTTTTCATTAAATGAATGAATAATTTATTAAATATTAACTCTATGGGCAAATCATTCTTTCAACTTCTAGCGATTCTTATTTGTATTTTAAATCTAATTTCTTGTGATGAAAAATCAGAAAGTAAATTGGAAAGCCAACAACAAGAAGCGTCCTCTTTAAGTTTCGAATTCGCTTTTCAAAATCCTGGTTTGTCTATGGATGAAAGAGTAAATGATTTAATTTCAAGATTAACCCTTGAAGAAAAGATTGCTCAAATGGTTAACGGCACACCTGCGATTGAGCGCTTTAATATACCACCTTATGATTATTGGAATGAAGCTTTACATGGTGTTGGTAGAGGAGTGGCAGCAACTGTATTTCCTCAGGCTATTGGTTTAGGAGCTACATTTGATGAAGATTTAGCTTTTAGAGTGGCTTCTGCCATTTCAGATGAAGCACGAGCTATATACAATGCAACTTCAGAAAATGGGAATTATAACCAATATAATGGTTTAACGTTTTGGACACCGAACATCAATATTTTTAGAGATCCTCGTTGGGGACGAGGACAAGAAACCTATGGGGAAGATCCTTATTTAACAGCTGTTTTAGGAGCTTCATTTGTAAAAGGCTTACAAGGAGATAATCCTGAATTTTTAAAAACGGCTGCCTGTGCCAAACATTTTGCAGTTCATAGTGGACCAGAAAAGTTGAGACATGAATTTAATGCTGAAGTCAATCAAAAAGATTTATGGGAAACCTATCTTCCGGCATTCAAAGCTTTGGTAGATGTGGATGTAGAATCCATAATGTGTGCTTATAATAGTACAAATGGTGAGCCGTGTTGTGCTCATAACTATTTGATCAATGACGTTTTAAGAGATCAATGGGGATTTGAAGGTCATGTTTTAACTGATTGCTGGGCATTAGTTGATTTGTTCAACCAACCTGATGAAGGTGGCCACGGCCGCGTAAATACAGCGGCTGAAGCTGCAGCATTAGCAATAAAAACAGGTGTTAGTTTGAACTGTGGTGTCACCTATAATTCTTTAGGTGATTCAGTTAAAGAAGGTCTAATTACCGAAAAAGAAATAGATAATCAATTGGCAATTTTACTAAAAACAAGATTTAAATTAGGTTTATTTGATCCAAAAGGAAGCAATCCGTTTGACCATATTTCTTTCGATGTTGTTAATAGTGAATCGCATAGGGCTTTATCAAAAGAAGCGGCTCAAAAAAGCATTGTGCTCTTAAAGAATAATGGTATTTTACCTTTGAAAAATGATTTGTCTAAATATTTCGTTACTGGACCAAATGCAGCAAGTATAGAGATCCTTTTAGGGAATTACTATGGTGTAAATTCAGATATGGTAACCATTTTAGAAGGTATTAGTGCAGCTATAGAGCCAACAAGTCAGTTACAATATCGATTAGGTGCAATGCTTAACAAACCATCTATAAATCCTATAAATTATGCAACAGGACATGCAGGAAATAGTGATGTTACCATTTTGGTTTTAGGAGTGTCAAGTCAGATAGAAGGAGAAGAAGGGGATTCATTAGATTCAAATACAGCAGGTGATCGATTAGATTATAATCTGCCACAAAATCAAATTGAATATTTACGCGAATTAAGAGAAACAGCGGATAAAAATCCCAACGATAAAAAACCAATTATCACTATAATTACTGCAGGAAGCCCTATAAATCTTACCGAAGTAGAAGCATTGTCTGATGCCGTTTTATATGTTTGGTATCCTGGAGAAGAGGGTGGTACAGCCGTTTCAGATGTTCTTTTTGGAACTATTTCACCTTCAGGAAGATTGCCAATAACCTTCCCAAAATCTTTAGATCAGTTACCAGCTTTTGATGATTATGCCATGACCGGAAGAACTTATAAATATATGGATTTAGATCCGATGTATCCATTTGGTTTTGGTTTAAGTTATACTAATTTTACATATGGTACTATTGAAGCTAACGAAACTTCAATCTCTAAAAGTAGTACAGTTACTGTTAAGGTTACTGTAAATAATATTGGAGAGGTAAAATCCGATGAAGTGGTTCAAATGTATATTTCAGATGAAGAAGCATCAGTTACAGTGCCAAATTTTCAACTTATAAATACGAAACGTATCACTTTAGAGGCTGGCGCATCCCAAACTATAGAATTTCAATTGTTACCTAAGGATTTTGAAATTGTGCTAGATGATGGCTCTAGAGCTATCGAACCTGGAACTTTTAAAATCTATATTGGTGGTTCAAGCCCAATGAAAAGAAGCACAGAGCTTGGTGCACCAAAAATGTCTGAATTGCAAATTACAGTCAATTAATTACTTATTACAAATGAATAAATTACAAACCTTTACTATTGCTATACTTGTTACTTTATTTAGTACCATTACAAATGCTCAAGTGAAATTACCAAAACTGATTAGTGATGGTATAGTTCTGCAACGCAATGTTAAAATTCCTATATGGGGTTGGGCAAGTCCCAATGAAAAGGTAACGATTCAGTTTAAGGGTAAAACGTATAAAACCAAAGCATCTGCAGAAGGCAAATGGCAGGTAGAATTGAAAAAAATGAAAGCAGGAGGTCCTTATACTATGGTGATTTCTGCCAAAAATGAAATAGATGTAAAAGACATTTTAATAGGCGATGTCTGGTTATGTACAGGTCAATCGAATATGGTACATCAATTAGACATTCATGATGTACTTTATGAGAAAGAAATTGAAACAGCCAATAATCCAAGTATTCGTCATTTTAAAGTGCCAACAACACCCAATATTTCTGGACCACAAGACGATTTAACAGGAGGCGAATGGCAAAAAGCCATAGGCGATGAGGTTAGGCCTTTTTCCGCAGTAGCTTACTTTTTCGCAAAAAAGATTTATAAGAAATATCAAATACCAATAGGTTTAATAAACGCTAGTGTTGGTGGTACACCAATTGAAGCATGGATTCCAAAAGAAGGTTACAAGTCATATCCTGAAATCTTAAAAATTATAGAAGAAAATAAAGACACAGCCTTTGTAAATAGTCAAAAACAAAAACAACCTACTTCTTACAAGGAAGCAGTCAAAATTACGGATAAAGGCTTAATTGGTGAAAAGCCATGGTATGATATTAGTTTTGAACCAAAAAATTGGAGACGCATAAACATACCAGGTTATTGGGAGGACCAAGGGGCTAAAGATTTAAATGGTGTGGTTTGGTTTAGACGGGAAATTGATATTCCAAAGGCAATGGTTGGACAGAAAGCTAGAGTTTTTCTTGGGAGAATTGTAGATGCGGATCAACTATATATTAATGGTGTTATGGTTGGAGAGAAAACTTATCAATACCCTCAGCGACGATATAATGTGCCAGAAAACCTATTGAAAGCGGGGAAAAATGTATTTGTAGTGCGTGTTACCAATAATTACGGCAAAGGTGGTTTTGTGCCCGATAAGCCTTATTATATATTTACAGAAAAAGATACTGTAGATTTAAAAGGTTATTGGCAATATAAGGTTGGAGAGGTTTTTAAGCCCTTTGATTTTTCTGCGCTTTCAAATAGAAATTCAGATACGCCAAGACCTCGCAGAATCAATCCGCAAAACGAGCCAACCGCATTGTATAATGGAATGGTCGCACCATATAAGGAATTTCCTTTAAAAGGCATTCTTTGGTATCAAGGCGAAAGTAACGCTGGAAATCCAAAAGCTTATAAGGGTTACATGGAAGCATTGGTTTCAGGTTTGAGAAGTGTTTTTGATCAACCTGAAATTCCATTTATATATGCACAATTACCAAATTTTATGGATGTTTCTTATTTGCCAAGCGAGAGTAATTGGGCGGAGCTAAGGGAGTCACAATTAAATGCCCTTTCAATTCCAAACACAGCTATGACCGTAAATATTGAATTGGGAGAATGGAATGATATTCATCCAGATAATAAAAAGGATGTTGGTGAACGCATGGCACTTGCAGGTTTAAAGTTGGCCTACGATGAGAATCTCGTATACTCAGGGCCATTATTTAAAGATTATAAAATTGAATCGAATAAGGTAATTATATCATTTTCTAATACAGGTAGCGGTTTAATAACAAATGATGGAGCACCTTTAAGTGAATTTGCAATTGCAGGAGACGACAAAAATTTTGTTTGGGCTAAAGCCAAAATAGAAGGCGATAAGGTTGTTGTGTGGAGTGATGAGGTGCCCAATCCAAAATACGTGCGTTATGCTTGGGCAGATAATCCTGATAACCCAAATCTATATAACAAAGAAGGCTTGCCTGCTTCACCTTTTAGGATAGAAAATTAAAGAATAGATATTATGAAACCACTTTTTGTTTTGATGGCGATATGCAGTTTGTTTTACAGTCAAGATTTGTCAGCTCAGACCAATCAAAAAAACAGAGTTATTATTCTCTCTGATATTGAGGCAGACCCAGACGATACACAATCTTTTGTTCGTTTATTATTATATGCAAATCAAATAGATATTAAAGGATTGGTTGCCACAACATCTTGTTGGCATAGAAATAGCGTAGAACCTGAATCTATTGAGAAAATTATTCACGCATATGGCAAAGTGCAACCAAATCTTGAAAAACATGAAACTGGTTTTCCTTCAGAAAAAACATTGTTGTCTC
This sequence comes from Winogradskyella forsetii, assembly GCF_013394595.1. Classification (GTDB taxonomy): domain Bacteria; phylum Bacteroidota; class Bacteroidia; order Flavobacteriales; family Flavobacteriaceae; genus Winogradskyella; species Winogradskyella forsetii. The sequence continues at coordinate 349,987 of NZ_CP053348.1, forward strand.
TTGTGAAAAGTGGTCTACCAAAATATGGAATGTTAGGTGTAGGGAAAGGAAAGGATTCCGAGGGCTCTGACTGGATCATAAAAATGTTGGAAGAAGACGATGACCGTCCTCTGTGGATTTCAGTTTGGGGTGGTGCCAATACGCTGGCGCAATCACTTCATAAAATAAAGGCAACAAAGTCTGAAGCGGTCGCTAAAAAAATGATTTCAAAATTAAGAGTCTATACCATTTCAGACCAAGATGATAGTGGTATTTGGATTCGAAATAATTTCCCGGATTTATTTTATATCGTAAGTCCTGGCGACCATTACGCCACAGCAACTTGGACTGGTATTAATACATTTTTTGAAGGATTAAATAACGAAGTGATTAGCAACAAGTGGATCGCCGAAAATCTGCAGCAAAATCATGGTGCGCTCGGAGCTGCTTATCCTGATACGGCTTGGGGCGTAGAAGGCGATACACCAGCCTTTTTGTCTTTAATTCCTAATGGATTAAACAATTCTGAACATCCAGAATATGGTGGATGGGGAGGACGATACGAATTGTATAAACCTGATTTTTCTAAAACGACAAAAGGAAGTTCTATTGTTGAAATTGCGCCTGAGACTAGACACATCTGGACGAATGCTGATGATAATTATACACCATATATCTTCAGTAATTATGGCAGAGCAGTAAAAAAAGATACACTTACATTTAATGGTTATAAAATAACCTTAGCACGTTGGAGAGCGGAATTTCAAAATGATTTTGCTTCCAGAATGGATTGGTGTCTAAGTTCATATGCGCAAGCTAATCATCCGCCTATTCCAGTATTAAGTCATCCTGAATCCATCACTGTAAAATCTGGAGAAGGATTTGGATTGGATGCCAGTAAATCGACAGATCCTGATGGAGATAGCCTATCATTTTTATGGTTTCATTATCCTGAAGCAGGTTCGTATGAAGGAGAGGTAAAATTTCAACCAGAAAATGCACACGCAGTTTATATTACAGCACCTAAAGTTGAAAAAAAAGAAACACTTCATTTTATTCTAAAACTCACAGATAAGGGAACTCCAGCGATAACCAGATATAAAAGAATCATTTTGACCGTTTTGCCTAAATAAAATAATGTCTTGCCTCATCTAATTTTTCATTGAAGACTCACGAACAAGTACTTCAGTGTTTAAATAGGTAATTTGCTTAACAATTTCATTTTTCTTTTTAGAGCTTTTCAGATTTTTAAGAACAATTTCTGCCGAAGTTTGCCCCATTTTGAATGCGGGATGCGTAATGGTCGATAAATTAGGATCAATTATTTTAGATATAGGGTCATCATTGAAGCCTATTACAGCTAATTCTTGTGGTATTTTGAAGCCTAATTTTTTTGCGGTTTGTATAGTGCTTACACCTAAAATATCTCCTGGTGCAAATATACCATCTGGCGGATTTTTTAATTTCAACAATTTTTCACAAGCTTTTGTAGCTTGTTCATAAGTAATGGTGTTTACCCTAGCAATTAGTTCATCTTCTATGGGAAGATTATGATCCTTTAGAGCAGCTAAGTATCCTTGCTTTCGTTCGTAATAAATGCTAAATTCCTGTCCTGCTGTAATATGGGCTATACGTTTACAACCTTGAGAAATTAGATGTTTTGTGGCCTTATAGCCTGCGTCATAATTATCTATGACTACATGAAATGTATCAAAACTTTTTGGAACTCTATCTACAAAAACCAAAGCTGTATTATTATCAATAAATCTTTTAAAATGATCTGTGTTTTTGGTTTCCATAGCTAAAGAGCAAATGACACCGCTTACTCTATTATCATATAAAGACTGTGTCAAATTAACTTCTTCTTCATAGGAGTCATGTGATTGCATAATCAATACGGTATAACCTGCTTTTTGCGCTGCTACTTCAATTCCACTAATCAATGAAGAAAGGAATGGTTGCGTCACAGTAGGTAATAAAACACCAATGGTTTTCATTTTATTACCACGTAAGCTAGCTGCTAAGTTATTGGGGCGGTAGCCCATTTCTGATGCAGTTTTCTTTATCTTCTGGATTGTTTTTTTACTAATGGTATGGTGATCTTTTAAACCTCTAGAGATGGTCGAAGTTGCTAAGTTTAATTTTTTAGCAATGTCGTAAATAGTAACTTCAGTCGTTTTCTTCATTTACAAATTTTTGGAATGTATCAAAGATACAGTTTTTTAGTATTCATATTTAGTCTTGCGAAATTTCTTAAATATGTAATAATTTAGGGATAAAATGTAGTTTTTAATAAATAATCATTAAAATTGTGTGTGTTTTAATAATAATTTACGAACACCGACTAGAATTCAATTTATCATGTAATTTGACCAATTAACATTTAATCATAAAAAAAATGAAATTTGTAGAAAGTAAAGTAATTTCCTTATCAACATTATATCTTACTTTGATTATAGTTACTCTTTTTTTTTCGTGTAAAGAAAAGGATGCAAATGCAATTGGTTCTAATGAAGCAATAATTTCAAATGAAAATACTTTTGAGTTTACCAACGAATTAATCAAAGAAACCAGCCCTTACTTATTAGAGCATGCGCATAACCCTGTTAACTGGAAACCTTGGGGTGATAGCGCTTTTGAACAGGCTAAAACTAACAACAAACTAATAGTGCTAAGTATTGGTTACTCCTCCTGTCATTGGTGTCACGTGATGGAGCAAGAATCTTTTGAGGATAAGAGAATTGCCCAGTTGATGAATGAGAATTTTGTTAGCATAAAGGTAGATAGGGAAGAACGACCAGATATAGATATTGTTTATCAAACCGCTTTAGAATTGGTTTCAGGCTCAGGTGGCTGGCCTCTTAACGTCATTGCTTTACCTGATGGTAAACCTGTTTATTTGGGAACTTATCATGACAAAAACAGTTGGCAGTCAGTATTGAAAAAATTCAGTTTTGAGTATAAAAATAATCCAGAAAATTTGGAGGAATATGCCTTAATGCTTACCAAAGGCATTCAAAATGTCAATGAGAATTCAGTAGGTAGCACTATTAAATCGGTAAATAAACGCTTACTTGATGCTAGTGTAATAGAGCTGTCTGAAATTTGGGATAACGAATGGGGAGGAAATTTGGGAAATCAAAAGTTTGTAATGCCAAGCGAATTGAATTTTTTAATAGATTATATGGTAATTACAAATGATTCTAGAGTTAAAAAACACATTAAGAAGACACTGGATAAAATTCAATTAGGAGGAATTCATGATCAAATAGGCGGAGGCTTTTTTAGATACAGTACAGATGCCAATTGGACAGTTCCTCATTTTGAGAAAATGCTTTATGACAATGCTCAAATTTTAAGCCTGTACTCTAAAGCTTACCGTGTTTTTAAGAATCCGGCTTATAAAAATGTAATTCAAAAAACTCTTAATTTTTTGAGTACTGAGATGAAGGATGATCATGGGGGTTACATTAGTGCTATAGATGCTGATATTGAAGGTGAAGAAGGGAAGTATTACCTTTGGAAAATTGATGAGCTAAAGAATCTTTTAAACGAAGATTTTGAGCTGTTTTCAAAGTTTTATACAATTGACAACAATGGACGCAAATCAGAACAAAAATATCTTCCAACAAGAAACAGGTCTCTTAAAGAATTCGCAAAAAATAATTCGCTTTCTACAGCAAAATTACAAATGAAGATTTCTAATTGGAACCATCTACTTAGTGAGGCTAGAAAAAATAGAATGACTCCAAAGAAAGATGATAAAATTATTACGTCATGGAATGCGCTTTTAGTTCAAGGTTTTGTAGATGCTTATTTGGCTTTAGGGAATAAGGAAGATTTAGAAAAAGCTAAAAACACTTTCAGTTTTTTAATAAAAACGTGCTATAAAGATCATACTTTAGCACATACTTTTAAAGAGAAAAGTAAGTTGACAGATGTTTTTTTGGAAGACTATGCGTTTATGATTCAGAGTGCCCTGTCATTATATAAAGTAACTTTTGACACTTATTATTTAAACATAGCCCAAGAGTTAAGTCAGAAGGTTTTGGTTAACTACAATTTAGAGAAATCAGGGTTGTTTAAATATAGTACTTCAAATGAGTTAATCAGCAAAATTATTAGAACAGATGACGGTGTAATGCCATCGGCAAATGCAATAATGGCAAAAAACCTATTGGAACTTGGACATATTAATTATGATACTTCTCTATTAGAAAAATCTAGTACAATGGCATCTTTAGTAGGCTCTAAATTTTTACAGAGTCCTCAAAATTTTGGAAATTGGGGTGTTTTATACCTTAATGATTTATATCCTTATTTCGAAGTTGTTGTTGTAGGTGACAATGCAAAGCCCTTAGTCAACAAATTAAATTCGTACTATATGCCAAATATGATGCTTTTAGGTTCAAGTGAAAAAAGTGATTTACCATTATTGACAAATAGGTATGTAGAGGGGGAAACCTATATTTACCTTTGCCAGGATAATACCTGTAAAATGCCATTTCAAACTATTGATAATGTGCTGACTCAATTTAGAGATTTAGGATATTTTGGAATAGAGTAATTGTGTTCAGAACAAAATTCTTCAGAGTCTGTTTTTTACGTGTTCATAAATTAAGAAATCTTTATTAAATTTGAACAACCGGTTGTAATGGTTTAAATAATTGTTGTTTATAACATAATATTATGAATTTATCCAAAATCAAAGTTCTTTTACTTCTTTCAATTTTAATCTATTCTTGTCAAAAAGAAGGTATTAAAAAAAAAGAGACCACAGCTAAAACCCTCTTTACTTTAGTCACTAATGACAAAACAAACATCAGTTTTAAAAATAGTGTAGAAGAAACGAAAGATTTCCATGTATTGAATTATTATTACATGTATAATGGTGGTGGCGTAGCTATTGGAGATATTAATAATGATGGACTTCAAGATATCTATTTTTCGTCAAACCAAAAATCCAATAAATTATACCTCAATAGAGGAGATTTTAAATTTGAAGATATTACTGAAAACGCTAATGTTGCCGATACAAGTGGCTGGACTACAGGTGTTAGTATGATTGATGTAAATAACGATGGTTGGATGGACCTATACGTTTGTAAGTCGGCTTCATTGAATAGCAATCCACTTCGTAGAAATAAACTTTATATCAATCAACAAAACGGTACTTTTAAAGAAGAAGCGAGTAAATGGGGTATTGATGATGATGGTTTTTCTATTCAGTCCTATTTTTTTGATTACGATAAAGACGGCGACTTAGACCTCTACTTGATCAATCACAGAGTCGATTTTTTAAATTCAATCGATTTGAAATCCATATTGGATGATAAGGCATTTTATCCGCAAACATCAGACCATTTATACCGAAATGATGGTGAAAAATTTACCGACGTCACCAGAGAGAGTGGCGTTTTGAATAAAGAATTCAGCTTAAGTGCTTCTATTGGAGATTACAATGATGATGGCTGGTTAGATGTTTTTGTGGCTAACGATTTTATTACGCCAGATAAGCTGTATATCAATAATAAAAATGGGACGTTTTCTAACCAAATCAACACAAAACTAAAACATATTTCATACAGCAGTATGGGGTCGGATCTTGCAGATATCAACAACGATTTTTTACCAGATTTATTGGTTTTAGATATGTCTGCTGAAGACCATAGCAGAGGTAAACAGAATATGGCAAGCATGAACACTGATGGATTCTGGTGGATTGTAGAATCTGGATTCCATTACCCTTACATGTCAAATGTTTTAAATCTTAATAATGGTAATGGTTATTTTAGTGATATAGCTCAGGTTTCAGGAGTCTCAAAAACCGATTGGAGTTGGGCGCCATTAATAGCTGATTATGATGGTGATGGTTTCAAGGATATTTTTGTTACTAATGGCATAAAACGTGAAATCGCAAACCAGGATTTTGGTAAATTTTTAGATGCCCAAGAAGATTCGCTTAAATCAATGTCTATAGAAGATGTTTTAGAAAAAATGCCTTCTGATAAGCTTCAAAATTACGTCTTTAAAAACAATAAGGACTTGTCGTTTGAAAAGATGATGCAACCCTGGGGATTAGATCAAAAGGTTAATTCAAACGGTGTTGCTTATGGCGATTTGGATAATGATGGTGATTTAGATTTGGTGGTAAATAACTTAGAAGATGAAGCTAGTATTTACAAAAATAATGCGACTAACAATTATGTAAACATAGAATTAGTAGGCGATAGCAAAAATGTAAATGCTATTGGGTCTAAAGTGAAAGTTTACACAGATAGTACACAGCAATATCAAGAGTTGTTTTTAGCTAGAGGGTATCAATCCTCGGTGTCACCCATACTGAATTTCGGAATTGGTAATGAGGAATTAATTAATCGCATAGAAGTGGTTTGGAATGATGGTAAAATTTCTTCAATGGAAAATATTCAAGCTAACCAGAAACTCACGTTTAATAAAGAGGATTCAAAATCTGACAAAGAAACGATTGAAGTCCGACCTGAGAATTTCACAAGATTAAATCCAGAAGCTTTGGGAATTGATTACGTGCATGAGGAAAATAATTTCAATGATTTTTCTAAGCAAGTGCTGTTGCCACAAAAGCAATCGCAACAAGGGCCAGCATTTGCAACGGCAGATATCAATGGAGATGGATTAACAGATATGTTTCTTGGTGGTGCTTTAAACCAACCATCTCAAATATACATTCAAAATACTGATGGAAAATTCAGTAAAAAAGAACAGTCACTTTTTGAAACAGATAAAGCCTATGAAGATAATGGCGCACACTTTTTTGATGCCGATACCGATGGCGATTTGGATTTGTATATAGCCAGTGGTGGTTACGAACTCTCAGAAAATGATGCCTTGTTACAAGACCGACTGTATTTAAATGATGGGGATGGAAACTTCACAAAATCTAACAACTTACCATTAATGCAAACCAGCACAAAAGCGATTACAACCTTAGATTATGATAATGATGGCGATTTAGATATTATCGTTGGTGGTAGGGTGATTCCAGGAAAATATCCGTTATCACCTAAATCTTATATTTTAAATAATTCAAAAGGAAGATTTACAGATGTGACTAAAACTGTAGCACCAGACTTGTTTGAATTAGGTATAATAAACGATATTATTTTATCGGATTATGATGGTGATAATGATAAGGATTTAATCGTGGTAGGCGAGTGGATGCCTATTACTATTTTTAATAATGCTAACGGCAAATTTGAAAAGCAGGAATTGTCAACATTAAATGATACTGAAGGCTGGTGGAATACCATTTCAGAAATTGATTATGATAACGATGGCGATATGGATTATTTTGTAGGAAATGTTGGTGGCAATAATAAATTTCATCCATCGAAAGAAAAACCACTGCACATTTATGGTAATAACTTTGATAGCGATGGCAATTATGATATGATTTTAAGTAAGCTTTATAATGGCAATTTAGTTCCAGTTAGAGGTAAGGAATGTTCAACTAGTCAGAATCCATTTGTTAGTGAAAAGATTAAAACCTATAAAGAATTTGCAAATTCTACATTAAATGATATTTATGGTACAGATGCGATTGCCGATTCATACCACAAAAAAGTCACGGAATTCGAATCTATTTATTTAGAAAATAATGGAAAAGGAAGATTTCTGTTAAAGCATCTGCCAACTGTGGCACAATTGGGGCCAACGATGTCTTTTGTGTTTACAGATGTTAATAAAGATGGGCATTTAGACGTTATTGGCTCTGGTGCTATACATGAATCTGAGGTTGAAACCGTAAAATATGATTCCAATGTTGGGTATATTTTATTGGGTGATTCCAAAGGCGGACTAAAACCTTATAAGGATATAAGTTTTTATAATGGCTTAAATGCAAAACAGATGAAATTGGTTACCATTCAAAATATGCCACATCTAATTATTGCAAATAATAACAGGCCTTTAACTGTTTTCAAAATGAATTAAAAAATTAGTGAGCATGGTTTTGATGTTCCATAGCATTCATTTTTTTAAATGAAATTTTTGGTAAGTTCAGTTTCTGAACTTGGTCGTTACCTTCAACAATTTTTATGATTTGGTTGCTTTCTAGACCATTAAAAACAGCTATTTTTTCGGTATGAAATGGCCATTTTATTTCAAGAGTTTTAATGTTTTCAGCAGTTCCTAAACCTATTTCAGACATCAAACTATTTCCACCAAAACTAGAGTCTGTACCTACCGAATGGTAAATTTTTCGAGTTTTACCATTTTCTTCAATCGTAATAATAATTTTAGCACCGATGGCAAAACGGTTACTTTCTGTACCTTCTAAAACAATAGTAATCCAATTATTTTTATTACCCATTGGGTTTTCAAAAAGTAAATTACCAAAAGTATCACCTTCTAAAGCGCCACCCATAACCGCATAGATATCTTGGTCGCCATCCAAATCTAAATCACCGAAACCTATCGCATGCCCTTTTTGAATATGCCCAAAACCCGCACTATACGTAACGTCTTCGAATTTTTTACCGTTTACATTATGAAACATTCTATTTGGCACAATTGAAAAATAACTTGGGTCACCTGTGGCTAAATAAAAGTCTAAAAATCCATCGTTGTCCAAATCACCAAAATTACAGCCCATGGTGGCAATAGGTTCCGTTAGATTCATTTGTAATGAGACTTCTGTAAAGGTTTCATCACCATTATTTCTATATAAAAGCGGTCTGTAATCGTTGGTGTTACTTTTTAGGTTTGTAATCATCATCTCTGAAGGTAATAATTCAGCAGAGGAATATCCAGAAACAAAAATATCTTCAAAACCATCATTGTTGTAATCAAAAATCCAGGTTGGAAAACTGGCTATAGGATTTGAAACCCCTGCTTTTTCCGTTATTTTTTTAAATGAAGGTTTTACAGTTTCTTTGGAAGTATTTATATACAACGTGTTCAATCCCATATAGTTTGAGAGGTATAAATCTGGATACAAATCATTATTAATATCGCCAGTCGCAACGCCTTTAAAAAATCCTTTAGCCTTTATACCTGATTCACTGGCTATATTTTTAAAAGTACCGTCTGTTTGATTAAGGTATAATTCGCAATAACTTTGGTTGATTTGATTCCATTCGTTTGCGATAAACAAATCGACCCAACCATCTAAGTTAATATCGGTCCAAACTGCGGTTTGTGTAGGATTCAATGAATAAACTCCTGCCTCTATAGTCACATCGGTAAAAGTACCATCGCCATTATTTTGCATTAAAGAATTTGGAATACCGCCATTAATAGATAACCATGCGCCGCGTAAAATGATGAAATCTAAATGCCCATCATTATTGTAATCGGCATGTCTTAAATTTAATCCACCTGTGACACCTTTAAGTCCTGCATCAAAACTTTTATCTGTAAAACCTCCTTTCTTATCATTTTCGAAGTATTTAATCTGGTCATCAAACCCCCAAGAAGAGGCGATAATATCTAGATAGCCATCGCCATTAAAATCATCTACGCAAGTGCCACCTGCCATATTTTTATCAGCTATCCCTAAGTCCATGGCGATATCTGTAAAATGAGGAAAATTGGCAGAATTTTTAAAATGAGATTCTGGTAACCTGAATTTTTTGGGCACTTGATTTGGATATTGCCCTAAAGTCATGTGGGCAATATTAAGTAGATATTGACATTCTAAATCGCTGGGGTTTTGCTGCAATAAATCATTAAGAATAGCAATCGATTTCTCTGAACCTTCACGTAAAGTATACTGCGCTTTAGGACTTATCGGAATAATGCACGATTCGTTATTATGATTTATAACACAATTATCTTGTTCAGCTTTTCGCATATAAGCAATCGCCAATTGCTTTTTTATGGCAAAAATTATTTCGGGTCTTACTTTTTTGTCGCTTGAAGTTGCTGCATTTAAAACTTCTTTAGTCGCTGCGATGGACTCTTCCGTTCTGCCTACATTTAGAAGTTCTAATGCATAATTAAATAGCACATTAATTCTTTGGTTACCACTTAAATTTTTTAGTTGATTTTCAAAAAAAGCAACTTTTTTACTATTTAGTACATAAGGTACGTTAACAATATCAATTAGATTAACGGCTTGCTTAACGCGTTTAGACATTTCAATAGTTTGCGGGTCTGGTTCGCCTTTAACGCGCTTCGGAATAGTTGTTTCTTCGGTTTTTTCAAGGTTCTTTTTCTCAGAGTTTTCGCAACCCGGCAATAGAAATAGTAACGATAATATGAATAAATGTGATGAATGTCTCATTAAAGAAGAGCGCATAAGTAAAATTATGGTTTTCATTAAATTACGAAGTTATGCGTTTTTTAAGCGGTATTCAACAAATGATTTGAGATGGTTTAAAATTTTTCGACACCTTTAACATTCAACCTCACAGAAACAATCTCTTTAGGTTTGGTGATAAATAAGGTTTTTTCATCATCGCTACAAAATACATTATTCGTTGAGCCACCATCTAAATTTATATTTAAAACGTTTTCACCTTCAGAATTGAAAGCGATTACGCCCAAACCATTACTGATGTAAATATTGCCTAATTCATCCATAGACATGCCATCGCCTCCCATGTCTATAATTTTTTTCATGTTAGTCAATGTGCCATCTGCCTTGATATCGAAAACCCAAGTGCCTCCCAAATTATCTTCTGTCCATTTGTTGACATACAATATTTTGCCGTCAGGTGTGCCAACGATGCCGTTTGGCCAACAATCAGAATCCCATCCTGGTAAATTAGTTACTCGGGTTAACGTATCGCTTTCTGGTGCCAGATAATATACATGACCTCCTTTGCCAATATCTGCTTGTTCTGAATGTGTTGGAGGCCAACTTTGTTTTCGAGGATCATCATCAGTCCAATAATCCCTTGTAAATAAAGGATCTGTAATGTATATGCCACCAGATATAGGATGAATCCAAACATCATTGGGGCCATTTAACTTTTTTCCTTTGTAATTATCAACGAGTACTTCGTGACTACCATCTGTTGCTATTTTCCATAATTCACCATGCATATCTGCGCAAGCAATAAGAAAACCATCTTTATCAAAAGCCATTCCGTTAGATCTGCCAGTGCCTTTTAAAAACGTACTGACTTGATTGGTTTTAGCATCCCATTTTAAAATAGCATCATTAGGTTGATCTGTGAAGAACACGTTGCCATTTTTATCAACGGCTGGTCCTTCTGTAAATTCAAATCCCGTTTTAATGGTTTTTAAATCGCTTATCACTTTTGGCATATTTTGATCCATATTTTTTGATGTCAGTTTTGTGAAGGCATAGTAGGTCAATAGACCGATTAATATAAGAAGTAATCCTATTTTTTTATGCATATAGTAATCTTATAATTAATGAAGAAACCAATTTTAAAAGGAGCATATTCAAATTATAAGTGCAACTGGTTAAGTTGATTTTAATTTGAGTTACTTTTAGTTGAATTTACATTATTTTTTGGTGTTTAATATTGCATTTAATGCTGATTTTGGATTCTTATCTCTGTCATATAGTAGCGGATAATTTGTTCTATGGTTTATAGGATAATCATTTTTCCACGACATGCCATCGTGTAACCCCCAAAATGTGACACGATCTATTTTATCTCGCTTTTCGATAAATATTCTAAAGAGTTCTGCATATCTATCTGCTAACTTTGTTTGCATATTTTCTGGTAAACCGTTTTGATAAGGATCTAAAAATTCTTTAAATTCTTCTAAATCATATTGCGGATGTAATAATCCTGTACCTATAATTTGTCCTTCTTTGGTCAAAGGCAGAACGTCTACATCAAGTTCAGTAATCATAACTTTTATATTAAGTGATGCGAAAGAATCTATAGCGGCTTCGATATATTCTGTTTTAGGATAATTCAGACCCCAATGCCCTTGAATTCCAATACCGTCAATTCTAATACCTTCTTTTTTAAGCATTCTTACCATGCGCATAATACCATCTCGTTTTTCTGGTCTCCATGCATTAAAATCGTTATAATACAACTCGGTATTTGGTGCATATTGATTGGCGAATTTAAACGCGTGTTTTACTAAAGTATCTCCATTTCCTACTCCGTTAACCCATGTTGTAGGACGGTAAGAGCCATCGTTATCTATCACTTCATTAACGACATCCCATGCATCTACTTTACCGGCATATCTTCCGGCTACGGTAGCAATATGTTGGCGCATTTGTTCAATTTGAGCATCTTTGGTCTTAGGTTGCCCATCTTCATCTTTAAAAAACCATGCGGGAGTTTGATTATGCCAAACGAGAGTATGACCAATGATGAACAGATTATTTTTTTGTCCAAAATCCACAAAGTCATCGGCAGGTTTAAAATTATAAACACCGGGTTTAGGATTTATTTCCTCTGCCTTCATTACATTTTCTGGCGTAATGGCATTAAATTGTTCAAGGATAATGTTTTGACCTATTGAATCTTTTCCAGAAGCGATATCTTCATTTAAGGCATTTCCAATTAAAAAATCATTTTTAAAAGTTTCTTTAAGCGTGCTTTTGATTTTTTGATCTTCACGTTCGTTGCAGTTTAAAAAAAGAATGAGAAGAAGTATTGATATGGCTTTAAACTTCATGTAATTATTGTTTTATAGGGTTTAAAAATAATGATTTATTTTTGGTCTAAGGTTTTAGGTAAATTTTATTCTGGGTATTAGGATTCAGCGCCTCAAGCTGTGCATTCGATTCAATCCGTCATTTCAGTCGAACCTAACATCTTTATAAAGTGCTGAAGATTATGAAGTTGTGTCTCGAAATGATCTTTTTTTGGAATCCCAGTTATCCATTGTTGGGATGCCTTTGTATTATTTTTCTCCTGATGAAGGTTTAAGAGGAAGCACATCAGTTGATAGGGGAGGTCCAAACGAAAATTTCTTTGTCTTTGACGCATTGACTCCCCAATAGATTAAATTCTTGTAAATTTTCAACTCCATCGTTCTATAGAATAGCACTAGTTCAAGTATGATGGGTTAAAAAATTTCTCTTTAAAGTAATTTAATTTTCATAAACAATTCCAAACTTACTAGCAGGTTTTGACTTAAAAACTATTGCATTCGATCTGATCATTTTTGTAGATAATGATTAAATTTTTTAGTCTTTATTCAGGACGGGTCATAAAAAAAAGCGCTTCTCAATTGAGAAGCGCTTTTATGCTCAAATAACACTTAATAATTAGAGCTTGACTAATTTTGTTGTCATAGTTTGATTAGTATCGTTTTGGACTTTGACCATATACATGCCAGAATTTAAAGATGAAATATCAAAAGTATCTGTTCTTGTAAATGAGCCTTTAAACGATTTTACCAGTTTTCCTGTTAAATCGTAAACTTCAACATTTGAAACACTGACATTTATACTAAAGGATGTGGAAGAAGGATTTGGATAGATGTTAAACCCAAATAAAGCTTCGTCATCAACACTTAAAACTGTAGATGCTTTGTTTCCAAAAATCCTGAACTGACCAGCTGGAATAGAAATAGTACTCGCAGAATTACTTAGTGTAGTGTTCCCTGTGGCATCCATGAGGTCATACCAAGTTGTAGTTACGCCAGCTGGAAAATTAGTGTTAACCGTTTGGGCAGTCACATCAAAATTGGCAAAAATGATCACATTTTTCAATTCTGAAGTTGGTATAGAATTATCGAAGACATCTATTCTAGGAGTTAAACCTCCTGAGGTAATTGCATAATCGCCTTCAAAGACAGGTTCTTCAATTTTTAATTTGTTTAGTTTTGCCCAATCACTGTAAATCTGACTTCTTAAAGCATCATTTAACCAGTTATTATCCCATTGCGGTTGCGGTTTAGTCGAAAGCTTACAGCCATCATTATTATAACTACCGTCTGAACATGTAAAAATTGAATTATCCATGCCTAAATCAGCAAAGTGCCATATCATTTTTGGTCCTGGAATAGTTAAACTTACGGCGCCTAGTGCAGACATTCTTGATAATGCGGTACTTAAATCTCTGACATTGTGTGACCCATTTGAGTTGTTACCAAATTCAACAGCCTCATACATTACGCGTTCTTCATCATGACTTTCTGGATATCCCATTAGTCGAGGAGCATTATAACCGCGACTTTCATGTCCCATCCGGTTAATACTACTACTAAAGCCCTGGAGTAAATCAGTATATTCACCTGTCATTTTACCCCACATCATAATACCTTTAGGGTTGGCATCTCCAAGACGATAATTTGCCCATTCACGCTCTTCATTATCTGTTCCTAAATGCTCAAAAATAACATAATGGTTCTCATCTATATTCCATGAATGATCGGCATATTCTTTTAAAACCTGCACGCGATCTGCCTGATATGTATCCGTACAACCTCCAGCAGATCCTGGTCCACAATTTTGTGTGAATCCTTTGGTTAAATCCCATCGGAAACCGTCGATTTTGTAGGCTTCAATCCATTGAGAGATGACGCGTTTTGTGTAATCTTTGGTCAACGTACTTTGATGATTAAAATCGTTGAAAACACTGTATGCATGCTGAGCTTCGGTATTAAAATATGGATTTTCTGTAGAAGGTCCTCCCCAACCGTCATCATCAGGATCGTCCATCCACATTCTTACTAATGGATTTCTACCAGTGGCATGGTTTAGTGCTATATCCAAAATGACAGCAATACCATTTTGATGACATACATCAACCAATTCTTTAAATTTATCTGGAGTACCATAAAATTTATCTAATGCCATATGAAAAGACGTATTGTATCCCCAAGTCTCATTACCATCAAATTCCATAATTGGCATCAAATGAATGGCATTAACATTTAGGTTTTTAAAATAGTCGATTCTATCAATTAAATTTTGATAATTGCGATCCGCATCAAAATCCCTTACAAGAACTTCATAAACAACTAAATCTTCTTTTTTCGGTGCGTTAAAATTGGCAACCTGCCAATTATAAGGCGTTTGTCCGGTTTGTAAAACAGTAACTTCACGATCTTGACCATCAGGATACGTTGGTAGGTTAGGATAAGAGCTTGCAGGAATAAAAGGGTCATCAAACGGTGATAAAACCAGGGTTGAAAAAGGATCTGCAGTTTTTACCAATGAAGGAGAATTTGAAATAGGATTGGTGTCGAATACCCAATATTGATATGTTTCAATTGCACCTGAAGTTAATCCAGATATTTCCAACCAATATTTACCTGTGGATGGATCACGTTTCATCACATCTGTATTTGATGGCGTATAGTTGTTCCAACTTCCTGCAACTTGTATAAATTCTTTTCCTGGAGCTGTTAAAACTAATGTCGCTTTAGTAGCATCTGCATGATAATTAATACCATCAACTACGTTTGCAGGTAGTACTGCTTCAATAACAGTTGGTGCTACAACAACATCAAAACTAACTTCTCCTGTTTCTGTTGATCCGGGAGGTGTGCCTACAAATTTAACGGTACCGCTTTCTGTAATATTTGAAATGGTTGAGTTACATGCAGGAAAACCACAAGATCCAGTTGCTATAGATACATCGTTGTAAAAAATCTCAAAACTTCCTTGAACTGTTGAAGAGCCTTGGAAAATAATTGTGGCACTTACCGAAAGATTGCTACCAGAATTTACTACAACTACATCACTAGAAGGTTGTGTTAAATTGATAATAACGCTTCCAATAGGAAAAATAAAATCGAGACAACCATCGTCTTTAAATTCTTGAGAGCCGTCAGCATTTCTGAACACCATACCTATTTGAGTTGCGGCATCTGCTTGCGCTTGAGTAATACCGTAATAGGTTTGTGGCGTAATTGTGATACTAAATGTACCGTCTCCATTATTAGTCATTTCACCGACACCATCATCCTGTCCCCAATTACCGATAACATTAAAGCCGAAAGCATCAGAGTTATCACCGATTCCTGAATGCATGTATACTTTGGTAGGATTATTAAATCCATTACAATTAGTGGCTGAACTATTAGTATCCACTGTAATTGTAACAGGTTCATCTACTTCAATAGCACCAACACTCAAAGAAACTTGGGCAAATGCATTTATGGAAATTAGAGTTATTAAAAAGCATAAAATTTTTTTCATAGCTATTTTGTTTTTTAAAAAAAAAGCCATGCGTAACGCATAGCTTTTTTTAGTATATTAAAATTTACTCAACAGTAATTGTTAAGTTTCCAGTATCAACTGTAAGTGTATAAGTTCCTGGTGTACCATCAAAATAGAAATTACTATCGCCATCCATGGCATTAATTAAATCTGAATCAATAGTATAGCCATTGCCTTCATAAGTTGGATAATTTGTTCCTGAATCCCAATCACTATTTACTGAAAAGAATCTAAAGGCATCATTAGTTAATGCGACTTGCCCAGAATAAATTCCTGCTCCAGTACATGGTAAAGCTACAGGAGTATCCCATGACCAGCCTGCATCTACAACACCAGCTCCAACTAACCATAATTGCTCAAATTCGCATTCTAGCTCTTCTGGACCTAGAGTTATTGTTTTATTGATATCATCTACAGTCAAGAAATAAGTTCCTGGTGTACCATTGAAATAGAAATTACTATCACCATCCATAGCATTATTAAAGTTGCTATCAATAGTATAACCATTTCCTTCGTATGTTGGATAATTAGTCCCAGTATCCCAATCATTATTAACTGAGAAGAATCTGAAAGCATCATTTGTTAAAGCAACATTTCCTGAGTAGGTTCCATTACCTGTACAAGGTAATGCTACTGGAGTATCCCATGCCCATCCAGCATCAACAATACCAGCGCCAACTAGCCATAGTTGATCAAAATTACAATTTGGACCAACAACAGGAGGCCCTAATGTAATCGTTTTATCCGCTGTATTAATTTGTATAAAATATTGTCCTGGTGTTCCAGTAAATTGGAAGTTGCTGTCACCATCCATAGCATTAACTAATTCGGTGTCAATCGTATATCCAACGGCTTCGTAGTAAGGGTAGTTCAAACCTGAATCCCAATCTGATGCTACGGTAAAGAATCGAAATGCATCGTTAATTAAATTAATATTTCCCGAATAGGTATTACCTTGTAAAGGTAACTCAACAGGAGTTGTCCAATCCCAGCCTGCATCTACAGCACCAGCACCAACTACGTATAATATTGGAGCTAGTTCTACACTGAAAGGCGTAGCGGTAATGGTAACAACATCAGAGAAGCGTTCCATATTTCCTGCAGTCATTTCTATGGTTGCTTTAACTCTAATATCTAAACTTCCTGCTTCTTCTGCAGTTAGACCAGCATTCAAAACAAGCTCGTTAAAAGCTTCATGAGAACTAGAAAATGACATGCCGTCAGTACTTTCTGTTATGGCACTAGCAAAATCTGTTCCTGCTTGTGCAAATTGCACTTCGTAATTAACAGTTACAGAGCTATTAGCTCCAAAGTCTGGATCATCCCAAGAAATTGCAATGGCTTCTTCTTCTGGAGTAGTTTCGAGCAGCACAAGTTCGAATGTATTATCAGGACTTGTAATTACCGGTGGAGCTTCTGAATACGAAGAAACGCTAAAGCTAACACTATTAGAAGAGTTGGCTCCTGCAGTTACTCTTATATATACTGCAAAAGGTTCAAAGGCATCACCTCCTGCACCTAAGACAATATTGTTGAATTCAGCTACTGACATCGTAAAACTATCTGTAGTAGAAGAACCAATTACCGTAGATGAATCAAATTCGCTATCTGATGATAATTCGATCATATAGCTATCTCCGGAAGATAACTGATCTTCCCACACAATTGTAAATGCCGGATTATTAGGCAAATTGTAATTTAAATTGATGTTAGAAGCCGTAGGTTCTAAAAGTTTAAATGAAGCATCTGGCTCTGTAAGTACGAGACCGTCGTCAGTATCGCACGCCGTGAAAACCAGGAATAAACTTAGTATAAGCGTAGTGATTTTATTAATTTTCATAGTGTTTCTTTTTATAAGTTAAGTGGGATCATTATATAATCTCCAGTTAAGTCGTTAAACCAAACCTCATAGTCATCTTGAACAATCACTGGAATTGGTCCTCCACCTTCAGTAGCTACACCAGAAAAGGATGTACTTCCTCCCCAAGTTGCTCCTGTATTAGTTGTAAATTGAACATCACCAGAACCAAGATTTATACTATTGATATACCATAAATGGCTATCAAATGTGGATTGTGTAAAATCGGTATCTGTTCCAGCGGCACTTCCTTGAAGCGTTATACTTGTATAATCAGTAGCGCCAGAAGCATCATAAGGAACCGTTGTATAGGTGTTAGATGAAAAATTGATAGTAAACGTATAATAGCCATTATCTGGAACTCCGAAACGTCCAGGATCACTATCCTGAGTACCAGGATTTCCAGCAATCTCACCAGATTCGACAATGTCGTCACTGCCTTCGTCAGCTGCAGTTCCCCATTGTGGCTGCCATTGTCCTCTTTCTTCTAAAACTTTAAATCTTCCATCTTCATTACCTCCACCACCTTTGGTAAAGTAGCCAGTATAGGTGTAAAGATTTTCATTGCCTACATCTCTAAATAATGGTGGGTTATCATTGTTATTGTTCCAATCTGCAGAAGTACCATTTCCAACTAAATAATAGTCTTTAAAGTCATAACTAAATGAAGGGGTTACCAAAAAATTAATAATGTTGGAGGTAACTGCCAATTCATCCTGAACACCTAAAGATGCAATGACACGCGCATATACTGTGTTTTCTTGTAATGGAGGTAAACCTATTGCACTTGTCGCAGTGTTTAATGCAGCCATCGACATTGATATAGAGCTTACACCTACAGCACTCGCTACGTCTGAAGATTCAGTAAATTCTTGATTGCTTGAAAATTGTACCGTGTAATTTTCTACTACGGCTTGGTTATAATTAGCATTGTTCCAATTAAAGGTAATAGCCGGATTGCTCAAATTGCCACCATCAACAACAATTTGAGAAATTGGCAATTCTTCTAAAAGAATAGGCGTTGATTCAGTTGCATAAAATTCAGGATCATCCTCACACGACATAGTGAAGGTAAGTGCTCCTAAAGCCAGCAAAACATATTTTATATTTTTTATAAACTTCATAATATAGTCTTTTAATATCCTGTGTTTTGTTCTAAATTGGTGTTAATCCCTAAATCCGTAGAAGGTATGGGCATTACATCTCTAAATGATTCAGTGGTGGTTCCTTGTTGCACACCACCTTTCCATTGCCAAATTCCGTTACTTGAAAATTGATTGAATCGTATTAAATCTGTTCTTCTATGGCATTCCCAATACAATTCTCTAGAACGTTCACTAAGGATAAAATCTAAATCCATATCGGCGGCACTTATATCACCACTATTATCTCCATAAGCACGTTCTCTAAGTTCATTGATATAACCGACAGCAGTATTCATATCACCACCGCCATCTTGTAAAACAGCTTCGGCATACATTAAATAAACATCGGCAAGTCTAAACATCGGAAAATCAATATCAGTATGATCACCTGATGTATCTGATCCTGGATTTCCACTCACATCAACATTTCTGTATTTAGATACAGCATAGCCATCAGTAAATGTTGAAACCGAACTGATATTTTTAGTTTGACCTTCTGTAAAAAATAAGGCACGTCCATCTGCAGAATTTTCCTCACCTGGAAACTGCTCTACAAATGTAGGTGTTGTTCTTACTCCAGCCCATCCGCCGTTAATTCCAAAATTTGTGGGGTCCATTGCGCCACCTACAGGTGCATGGGTTATAAAGGTCATTCCACCAAAAACTTGCGTTCTCAGACCATCGTAAGGTATTGTAAATATTACTTCATCTTGAGCACCATTAGTATTATTATCTGCTAAGAAGGAATAATAATAAGGTATATTTGGAATTGAGTAACCTGCTCCTATAATATTAGTTGTGTAAGTAATAACATCGGTATAACGTGGTGTGCCAGTATATACTTCAGCATTAAGATATAATTTAGCCAATAGCATCCAAGCTGCAGCTCTATCTGCTCTGCCATAGTATTCTACAGGGTCGGCATTTGGCTCTGCTAAATCATCTAAAATCTCCAATAGTTCGGATTCTACATAATTAAATAAATCTGCTCTTTGAATCTGAGGCGGTAAGAATGCTCCAACAGGATCATTTTCAGTTATAAACGGCGGATTCTCATACAGGTCTAAAGCATGCCAATACGTCAAGGCTCTCATAAAACGTACTTCTGCTCTATACGTTTGGATTTCTGCTCTTAAATCACCAGTAACGCCTCTTCCGTCCAGTTTGGTGTCGGTAGTTTGACGTAAAAACTCATTGGTTAAAGCCACTTGATACATCAAACGGCTATACATGGTTCTGATAAATTCATTACCAGACGTCCAAACTTGTGCATGTAAGTCTTGTATGGTACCATCATTCCAAGCAATAAGTGCTTCATCCGTGGTTAGTTCTTGCATTTTCCAATACAATCTTAAGTAATTGGAAAATCCTTCATCTAGACCCTGTAAATCTGCTGATCCTGCAGGACCTTCTTGTCCACTCAATGAAATTCCAGCATAAATCTTTGCTAAAAATTGCTGATAGGAGTCTGGGTCTTCAAAAGCTGCTTCGCCAGTGAGACGACTGTCTTCGGGTTGTAAGTCTAGTCGTTCTTCACACGATTGCACAAATAGTGCAAGGGTAAAGACAACAAGAATACCTTTAATTGTTCTTAACATCATAGCTTTGTTATTTATATATTTAGTTTTCATATTTTTTAGAACGTAAAGTTTAAGCCTAAAACAACATCTCTTGTTCTAGGATAAAAGTTGTTTTCAATTCCATTCGAAATTTCTGGATCTAAGCCATCGTATTTTGTGATTACAAATAGATTCGATGCCGTCAGTGATGCTCTCAAGGTGATTTTTTCAAACGGAATAGTATAACCAAGTGAGACATTATCCAATCTTACAAAATCGGCACGTTGGATATAATAATCCGAAAATAAATTTTGGTTGGTAAAGCCTGTATCCAAATAGTTGGCATGGGCATTAGCCTGATAACCTGGTTGATTTACAACTGCATTAATGTTTCCACGATCAGAAGCACTATTATTGTAAACATAGTTACCAAAACTACCTCTAAAAGTAAAATTCAAATCGAATTTTTTATAATTAAAATTATTTGTGAAACCAATAAATGCGTCTGGTGTTGCTTTTTTATAAGGTTGTCTATCCGCTTCTGTAATTTGATTATCTCCATTGACATCTACGTAAGAACCTTCGATAGGGTTTCCTTCACTATCATAAACTTGGCGGAAAACGAAGAAAGTCGATGGGTCATAACCAGGTTTGAAAATTTGTATTTGATTTCCGACACCACCACTAATGCCGCCAGTAGGTATAAAATAATCAGGGTCATCATTTAAACTAAGAGATGTAATTTCTTGTTGTTGAAGGGTAATATTAAAATTAGTATCCCATCCAAAATTTTCTTTTTGATAAATAACACCGTTTAAACTTACCTCTAAACCTCTACTTGTAACAGCACCTACGTTGGTTAAAAGTATATCTGTTAGGTTAGCTCCTGCAGGTACTGGAACCCGAGATAATAAATCTTCGGTCTCTCTATAATAACCATCAATAGTACCATTAAGCCTATTGTTGAAAAAGCCAAAATCTAAAGCCACGTTATATTGTGTGGTTTCTTCCCATTTCAAATTCTCATCAAACCCTTGAGGACGTAATGTTGAGATAAAAATTGGTTCACCGGTTGATGTAGAACCGATTTGTATGTTCGCAGCGTTATTTCTAGAAGGCGTATAAATTCCTAAGTATCCGTAATTAGAACCTATTTCCTGTTGGCCTGTAACTCCCCAACCAGCTCTAAGTTTTAAATTAGAAAAGAAAGAATCCTCTAAAAAACTCTCATTCATCAATTTCCAACCCACAGAAACTCCCGGGAAATAACCTACACGATTATCTTCACTGAAACGAGAAGAGCCGTCTCTTCTGAAACTTGCAGAAATTAAATATTTATCGGCAATATCAAAACTCGCTCTTGCAAAATAAGACTCTAAAGCATTTCGGTTAATATCGGTTTGCGTGATGTTTGTATTTGTAGTTCTATCAAAAAAGCCTTCGATATAAAACTCCTGAAAGGCATGTCCTGCAGTTAGATCGATTTTTGTATTAATCGATTCGATATCTTTCTTATAATTTAAGTAGAAATCTAAAGACGTGTTTCTATTTAAACCATTAGAGACTTCATCAGTAGGGAATCCTCCAGCATTGTTTGGATTAGCTGCAATGAATTTGAAACCATCATTTTCTGCGTAATCTATACCAGCGTTTAAGTTAAACGTTAAATCTTTTAAAAACCAAAACTTATAATCGATATTAAAGTTAGATATAACACGTTTAATCGTTTGCCGATCTTCATAATTCTCTAGTAAAAATAATGGATTCACGGGTGCTAAATTCGCACTTGTACCATATTGTGTGTAATCACCATTCTCATCCCTAACAGGTTGTGTGGGATCAAATGAGATTGCCGCACCAATAGCACCAGCATCTCTTTTATATGAATATTCATCTTGAATAGCTTTACCAACGAAAGTTAGTTTTAAATCATTGTCCAAAAGTCTTTGTACATAAGATACATTCAAACCATTTCTTTCATATAAATCCTCAAGTGCACCCTCTTGCGAAGCATGATTAAAATTGATGCGGTAATTTGAATTTTCAAAACCTTTAGATACAGTTACGTTATGGATTGCACCAACACCAGTGGAATAAATTTCATCCTGCCAGTTAGTACTAGCGTTTCCAAGTGTGGAAGAATCAAAATTTGGATTAGAGGCTAAATCTCTATATTCTTCGCCACTTAAGACATCAACCGTATTTGCAACACGCCTTGTTGACACTTGTAAACCATACTCAATTTTTAGTGGCTGGTTTACAGAACCTTTTTTAGTTGTAATTAAGATAACACCGTTTGAGGCTCTTGAGCCATATATGGCCGTTGCAGAGGCATCTTTAAGAACTACGAAGTCCTCAATATCAGCTGGATTAATGGCATTCAAAGCATTTGCACTTCCTTGAGCACCTCCCCTTTGATCAATAGGCAAGCCATCAATAACAATAAGAGGGTCGTTTGTGGCAGATAAAGAAGCGCCACCACGAATTCTAATTTCACCACCCTCACCTGCAGCACCACCATTTGATGTAACACGCACACCAGCGGCTTTACCTGAAATAAGTTGTTGAGGCGCTACAATAGCACCACGGTTAAATTCTTCATCACCTACTTTTTCAACGGCACCCGTTGCATCTTGTTTGGTAGTTGATCCATAACCAATCAATACCACCTCATCCAATTGAGCAGCATCCTCTTCAATAGCAACATCAATAGTTGATTGCCCAGTAAATTCAATCTCTTTCGTGGTATAGCCAACATAAGAAAATACAAGAATTTCACCTTCACTAATTTCTATGGAATAATTACCATCAAAATCTGTTGAGGCGCCTCTGGAAGTACCTTTAATAATAACGTTTACACCTGGTAAAGGCATCGCATTTGCTTTATCTGTAACAGTACCTGTGGCAGTAGACTGGGCCATCAAGGTTGCTGGTAGCATAATGAGACAGAATAGTAAAGCATTTAAAACTGTTTTCATACAATGTTTTTAAGTTAATTACTTAGTTTATTGATTTATATTTTCACTTCTCGGGATAAATCTATGTAAATTTAATGTGATTCGAATGTTAAATTACATGACGAAAGTCACGAAAACGTTTTCGTGTTAAAAACTTTTTCGATTTTATGAAGATTGGTAGTGAAATAATGAAAAACTGAGCTTTTTTCAATAAATATATAGAAAAATTATCAAGTCGGAAATAGCGAAACTAAATTTTAACTTATCTTCGTCCGATTTTAAGTTAAAAAAAATGAAGCGAAAAATAACCTTAAAACAAATAGCTAGAGAATTAGATGTGTCTATTTCTACGGTATCAAAAGCCTTAAAAAACAGCAAAGAAATTAGTGCTGATACCATTCAAAAAGTTCAAGCATTTGCTAAGCTTTATAATTATAGGCCTAATAATATCGCTCTCAGTTTAAAGAACAGAAAAACAAATACAATCGGCATCATTATTCCTGAAATAGTCCACCATTTCTTTTCTAAAGTGATCAGAGGTGTAGAGCTAGTAGCGAATAATAGAGGCTATAATGTTCTTATTGGTTTGTCCAATGAGTCTTTTTCTAAAGAAGTCATAAATATGGAAATGTTGGCCAATGGAAGTATTGATGGTTTTATTCTCTCCATGTCTAAAGAAACTTTACAACAGCAGGATTACCATCACTATAACGAAACGATGAATCAAGGCATGCCAATTGTAATGTTTGATCGTGTAGTTTCTGAAATTAAATGCGATAAAGTGATTGTGGATGATTTTAATGGTGCCAAAAATGCGGTAGAAAAATTAATTTCTAATCAATGCAAAACTATTGCATTAATTACCACTAAAGATTATGTAAGTGTTGGAAAACTCAGGACACAAGGCTATTTAGAAGCGCTGCAGACAAACAAGATAACTCCTCAAGCCGAATTAATTCTAAAAATGGACGATACGCTTGATTATGAAGTTCATTTAAAAGCCTTAGAAAGTGAAATAGAACAGCTTTTTAAAGCGCATAAAAACATTGACGGTGTGTTTGCTGTAAATGAATTATACGCATTGTCTGCCATGAAAGTCGCTCGAAAATTAGGATTACATGTGCCTAATGATATTCAGGTTATTGGCTTTACTGATGGTGTACTTTCTAAACATTCAACACCTAGTTTAACAACAGTAAGTCAACATGCGCAGTTGATGGGAGAGCGAGCTGCTGATCTCTTAATTGATAAAATTGAAAAGGAATATGATACTGAAGAAGAACAGTTTCAGACCGTTGTGATTAATACAGAATTAATAGAACGAGAATCCACCAAATAGAAATTTATCATTGTCGTTTTAAAATCTTTTGTATCTTTACGGCATAGAAGTGATTTAAATTTTCAAAAAAGTTTAAATCACTTCTTAAAATCAAAACTTATATTTTCACTTCTCACATAAGTTTTGATAAGCTAAGCTTGTCAGAATAGTATTAATATTAACATACTATTTCATGAAAAAGCGTATTCTCGGATTCTGGGAAATTTGGAACATGAGTTTCGGGTTTTTGGGAATCCAATTCGGTTTTGCATTACAAGGTGGCTTTATGTCACGAATTTTTCAAACGCTTGGTGCAGATAAGCACGATATTCCACTATTGTGGATTGCAGCGCCTTTAACAGGTTTACTTGTTCAACCTATAATAGGTTACATGAGTGACAGAACATGGCATCCGCGTTTTGGACGACGACGTCCTTATTTTCTTATTGGAGCTATTTTGAGTTCTATCGCCTTATTTTTTGTGCCTTATTCGCCAACCTTATGGATAGCAGCGGGATTTCTTTGGATTCTCGATGCATCTATAAATGTGTCCATGGAGCCATTTAGGGCGTTGGTTGCAGATAAACTGGACGAGTCGCAAAGAACCTACGGTTTCGTGATGCAAACATTGATTATAGGAATCGGAACTTGGGTAGCAAGTAACTTACCTTGGTTAGTTTCAGAAATGGGAGTTAGTGATTCTGCAGATTTAGGTGTTGTGCCAAATTCAGTGAAAATAGCATTCGCTATCGGAGCATTTGTGTTCTTAATCAGTATTCTTTACACGGTTTTTACAACCACAGAATATCCACCTGAGGATATGGAAGAATTCGAAAAGGAAAAAGCACAAAAAAACAGGTTTGTTTCAGATATTCTAAACAACATTGGGAACATGCCCTCTACGATGAAGAAGCTGGGCGTTATTCAATTTTTTAGTTGGTTCGCCTTTTTTACCATGTGGAGTATGGCAAATCCTGCTTTGACTGAACATGTGTATCAGATGCCAGCACCAATTGAAATGGATTATGACATGACGAATGTTTTGGACAAAGAGGCTTTTGATGTCAAAAATACTGCCTTTCAGAAAGCATCGAATTCGGTAGGTTCAGCCATGGGAGTTTACGGATTATCATCAATGGCATTTGCATTGTTGTTTGTGTTTTATACTTCAAAACGAAACATAAATAGAAAATACGTTCACATGTTATCCTTATTTACAGGAGGAGCCGGATTTCTGTTGATGATGGTCGTCTCTCCAGAGCAACTCAAATATTGTTTCATATTAATTGGTATTGCTTGGGGAAGTATCCTATCAATGCCTTATGCCATGTTGTCTAGCTCAGTTGACCCTAAAAAAATGGGAATGTTTATGGGTATATTCAATATGTTTATTGTCATACCTCAAATAATTGCTGCGCTTGGAGGTATCAACTTCATTTCAGGTCTTATAGGAGATGAAGCCATTAATGCCATGACCATTGCAGGTGTAAGTTTAATAATCGCTGGCTTAAGTAATTTTTTAATCACCGATAAATCAGCAATCTCGTATCAACCTACAGAATAAAATTTTAAAATGAACAAAAAAGGATTCATATTCGATCTAGACGGTGTCATCGTAGATACCGCAAAATATCATTTCTTAGCGTGGAAAGAACTCGCTAAAAGTTTAGATATTGAGTTTACAGAAGAAGAAAACGAACAGCTAAAGGGTGTCAGCCGCGTACGTTCTCTGGAAAAAATATTAGCTTGGGGGAATAAAACCATTTCTCAGGAATTGTTCAATGATCTCATGGGCAAAAAGAATGAAGAGTATTTAAGTTATATCTCAGAAATGGATGAAAATGAAATACTTCCAGATGTGCCAAGAGTTTTAAACCTTTTAAAGGTAAAACAACAACCGATTTCTTTGGGTTCGGCAAGTAAAAATGCCAGAACAATTTTAGAACGCGTAAATTTAAAGTCAAGTTTTGATGCTATCGTGGATGGCAATGATGTCAGCAAGGCAAAACCAGACCCTGAAGTATTTCTGATAGCCGCGAAGCAAATCAACATTAAACCAGAAGATTGTATTGTGTTCGAAGATTCTGTCGCGGGAGTCACTGCGGCAAATACAGCGAATATGATTTCAATAGGCATCGGAAGCAAGGCCATTTTAGGACATGCGAACTATGTTTTCAATGACTTTACTGAAATCTCAGATGATTTTATTGCATCTTTAATAGAAAATTAATCAAAACGTAAAACGTCTCAGATAGAGGCTTTTAAATAAAATTATAATGAACCTAGATTATATCATCCCAAACAACTGGTCTATCATAGAAGAAGGATTCAACCCAGATCAGGTTAAGGCATCAGAAAGTATATTTAGCTTAGGTAATGGAGCTATGGGACAACGTGCCAATTTTGAAGAACACTATTCCGGACCCACTTTTCAAGGTAGTTATATTGCAGGTGTTTACTATCCAGATAAAACCAGAGTTGGTTGGTGGAAAAACGGTTACCCCGAATACTTTGCGAAAGTGCTGAATGCACCAAATTGGATTGGTATCAATGTCATCATTAATAATGAGCAACTCGATTTATTTGCATGTAACGAAGTGAAAAACTTTAGAAGGGAATTAAACATGCAAGAAGGTTGGCTATCGCGTAGTTTCGTAGCAACACTTCAGAATGGCATAGAAGTCGAAGTGAAAACCACTAGATTTCTTAGTTTAAATTTGGATGAAGTTGGCGCTATTGATTTTAATATTTCACCTATTAATTCAGATGCAGAAATCATATTTGAACCATACTTAGATTCTGGTATAACCAATGAAGATACGAATTGGGATGATAAGTTTTGGGACACTCTAAATGTGAGCCACGAGAATAATCAAGCGTTTATTCAGGCTAAAACCATGAAAACAGATTTTTACACCTGTACATTCATGGAATCAAAAGTGTTTATTGATGATAAATCTGTAGTAACGGAGCCAAATTTCTCTGCAGATTCAAATTTGGCATCTTTCAGTTATACATATAAGGTGAAACAAAATGAAACTTATTCCATTCATAAATTCGGTGGCTACACGGTAGATCGTGATCATAATAAAAATGAATTGGTTGCTGCAGCAAAATCGACATTGGGCAAAGCTACAACAGCAGGTTTTTCAAAATTACTCGAAGACCAAAAGCAAGCTTGGGCTCAAATTTGGGACATGGCAGACATTACCATTGAAGGCGATGTAAAAGCACAACAAGGGATCCGTTTTAATATTTTTCAACTTAATCAAACATATTTAGGAACAGATGCGACCTTAAATATTGGACCAAAAGGATTTACCGGAGAAAAATATGGAGGAAGTACCTATTGGGATACGGAAGCCTATTGTATTCCTTTTTATATGGCAACTAAAGATCAAGAAGTGGCGAGAAATCTTCTAACCTATCGCTATAACCATTTGGAAAAAGCTATTGAAAATGCCGAAAAATTAGGGTTTTCAAATGGCGCAGCATTATATCCAATGGTAACCATGAATGGTGAAGAATGCCATAACGAATGGGAAATCACTTTTGAGGAAATCCATAGGAATGGCGCCATAGCCTTCGCCATTTATAACTATTTCAGATATACAGGCGATTTTAGCTATATTCCAGAAATGGGCCTTGAGGTTCTGATCGCTATTTCCCGTTTTTGGCATCAAAGAGCGAATTTTTCCACTCAAAAAAATAAATATGTTATCCTTGGCGTCACAGGACCAAACGAGTATGAAAACAATGTTAACAATAACTGGTACACCAACTACATCGCTAAATGGTGCATTGATTATACTCTGGAAACGATTGAGAAAGTAAAGGAAGGTTATAATGAGGAGTATAAAAGGATCTCTGGTAAAACAAAAATTACACATGAAGAATTAGACCTTTGGAAAAAAGTAGCGGATCATATGTATTTTCCGCATTCCGAAGAACATGATGTTTATTTACAACAAGATGGCTTTTTAGATAAAGAATTGATTACAGTTGCGGATTTAGATAAAGCGCAGCGACCAATAAATCAAAAATGGTCTTGGGACAGAATTTTACGTTCGCCTTACATAAAACAAGCTGATATCCTTCAAGGATTTTACTTTTTTGAAGATCATTTTTCAACTGAGGAATTAGAACGTCATTTTGAATTTTACGAACCATTTACAGTTCATGAAAGCTCATTGTCACCTTGTGTACATAGTATTCAAGCAGCGAAGTTAGACCGAATGGATCAAGCTTATACCTTTTATTTGAGAACATCAAGATTGGATTTAGACGATTATAATCATGAGGTTCATGAAGGGTTACACATTACCTCCATGGCAGGAACATGGATGAGCATTGTTGAAGGCTTTGGAGGAATGCGTGTAAAAAATGACACCTTGTCTTTTGAACCAAAAATCCCTCAGCAATGGGAAGGCTATTCATTTAAAGTGAACTTTAGACACCAGATTATAAAAGTGAGTGTTAGCCAAGATGAAACACGGTTTGAATTGGAAGGCGATAAAGATTTGGAGATTTTTGTTAATGGTAAAGAAACAACTATAAATCCTAATAAATTTTTAACAGTTTAAGTGATCAAAGTTCTATTGAATTCGCAGAACTTAACAGGTCTATAATGATGAAAATAATTAATTAACTTGAAAATGAATCAGATTATATCCTGTACTTAGTGACGCATTAATTTCAGATCTATCTTGTAGAATATTATCTTAATAAATATAAAAAATCATGAAAGCACTAAAACATATCATAATAGTTGTCTTGTTATTTAATGTGATGTGCAATGTAGTCACTTCACAAGAAACCGTTACTGAAATAAAAAACGATATTCAAAAAATAGAACCACCAAACTGGTGGACGGGTTTCAAAAATCAGAAACTACAATTATTGGTGAAACATCCAAATATAGGTACCGCTAAACCAAACATCAACTATTCAGGCGTTAGCATAGAAAAATTTCATGGAGCAGATAGTCCTAATTATCTGTTTATAGATTTAAAAATTTCAGAGACTGCAAAAGCAGGAAAATTCAATATTAGATTTCAGCTTGAAGATGACTCTGAGTTAATTCAAAGCTACGAGTTAAAATCAAGAAAAATACCAGCTGAGGATTATGTTGGGTTTGATAGTTCAGATGCCATTTATTTAATTACACCAGACCGTTTTGCGAATGCCAATCCTAAAAACGATGAAGTAGATGGATTACTGCAACAAGGTATTGACAGAACAGATGGTTATGCCAGGCATGGAGGAGATATACAGGGTATTACCGAACATTTGGATTACATAGCAGATTTAGGATTCACCGCAGTTTGGCCATGTCCTGTGTTAATTAACGATATGCCTTCAGGTTCTTATCATGGATATGCAATGACGGATTTTTATAAAGTAGATCCACGATTTGGAACTTTAAATGAGTATCGAAAATTGGCAGATGAACTAAGAGTACGAGATATGAAACTCATCATGGACCAAGTAGCAAATCATTGTGGTTTAGAACATTGGTGGATGAAAGATTTGCCGTTTAAGGATTGGGTAAATTATCAAGATCATTATCTAAAACATATAGATAATTGGAATCGGGAAACCACAAAAATGTCCAATCACAGGCGAACAACCAATCAAGACCCTTACGCTTCCCATAAGGACTACCAAGAAATGGCAGATGGTTGGTTCGTTCCAGGTATGCCAGATCTCAACCAACGTAATCCATTTATGGCAAACTACATCATTCAAAATAGTATTTGGTGGATTGAAACGTTAGGTTTAGGAGGTATCAGACAAGATACTTATCCCTATCCAGACAAAGAATTTATGAGCAATTGGGCAGGAGCGATAATGACTGAATATCCCAACTTTTCGATTGTAGGAGAAGAGTGGAGTTACAATCCATTGTTAATTGGCTATTGGCAAGAAGGACATAAAAATAAAGATGGTTATGATTCCAACTTAAAATCGAGTATGGATTTCGCCATGCAAAAAAACATTGTTGACGCGCTTAACGATGAAGAATCTTGGGACAAAGGACTCGTAAAAATATACGAAGGTTTAGCCAATGATTTTGCCTATACCTCGCCAAAAGATATACTGGCATTTTTAGACAATCACGATAAAAGCCGTGTTTACACAGAACTCAAAGGAGATATTGTCAATACCAAAATGGCACTGGGTTATTTGTTGATGATGCCAAGAATTCCACAGATTTATTACGGCACCGAAATCTTAATGGATGACTTTGATAATCCAGGAGACCATGGACTAATTAGAACCGATTTCCCAGGTGGCTGGAAAGATGATTCGGTTAATGCATTTACAGGAAAAGGTCTTTCGGATGACAAGAAAGACATGAAAATCTATTTGAAGAAAGTTTTGAATTATAGAAAATCAAGTGATGCCATCCAGAATGGAAAAACTATACATTTTGCCCCTCAAAATGGAATATATATGTTAGCACGAATCACAGATAATGAAACGGTTGTAAACATCATTAATAAAAACGATAATCCGCAAGAGTTGGATTTATCACGATTTGAAGAATTAGGACTCAATGGAAAAACTTTGAAAAATATTATTTCTGAAGAGGATGTTATATGGAATAAGAGTTTAAAATTAGACACTAAGGGCAGCGTAATATTGACCACTAAATTTTAATAAGACTTGGCAGGTTTCCAAAACCTAGCAGGTCTAAAAGTTAAACATGAAACAAATAGCTCTATTAATAGTATTTATACTTTCGTTAGTTTCATTAACGGCACAGAATTCTGATCGGGTTTTTAAAAGTGCCGTTAAACAAGGACTTGATTTAAAAATCGAAGTCAATGATGGCTACTATATCATAAAACCGTATTCTTCAAACATTATTGAAACCACTTTTGTGCCTAAAGGCGAGTATTTAAAATCACAATCCCATGCCGTAGTTGCGAAACCTTATGGCTCTTATTTTGAAATGACAGACAATGGCGATGAGGTCATCTTAAAAACAAAAGGTTTGAATGTTACTATTGCAAAAAGCCCATTTCAAATTTCATACCATTATAAGGAGGACCTTATAATTTCAGAAAAAGAAGGTTACGCTAAAAATGACAGTCTAGAAACCATACAATTCAACCTTACTAAAGATGAAACACTATATGGCGGAGGCGCAAGAGCATTGAGCATGAATCGTCGAGGAAATCGTCTGCAACTCTACAATCGTGCACATTATGGTTATGAAACCCAAAGTGAATTGATGAATTACACCATGCCAATCGTAGTATCATCAAAACAATATATGCTACATTTTGACAATGCACCTATTGGTTTTTTAGACTTGGACAGCAAAGAAGATAACACGTTGACATATGAAACGATTTCTGGTAGAAAAACCTATCAAGTAATCGTTGGAGACTCTTGGATGGATATGATTGATAATTACACAGATTTAACAGGAAAGCAACCTATGCTTCCGCGTTGGGCTTTGGGTAATTTTTCGAGCCGTTTTGGTTATCATTCGCAGGAAGAAGTTGAAATGACCATTGAAAAATTTAAAGACGACAAAATTCCTGTCGATGCGATTATTCTCGATTTATATTGGTTCGGCAAAGAATTAAAAGGTACGATGGGAAATTTAGAAGTCTTTCGAGATTCATTTCCAGATTTTGAAGGCATGGTAAAACGCCTCAATGAAAAAGGAGTCAAAACCATTACTATTACAGAGCCTTTTATTCTAACCAATTCTAAAAAATGGGATGAAGCCGTAGAAGAAGATGTTTTAGCAAAAGATTCCATTGGTAATCCTGCGAAATATGATTTTTATTTTGGCAATACCGGACTCATAGATATTTACAATCCTGATGGCGAAAAATGGTTTTGGAACATCTACAAAGGTTTAGCCAATAAAGGTGTCGCGGGAATTTGGGGCGATTTAGGCGAACCGGAAGTACATCCAGAATGGGTGCAACATAAAACAGGAAGTGCCAACGAAGTCCATAATATTTACGGTCACGATTGGGCAAGATTAATATATGAAGGTTACGAGCGCGATTTCCCAAACACAAGACCATTCATTCTAATGCGCGCAGGTTATTCTGGTTCGCAACGTTATGGCATGGTGCCTTGGTCAGGAGACGTCAACAGAACTTGGGGAGGCTTACAGTCCCAACCCGAAATTGCGCTACAAATGGGAATGCAAGGTTTGGCCTATATGCATAGCGATTTAGGTGGTTTCGCAGGCGATAATTTAGATGACGAACTCTATGTGCGCTGGTTACAATATGGTGTATTCAATCCAATTTTTAGACCACATGCACAAGAAGATGTACCAAGCGAACCCATTTTTAGAAGTGAAAAAGCAAAAGCATTGGCTAAAGAAGCGATTGAATTACGTTACAAGCTATTACCCTATAATTACAATTTAGTGTATGAAAACAGCCAATTAGGAAAACCATTAATGCGACCTTTGTTTTTTGAAGAGCCAAATAATGAAGACTTATTTGACTATTCCAAGACCTATTTGTGGGGCAATGATATTTTGGTATCACCAGTTTTAGAATCGGAAATCAAAGAACAAGAAGTTTACTTCCCAAAGGATAATATTTGGTTCGATTTTTATACAGATGAAAAGATAAACGGAGGACAAACCAAAACAGTAGAATTAAAAGAAAATTCAATACCAACATACATAAGAGCTGGAGCTTTTATTCCAAATACAAAAGTATTTCAAACTACGGAGGATTATGAAGATACCGTTTGTAAAATAGATTACTATCACGATGCATCTGTACTATCAAGTAGCCGACAAATTTATTCGGATGATGGTAAATCAGCAAATGCGCTGGCGGACGAAAATTTTGAAATTTTGAATTTCGAAATGAATTCGAGAGGCAATGTTTTAGAATTTGAAGTATCCGATGACATAGGAAAGAATTTTAATCCAAAATCACGTACCTTCTATCTAACCATTCATGGTTTGGAAAAGAAACCAAAACGAATTACGGTAGGAAAACACTCGGCATTCGATTGGTCAGAAGCTTCAAAAACTGCAACAATTCCTATTGAAAAGAAATCTGGGGAAAGCGCAATGATTACAGTTAAACTTAAAAGATGATTTAAATGAAAACCATTAAAAATAGCTTTATACTATTAGTTCTATTAAGTTTTTTAGGATGTAAGAACGAAACTCAAAAAACGGTCACCGAAGATGGTCCAAGTGACAATGAAATAAAAGAAAATATGAAGAAAAAAGAAGTGGTCTATCAAGTTTTTACACGCTTGTTCGGAAATACAAACACGACCAATAAACCGTGGGGAACACTCGAAGAAAATGGCGTCGGAAAATTTAATGATTTTACAGAAAAAGCCTTACAAGAAATTAAAGACTTGGGCGTAACCCACATTTGGTACACTGGAGTTCCGCATCATGATGTCATAACGGATTATACTGAATTCGGTATTTCAAACGACGATCCGGATATTGTAAAAGGTCGCGCTGGATCACCTTATGCGGTAAAGGATTATTACAACGTAAATCCAGATTTAGCTGTAAATGTTGAAAACAGACTGGAAGAATTCGAAGCTTTAATTGAGCGTTCTCACAATGCAGGATTAAAAGTCAT
The DNA here is from genome assembly GCF_013394595.1 of Winogradskyella forsetii. Classification (GTDB taxonomy): domain Bacteria; phylum Bacteroidota; class Bacteroidia; order Flavobacteriales; family Flavobacteriaceae; genus Winogradskyella; species Winogradskyella forsetii. Next base: position 384,507 of record NZ_CP053348.1, read on the forward strand.
AATAGATATCGTTCCCAATCATGTAGCCAGAAATTATCAAAGCCTCACTAATCCCGAAGGCACATCTGATTTTGGGGCCGAAGATGATAAAACAAAAACATACGATGTAAACAACAACTTCTATTACAATCCAGGCGAAGCCTTTAAAGTGCCAGAATGGAAAAACGGTTACCAACCTTTAGGTGGCGAAAACCATCCAATGGCAGATAGTAAGTTTGAAGAAATACCAGCAAAGTGGACAGGTAATGGTTCAAGAGCATCGCAACCCGACATCAATGATTGGTACGAAACCGTAAAAGTAAATTACGGCATAAGTCCTGATGGGAGAAAAGATTTTGATGAATTGCCTAACGGATTTGAGAACGAAGATTACAAAAGTCATTTCGAGTTTTGGAAGGGTAAGACCGTGCCGAGTTCATGGATAAAATTCAAGGACATCGCTTTATATTGGACAGCAAAAGGAGTCGATGGCTTCCGCTATGATATGGCAGAAATGGTACCTGTTGAGTTTTGGAGTTATATGAATTCCCATATAAAAATGAAAAATCCGTATGCATTTTTATTGGCTGAGGTTTATAATCCTAGTTTATACCGAGATTACATCCGAAGGGGAAAAATGGATTATTTATACGATAAAGTTCAGTTATATGATACCTTAAAACATGTGATGCAAGGTCATGGAAGTACAGATAACATTCCGCCAATTTTAGATGATTTAAGCGATATTGAACATCATATGCTACACTTTTTAGAAAATCATGATGAACAGCGAATTGCCAGTCCAGAATTTGCAGGAAGCGCAGAAAAAGGAAAACCGGCAATGGTCGTTTCGGCGACATCATCGACTGCACCAACAATGATTTATTTTGGTCAGGAATTTGGAGAGCCAGGCGCAGAAGATTTAGGCTTTGGCGACCCGACCAGAACGTCGATTTTCGATTATGGTTCCGTGCCAAGTTATGTGCGTTGGGTAAACGATAAAAAGTTTGATGGCGGCCAATCCACTAAAGAAGAAGACGAGCTTCGTGATTTCTATAAACGACTGTTGAATTTTACAATTAACAGTTCGGCATTAATGGGCGACTATCAAGATATTCAACATTACAATCATCAAAATACAGAATGGTATAATGATAAAGTTTTGTCGTTTGTGCGTTGGAGCGATGATGAAAAACTAATCATCATTTCAAATTTTAATGCAGATAATGCCTATGGTTTTGAGTTGCAATTACCAGAAGATTTAGTTCAGAAATTTGAACTTCAAAATGGAGAATACGCAGTAAAAGATCAATTGTATAATAAATATACGTCGACCTTAAATGTTGAAAACGGAAAAGCGCGAGTGAGAATTGATATTCAACCTTTGGAATCTTTTATTCTAAATATTGAAGAATAAAGCTGAATTGTTCAAGACCTTGCTGGTTTCTAAAACCATGCAGGTCTAAAATGATTAAAGCATTAAATAGCTCTTATGAAAAACCTGATAATCTTAGTTTTTGCTGTGTCAAGCATTCTTGCATGCACAAATGATAAGGGCGTATCTACAAACGCTAATGAAACAATGGAACCAAAACCTGACCCTTTTCAACCAGAAACTTATGTGAAACTTTCACATCCAGAATGGAGTAAAAACGCTTCGATTTATCAAATAAATACACGTCAGTTTTCAGAAGAAGGGACATTTAAAGCAGCACAAACACAACTACCACGTCTCAAAGAATTAGGTGTAGATATTATTTGGTTAATGCCAATCCATGCCATTGGCAAAAAAAACAGAAAAGGTAGTTTAGGAAGTCCGTATTCTGTAAAGGATTATTACAGTGTCAATCCAGAATTTGGAACACTTCAAGATTTAAAAGACTTTGTAAATGCAGCCCATGACCAAGACATGTATGTGATTTTAGATTGGGTGGCCAATCACACAGCGTGGGACAATGTTTTGGTCGAGGAGCATCCAGATTGGTATGATAGGGATTACAAAGGCGATTTTCGTCCGACACCATGGTGGGATTGGTCCGATATTATCGATTTGGATTACCGCAAACCTGAAGTTAGACAATATATGACTGAAGCGCTTAAGTATTGGGTCGAAGAAGCCAATATTGATGGTTATCGCTGCGATGTTGCAGGCATGGTGCCAGTGGAATTTTGGAATAACGTGCGGAAGGAATTAGATGCTATAAAACCTGTTTTTATGCTAGCCGAATGGGAATCTAGAGACCTTCACGCCAAAGCCTTTGATATGACTTATGCTTGGAGCTGGAACGAAGCGGTTCATAAAATATGCCTAGGTCAAGCAGATGTAAATGCGTTATATATTTATTATTCATGGAATGAGAGCGCATTTCCAGATAATAGTATGCGCATGACTTTTGTAAGCAATCATGATAAAAACGCATGGGAAGGCACCATGTACGAACAATTTGGCGAAGGTTTGGAAGCAGCAATTGTATTGTCCGTTGTTGGAGAAGGAATGCCATTAATTTATAATGGGCAAGAAGCGGGTAATTCCGAACGACTTGAGTTTTTTGAAAAAGACCCGATCCAATGGAAAGATCATGTTATTGGAGATTTGTACAAAAAATTATTCGCGCTAATGAAATCGAATACCGCTTTGTGGCACGCCAAATGGGGAGCGACAATAGTTAAGATACCCAATAATAACGAAAGTGACGTGTTAAGTTTTGTGCGCCAAAACGAAAATGATAAGGTATTTGCCGTGTTTAATTTTTCAAATAATTCTAAATCCGTCGAATTTAAAGAGGAACTTTATCATGGAACTTACAAGGAGTTTAATGCTAAAGAAACTGTAATGTTAAACACAAATACCGTTTTGGAATTAGCACCTTGGAGCTATAAAGTTTATATAAAATGAGTTCAATAAAAAAGACAATCATAAGATGAAAAAATCTCTTGTATTAATAGTGTTAACACTAATCATGATAAGTTGTAAGTCAAATAAAGAAGAAGCTAAAGAAGTCGATTCAGTAAAGTCCGAAACAATCGAAACACCATTCGTTTGGGAAGGTGCCAATCTCTATTTCTTATTAACGGATAGATTCAAAAACGGAGATACTTCTAACAATATTAATTTCGGTAGAACCAAAGAAACCGCAAAATTAAGAGGTTTTAAAGGAGGCGACATTAAAGGGATAACCCAAAAAGTAAAAGAAGGTTATTTTACAGATTTAGGAATCAACGCCATTTGGATGACACCAATCGTTGAGCAAATCCATGGAGGAACCGATGAAGGTACAGGAGTCACTTATGGATATCATGGCTATTGGGCAAAAGATTGGACAAAAATTGACCCAAATTTTGGTACTAAAGAAGATCTGCACGAGTTAGTAAAAGAAGCACATGACAGAGGCATTCGTATAGTCTTAGATGCAGTAATTAATCATACTGGCCCAGTAACTGAAAAAGATCCGGTTTGGCCAGAGGAATGGGTAAGAACAGATCCTCAATGTACATATGATAGTTATGAAAATACAATCAGCTGTACTCTGGTAGCCAACTTACCAGATATAAGAACTGAAAGCAATACAAATACCGAGTTGCCTCCACAATTGGTAGAAAAATGGAAAGCGGAAGGACGATACGAGCAAGAAATTCAAGAACTTGATGAATTTTTTGAGCGAACCGGTCACCCAAGAGCACCTCGTTTTTATATCATGAAATGGTTAACAGATTACATTACCGAATTCGGAGTCGATGGTTACAGGGTCGATACCGTAAAACATGTTGAAGAATATGTTTGGCAAGAATTCAAAAAAGAAGCGGATTATGCATTTTCGGAATATAAAAAGAACAATCCTGAAAAAGTTTTGGATGATAATAATTTTTACCTCGTTGGTGAAGTCTATAATTATGGCGTAAGCACAGGACAGGAATTCGATTTTGGAGATAAAAAAGTGAACTATTTTGATCCACCAAGTTTTCAAAGTTTGATAAATTTTGAATTCAAATACAATTCAAAAGATAAAGATTATGAAAACCTATTTAAACATTATGATTCCATTTTACATGATGAATTAAAAGGGTTCGGAACATTAAATTATTTAAGTTCCCATGATGATGGTAACCCTTTCGATTCTCTAAGAAAAAAACCTTTTGAAACGGCAAATAAATTATTGTTATCGCCCGGAACATCTCAAATTTACTATGGAGATGAGTCCGCAAGAACGCTCGCTGTGCCAAATACAGAAGGCGATGCTAAGTTGCGTTCAATGATGAATTGGGATTCTATTGCAAAACGTCCAAGAACTAAAGAAGTCTTAACACATTGGCAAAAATTAGGAACATTTAGAGCGAAGCATCCTGCCATTGGAGCGGGAACGCATCAAATGATTACAAAATCACCATATTATTTTTATAGAAGTTATCAGAAAGGAGACTTTAAAGATTTAGTGGTTGTTGGATTAGAATTGGAGAAAGGAGAAAAAGTGATTGATGTTTCTAAAGTTTTTGAAGATGGCGATACCTTACATGACGCCTATTCTGGGCAATCATCAGAAGTTGAAAATGGAAAAATCACGATAACATCACCATTTGATGTGGTTTTATTAGAGAAGAAATAAATTATAAACACTCCTAAAGTCCCCTCAAGGGGACAATCCACTCAGTTGACTAGGACTATTGTCCCCTTGAGGGGACTTTAGGGGTGTAATAAAAGCATACCTAATAGGTTTTCAAAACCTTACAGGTCTTAAAATATTAAATTATGAAAACACATTTATTAAGTTTCGGAATCATATTAACGATATTCTCGTGCAATACAAGTGAAAAACAAACCACAGAAATCACATCGCCAAACGAAAAGGTGACCGTGAATTTCAATGTAAATAAGGAAGGACAACCATTTTACCTAGTTAAATTCAACAATAAAACAGTTGTAGATACCTCTTATTTAGGTTTTGAATTTAAAAATGCTCCGGCTTTCAATAAAAATTTCAAAATTAAAAATACAAGCACTTCAACTTTTAATGAAACATGGCAAATGCCTTGGGGAGAACAATTGGATGTCGTTAACAATTATAATGAGTTAAAAATTGAACTTCAGGAAAAAACAAGTCCTGAACGACTTTTAAATATCGTATTTAAGGTTTATGACGATGGTATCGGTTTCCGGTACGAATTCCCAGAACAAGAGAATTTAAAAGACGATATTTTCATCACAGAAGAACATACCGAATTCAACTTAACAGAGGATTACAAAACCTTCTGGATTCCTGGAGATTGGGACATTTACGAGCATTTATACAATACCACAAAACTTTCAGAAATTGATGCTTTACAATTTGCCAATCACAAAAATTTAGCTCAAACTTATATTCCAGAAAATGCAGTGAACACACCAGTCACTATGGTTGGTAATGATGGCACGCATTTAAGTTTTCACGAAGCAGCATTAATTGATTATTCAGGTATGACCTTAAAAGTGGACACCAAAAATTTGAACTTAAAAAGCAATTTGGTAGGTTCAGAAAACACAGATTATAAGGTAAAGAAAACCATGCCATTCCATACACCATGGCGAACCATTCAAATTACGGATAATGCACCAGATTTAATTGAATCCAAACTCATCGTGAATCTTAACGAACCAAATAAATTAGGCGATGTGTCTTGGTTTAAACCTATGAAATATACTGGTGTGTGGTGGGAAATGCACTTAGGGAAATCCTCATGGGATTACGGAATGACACAAGATATGAGTACATGGACCGATGGTGGAAAATCGCATGGCAGACACGGCGCAACAACAGAAAATGTAAAGAATTTCATTGATTTTTCAGCAAAGAATAATATTGGTGGCGTTTTAGTTGAAGGCTGGAATACAGGCTGGGAACATTGGATTGGTTTTGAGGACAGAGAAGGGGTTTTCGATTTCGTAACACCGTATCCAGATTATGATATTGTCGAGGTGGTACGATATGGAAAGGAAAAAGGAGTTGACATCATTATGCATCATGAAACCTCTGCGGCAACCGAAACTTACGAAAAGCAACAAGATACAGCCTATGCTTTAATGCAGAAATACGGAATGCATGCTGTAAAATCAGGTTATGTCGGTAAAATTTTACCAAAAGGTGAATATCATCACGGACAATATATGGTGAATCACTATAACAACGCAGCCATAAAAGCAGCAAAATATGAAGTAGCAGTTAATGCCCATGAACCGATTAAGGCGACAGGGTTACGCAGAACCTATCCAAATATAATTTCGAGGGAAGGTTTACGTGGACAAGAGTTTAATGCGTGGGCAAGTGATGGTGGCAATCCACCAGAGCATTTACCAATTGTGGCTTTTACAAGAATGTTATCTGGACCTATTGATTATACACCTGGTATTTTCAACATTAAATTTGATGAATACAAAAAGGACAATCAAGTCAATACAACCATTGCTCAGCAATTGGCTTTGTATGTGGTCATTTACAGTCCTGTACAAATGGCAGCCGATTTGGTGGAGCATTATGAAGCTAATCCAGAACCTTTTCAGTTCATCAAGGATGTTGGCGTAGATTGGGAAAAAACTGTCGTTTTAAATGGCGAAGTTGGCGATTTTGTGACCATTGCCAGAAAAGAGCGTCAAACTGGTAATTGGTTTGTTGGTGGAATAACCGATGAAAACTCGAGAAGTATGGAGTTAACATTCGATTTTTTAGAGGAGAACCAAAACTACGAAGCCATACTCTATAAAGATGGAGAAAAGGCACATTGGGACAATAATCCTTTGGATATCAACATTGAAAAGATGGAACTTAATAAGGAATCAAAATTAAGTGTAAAGTTAGCTGAAGGTGGAGGTTTTGCCATTAGCCTTATGAAGAAACAATAATTAAATTGATAACGCCTTATGAAAAACATAATTACAATACTTGCTTTGCTGCTGTGCTTCAATGGTGCGTTTGCTCAAGTAGGAGTCGGCACTACGGATCCTAAAAGTACATTGGATATTAATGGGAATTTATCGCTTAAGGTTGTGAGTTTAAATGGTGGACCTGGTGGTTCTGCTACTCCTATAGACGATGGTGTTTATATAAACTTATCTCCAACTCCCTTTAATGTTGAGTTTATTCTGCCTGATGCCACAACAGTTCCTGGAAGAATATATATTCTAAGGAATATATCAGATTCAGAAAACGCACTAATATATACATTCGGAGCAAATGCCACTGCTGGAGCAGGAGTTGAATTTTTTCGAGGAGATGGAAGAAATAGTCAAGGACCACTTGGTTCTGTAACAATGGCGCCAGATATTGGAAATGATGGTGGAGACATTACTAAAACATTAATCTTTATTAGTGATGGTTCCAACTGGACTTATGGACATTTAGGACTTTAGTTTATTTTAATAGACGGATAATATTGCTTTCTTCTTTCATTTAATAAAATTGATGTTTTAAAATGTTCCTATTATTAATGTTTAACGTCAAGAGTATCCTTTAATAATTGATAAAACCAATGTAAGATAGTAGAGCTAAAAGCGACTAGTTCAATTATACGTATCTTAGTATACTAAACCAACCACAGTTTTGGACATAAACGAGCACATAGAAACACCCTTTGAGATTAAAATTAGTTTCAATAAAATATTAAATCAGTATGAAAATTTGATTGCTGCTGATAATGATTTTATTGCGGCTAATGCACGACGTGTTTTGAAAATAGCAGAAGAGAATCCCATTTTAAGAGATGGTTTTAGTGATTTTTCATTATTAAAAACCTACGAAAAAGAAATAGAGGGATTGCTTCAAGATGCTTTCAGTCCTTTGTTGACTAAAAACGAGATTAAAACAGCGACTATTCCGTTTCATAATTTTACGTTTAACCGATCAGAACGTTTTAAAAATATATTAAAGACAGCAGGTGATGATTTTGAACTACAAATATTGAATATGCCTGCAGACGAGAAATATATTTTTGTCTGTGCTGTGATTTTAAACTTTTGCTACGGTTACAATATCAATTTCAAGCGTCCTTTTTTCTACGAAATACCAGATGCCAATGGCGTAATGCGCTATTATAAAATGCTGTACAATGCAGATTTTATTGAAATAATTCCAAAAGAAAATGCGCCAAAAATAACAAAATCAGATTTTGACGAACTATTGGATAATTTTGAAAATATAGAATTATGGAAGGAAAAATTTCCGCCAAATAGTTACGTTTTTAAAGGCTTTGTAATTTCAAATCTTTTTGATATTACGGACGACCAGTCCATATCTAATATAAAAACAGGTTTAATAGGCGATGACAAGCGAAAAAGTAAAAGCTTTATGGAAAACTTCCATGAGATATTTCGTTCGCTGTTAGGCTTAAAGGATATTCATGTTGGTTTTTCTACATACAATAAGGATGAAGATTCCTTTGAGCGCGTTTATGGTTCAGGCATGAAGAGTTTTTTATTAAATGATTTAGAAACGTCTCACTGCTCGGATACTTTGTGCAATTGGTCTTATAATCGCTTACTAAACGAAAAAAAATATTTTTCTATTTCAGATGTCAAAAAGCAATTTGAACATCCAGATAGAAATGCACCACACATAAAAATTCTGAACCAACAAGGTATACAAAGTGCTATTTTTGCGCCAATTACAAACGATGAAGGTTTAATGGGTATACTCGAAATTGTATCAGAAAAGCCAAAAGTTTTAAACAGTATCAATGCGAATAAATTAGCAGATGTTATGCCTTTTATTGTTTCTGCGGTCGAACGGTCAAAGAAGGAAGAAGAGAATTTAATCGAAGCTATTATTCAAAAAGAATGTACGTCCATTCATAAAAGTGTACATTGGAAATTCGTTCAAGAAGCAAGACATTACATCAAAGAGCAGCTAGAAAATAATGAAACACCAACCTTCAAAAAAATAGCGTTTGATGATGTTTATCCTTTATTTGGGCAATTAGATGTGAAAGGCTCGTCTGATGCTAGAAATTTGGCAACTCAAAAGGATTTACAATTGCAACTTGGTTATGCCGAAAAAATCTTGAATAAAACACTGGATGAGAAAAGTCTGCCCATTTACGAACAGATAAAATTCCAAATTTCAGAATATAGTTCAGCTTTAAAAGACCATTTTAAAGTTGATAGTGAGCATGCGATAACCGTATTTTTAACCAAAGAAGTTTTACCGGTATTTCAACTTATCGCTGATACACAACCACTTGTTAAAAAAGAAATAGAGGATTATTTTAGTAAGTTGGATAAAGAATTGGGAGTCGTTTATTTTTACAGGAGACATTATGATGAAACCGTGAAGTTGATAAACAACAATATGTCTTCTTTATTGGATGAAAAGCAGCTTGAAGCGCAGAAAATGTACCCTCATTTTTTTGAAAGATTTAAAACCGACGGTGTAGAACACAATATGTATATAGGAGAGTCCATAACAAAGGATGATAGTTTCAATGTGATCTACTTATACAATTTAAGGTTGTGGCAACTTCAGGTGATGTGCGAGATGGAGAACGAATATTATCAAAACCGACACGACTATCCCGTTTCTTTAGATGTAGCTTCGATGATTTTAGTTTTTAATCAGCCTTTATCCATCCGATTTAGAATGGATGAAAAACGTTTTGATGTTGATGGAACCTACAACGCACGTTACGAAGTGGTAAAAAAACGTGTCGATAAAGCGTACATTAAAGGTACTGAAGAACGTATTACCCAAAAAGGAAAACTAACTATAGTATATTCTCAAAAAGAAGACGAAGAAGAATATGAAAGATATATTAAGTTTCTGCAGTCCAAAAAAGTTTTAGATAATGATTTAGAATATCTTGAACTTGAAGATTTACAGGCTATTACGGGATTGAAAGCATTGCGAATTAGTATGCTCTATCATAATAATAAAGATGATAAAACATTCTATACTTATAATGATTTAATGGAAACCATTAAAGCCTAGGCGATTTTCGCTATCCTCAAAATATCCTTGATTATAAACCGTCAAAACATCATCAATATCAGAACCAGGATTGGTTTTTATAGCAATGGCAAACGAAATTAAGGATACAATGATTCCGATCATAAAGACCGTATAGGTTATACGCAATAATCTGTATTTTCGTTCCAATACAACACCCAAGAAATAGAGATCTTTAGTTAGTGCCTTATAAATATAATCTCGGTCTTTGACCATTTCGCCAATAGCCCATTCGTATTCCTCTAATTTCATTTTATGGAAATTACCGAAAAAACTTAAATTTACCTTTTGGTTCTTGACATCTTCCTTGGTAAATTGGCCACTAGTAACATTGGGACGTGTAGCGATTATGGATAAAATCATGGAAACTACACAAAATAACGTGAATATAACTGTAGGCCAAGTTAAATAAGGATTATTGTCTAATTTAGAAATAAGATTGGCAAGAACAACGGAAATAATAATGGCATTGACAGACAATAAAATATTTGCTTTGGTATCCGCAATATCGCTCAATTTAATGTGGTTTCTGAGTGCCACTCTATAAAACGTCTGCACACCACGTGATGAACTTTCATCTTTATATTTTGCTTTGAGTTTGGCCTTTTGCTTTTCAATATTAAGTTTCTTTTTACGCTTTTTCTTTTTCTTTAATAGTTTGGCTAAGTTTTTTTCCTTTTGTGCTTGCCAGTTCTTTAAGGCATATTCTGTATAAAACTCGTGCTCTTTTGTGAGGACTTCAATATTCTCTTTTCGCCATTCGGAAGGTGTAAAGCTTACTCTGCCCTGTACTTCCAATTCTTTTCTCAAAAACTCACTAGCCTCTCTAAAATAGTCCTTCCCAAAATGTGAGGAATCGGCATCACGTATTATTTTCTCTAGTTTTTTAGTAGGTTTGGTATCAAACTTAGTCGCCATGATACAGTCGGCAACTGATTTAATAATGTCTTCATCTACCTTTTTTTCTTTCAAAAATTTAGTGGCTATTCTTACACCTTCCTCTTCATGGTTATCACAGCCCTTGGTATAACCTACATCATGGAGTAAAGCCGTAAGCTCTAATATTTTTGCTTCTTTTTCAGTGACATCAGAATTTTCTATGAGTTCCCTTGTACTTCGCAATACGCGTTCGGTATGCGTATAGTTATGATATATAAAAGTACTTGGTAGTTCGTTTTTTATGAGGTTAAAAACGAATTCCTGAGTTTCTTCAATTAGAGACTTTGACATGGGTTTTAATAATTTTTGTATGATGTGAAATTACAAAAAAGATGTAAGACTTAACATTTATTTTGGCATATGAGTTACAATGAAATCGTATTTTTATACAAAACCGAAATGAAATGTTTTAATATAGTAGTCGACCAACTGAGTTCAATATAAAGAACATTTCTTTTGAATCAAATAGTAAACTAATGCGTTTAAACTTAAGTGATACATTTAATGTAGAATTGCCCTCTGATTCCAATACGACCAATACGAGACGCCAAGTCTCGAAGGCAGCCTATTCTTATGTGACACCAAAAGTACCGTCGGTTCCCAAATTAATTCACGCTTCCAAAGACATGGCTGAAGCAATTGGTTTAGAGCTTGACGCTATAGATTCTCAAGACTTTTTAGATATTTTCTCTGGAGCTAAAGTCTATCCAAAAACAAAACCCTATGCCATGGCTTATGCTGGTCATCAATTTGGGAATTGGGCTGGGCAACTTGGCGATGGAAGAGCAATTAATTTGTTTGAAGTAGAGCACAATGCTAAACGTTGGGCAATTCAACTCAAAGGATCTGGCGAAACACCATATTCTAGGCAAGGCGATGGTTTGGCCGTTTTACGGTCTTCAATCCGTGAATATCTATGCAGCGAGGCCATGTATCATTTGGGTGTGCCAACCACAAGAGCATTGAGTTTAATGTTGTCGGGAGACGATGTGCTTAGAGATATGTTGTACGATGGTAATCCGGATTATGAAAAAGGCGCTATAGTGGCGAGAGTAGCACCAACTTTTATCAGGTTTGGTAATTTTGAATTGTTCGCAGCCCGAAAAGACACAGAAAATCTAAAAAAGCTTACAAATTACACCATCAAATATTTTTATCCCGAATTAGGGCAACCGTCCAAAGAAACCTATATCAAATTCTTTGAAGAAGTCACCAACCGAACTTTAGACATGATTATCCATTGGCAACGTGTTGGTTTTGTACATGGCGTGATGAACACCGATAACATGTCCATTTTGGGTTTAACGATAGATTATGGTCCTTATGGTTGGTTGGAAGATTTTGATTTGGGTTGGACACCAAACACAACGGACAGACAGAACAAACGCTATCGTTTTGGCAATCAACCTAGTATTGGACTATGGAATTTATTACAACTCGCCAATGCGCTTTATACGTTAATTGAAGAACCTGAACCCCTAGAATCCATTCTCAAACAATATCAAAAAGATTTAGAGCAAAAATCACTGGATATGATGCGTTCTAAATTAGGGCTGTCACATCAAGAAGAAGCGGATGGAAAATTAGTCACAGATTTGCAAGATTGTTTATTACTTTCTGAAACTGATATGACGATTTTCTTCCGATTATTAGCCAATTATAAAACAGGAAACCCGAAAAAAGGTTTAGACATAATCCATGAAGCTTTTTACCACCCAGAAGAAATTAAGGGAGCTATTGAAGACCAATGGAAAGTTTGGTTTCAGGCTTACGACCAAAGATTACAAAAAGAGAAGTTATCAGATTCAGAGCGCCAAAAACATATGAACACTGTAAATCCAAAGTATGTGCTTAGAAATTATATGGCGCAATTAGCTATTGACAAAGCCAACGAAGAAGATTACAGTTTAGTGGATGAATTATTTCAACTGCTAAAAAAGCCTTACGATGAACAACCTGAAAATGAAAAATGGTTTGCCAAACGTCCCGAATGGGCAAGACATAAAGTGGGTTGTTCTATGTTGAGCTGTAGTTCTTGATTATAAAAACAAAATAAAATTATGGATTTTTCAAAACTAAAAGTACTGTACATCAATTGTACTTTAAAAAAATCGCCTGAGCAGAGCCATACGGAAACGCTGATGAAAGTGTCTCAAAATATTCTGAAAAAGGAAAAGGTCTCGTTTGAAACTGTTCGCCTTATAGATTTTGACGTAGCTCCGGGAATTTATCCAGATATGACAGAACATGGTTGGGACAAAGATGAATGGCCAAGTATTTATAAGAAAGTCAATGAAGTAGATGTGTTAATCGTCGGAACATCGATTTGGCTAGGAGAAAAATCGTCTGAAGCCCAAAAATTAATTGAACGCCTTTATGCAATGAGCAGCAAAACCAATGATAAAGGACAGTACATTTACTATGGCAAAGTCGGTGGATGCATGGTTACAGGTAATGAAGATGGCATAAAACATTGTGCAATGGGAATCCTATATGCATTACAACACGTCGGCTATTCTATTCCACCTCAAGCGGATTGCGGATGGATAGGAGAAGTGGGACCTGGTCCAAGTTATGGAGATACGGAATGGAAAGGAAAAACCAAGGAGCCACCAGTTGGGTTCGATTCTGAATTTACTAATAGAAATACCACTTTTATGACCTATAATCTTCTGCACTTAGCAAAACTATTGAAAGAAAATAAAGGCTATAGCAATTACGGTAATTCGCGTGAAGCTTGGGATAGTGGTACACATTGGGCTTTTGATAATCCAGAATATAGATAAACGTAAAATTCGATCTAACAGTTCCTGCAAGGCATTGTACTGAATTTATTTTCAGTATCTAAAAAACCTGGCAGGTTTATAAAAACACCAACTATGAAAGCCATTTGGAATAATAAAATAATAGCAGAAAGTAATGATACCGTTGTAATCGAAAACAACCATTATTTCCCACATGAAAGTATAAAGGAAGAGTTCTTTAAACCGAGTGAACTAAATTCTGTATGTCCTTGGAAAGGAACAGCATCATATTACACTATAGAAGTTGATGGGAAACAAAATACAGATGCAGCTTGGTTTTACCCAGAAGTATCAGAATTAGCAAAAGGTATTAAAAATCGAGTCGCATTTTGGCGTGGAGTAAAAATTGAAGACTGATGAAAAGCACCAAACTAAAGATAAAAAATAGAAAAGGAATAACTCTAAACGCCCATTTAGAATTACCAGCAAACCAAAAACCAAACTACTATGCCATTTTTGCACATTGTTTTACCTGCAGTAGCAGTTTTAGTGCGGTAAAAAATGTGAGTAGAGCACTCACTCAAGATGGTTTTGCAGTGTTGCGATTCGATTTTACAGGTTTAGGAAGAAGCGAGGGCGAATTTGCCGATAGTCATTTTTCGGCTAACGTAGAAGATTTGTTAGATGTTCAGACTTATCTGACTGAAAATTACAAAGCACCAAGTTTATTGGTTGGTCATTCGTTGGGTGGCGCAGCTGTACTTGTCGCAGCTTCAAAGATTGATGCCGTAAAAGCCGTGGCAACAATAGGTGCGCCTTCAACCGTAGAGCATGTTAAACATTTGTTTTCCCATCAAGTTGAAGAAACAGAAGACAATGGCGATATTGAGGTTAATATTGGAGGAAGACCATTTGTAATCAATCAAGATTTTTTAAAGGAATTTGATAATACGAATTTGCCAGAAATAGTGAAGAATTTAAGAAAGCCGTTATTGATTATGCATTCGCCTTTCGACAATATTGTTGGAATTGAAAATGCAGAACAATTATATAAAAATGCACATCATCCAAAAAGTTTTATCACACTAGATAATGCTGATCATTTACTGTCCAATGAAAAAGATAGTCAGTACGCTGGAGATATGATTGGTACTTGGGCAAAACGGTATTTTCCAAAAGTTGAAAATGTAATGTTAAGTACCGAAGGCGAACAATTAGTTGGTCATTTGAATATTGAAGAAGATAATTTTACAACATCAATTCAAACCAAAAACCATAGCTTTATTGCAGATGAACCAGCTAGTATTGGTGGCAATGATTTTGGGCCTTCGCCGTACGAATATCTCAATGCAGCACTGGCAGCATGTACGGTAATGACCTTAAAAATGTACTCAGAAAGAAAAAAATGGGATCTGAAAGAAGTATTTGTATATATTTCTCATTCCAGAAAACATAGTGACGATTTACAGGTAGCTGTAGAGCAACCAAAGTACATGGACCACATTAGTAAAAAACTAAAATTTGTTGGTGATTTAGATACTAAACAACAAGAACGATTAAAAGAAATAGCATCACGTTGTCCTGTGCATAAAACCATAGCCAGCGACGTCATTTTTGAAACGGAAATTATAAATCATTAGAAGTGCAGACATTAATAAAACATACAATAACCAAAAATCGATTTTTAGAAATTAGACATCAAACGGCGTTAATTTGTAAATCGTTAAAACCTGAAGATGTTTCCATCCAACCCGTAGAATTTGTATCGCCACCAAAATGGCATTTGGCGCATTCAACCTGGTTTTTTGAACAATTTGTTTTAACAAAATACAAGTCGGGTTATAAAGTTTTTAATGATGATTTCGCTTACTACTTCAATAGCTATTACAACAATGTGGGAAAACGCGTGATGAGAGCAAATCGTGGCACTATGACACGCCCTACTTTGGATGAAGTTTTAAAATACAGAACCTATGTAAACCAAAAGCTTTCAGATTTTATCGAAGAAGGCATTTCGGATGTCATTTCAGAGGTTATAGAAATCGGCCTGCAACACGAACAGCAACATCAAGAATTATTAATTTACGATATCAAGTACATTTTTGGTCATCAACCTTCGTTTCCTGTTTTGGATTTTCAAGTTCAATTACAAAAAGAAAATCAACCACAAGAATTCATTCATATTGATGAAGGCGTTTACGAAATTGGTCATGATAACGACGGGTTTTGTTTTGACAACGAATTAGGACGGCACAAGGTTTATCTTCATGATTTTGAAATTTACAATCGGCTTGTTACCAATTCAGAATATATTGAATTTATAGAAGCTGGTGGTTACCAAGATTTTAATCTTTGGCATGCTGATGGTTGGGAGTTTGTTCAAAATAACGATTTAAAATCGCCAATGTATTGGCACCAAGTTGATGGCAAATGGATGCAGTATACTTTACAAGGTTTTAAAGAAGTGGAAGGGGATTTGCCAGTAAAGCATATGACATTTTACGAAGCTTTTGCTTACGCACAATGGAAAAACATGCGATTGCCAACCGAGTTTGAATGGGAAGTGGCCTCAAAGCACTTTAACCATGGGCAACTTTGGGAATGGACCAATAGTGCTTATTTACCTTATCCAAACTATACCAAAGTTGAAGGCGCACTTGGCGAGTACAATGGTAAATTTATGGTCAATCAAATGGTATTGAGAGGAGGTTCGGTAGCAACCTCTAAAAACCATTGCAGACCAACTTATAGAAACTTTTTTACAGCTGACATGCGTTGGCTATTTTCAGGAATTAGATTAGCAAGATAAGCCCATAATGGGCATTTGGCAAAATGATATTTGTAATAATAAAAACTATTCTTAATGACAAAGAATAATGCATTAGACATTGAAATGAAAAACACTTTCGCACAAGACGTGCTTAAAGGCTTAACTGCCAAAAACAAACATTTACCATCTAAGTATTTTTATGATGATAATGGAAGTCGCATATTTCAGGAAATTATGAATATGCCAGAGTATTATCCTACCAATGCAGAGTTTGAGATTCTTTCCATGCAATCCAAACAGATATACAAGGCGCTCAAGTTTTCAGAACCTTTTAATATTATTGAATTAGGTGCTGGAGATGGCTTTAAAACTTTCAAGCTTTTAGAATATTTGGTAAATCATAATGTTGATGTTCATTACATCCCTATCGATATTTCCCAAGAGGCTATGGATTTACTTTCGAATCGATTGACAGAAAAATTGCCTAGTTTGAAAATACATCCAAAAGTGGGTGATTATTTTGAAATATTAAAGGGTAATCTCGAAAGCGACTACCCAAGTATGTTGCTATTTTTAGGTGGAAATATTGGGAATTATCAAGAAGAAAAAGCGAAAGAACTATTAAACCTTTTTAATAAAAACATGAAGGTTGGTGACAAGCTTCTAATAGGTTTCGACCTAAAGAAAAACCCAATAATTATTCATAACGCTTATTACGATGCGCATGGCATTACAAAGCGTTTTAATCTCAATTTATTAATCCGAATTAATAGAGAGCTGGATGCGGATTTTAAAATTGATGATTTCGATTTCTACAGTTATTACAATCCTGCAACTGGAAATGTGAAAAGTTATCTGGTAAGTTTAAGAAAACAGACCGTTGAACTGAAAAATTTAAATAAATCCATAGATTTTGATTATGACGAATTAGTATGGACTGAGCTTTCAAAAAAATATGCTATTGAAGAAATCCATAACTTAGCAAAGCAAACGGATTTTGCATTAAACTCCAATTTCTTGGATTGTAAACACTTCTTCACTGATAGTCTTTGGGAAAAAATGGCATAAGGATTAATATCGGTAGGAATATGGCTAAGAAACTAACTCAAAAAAAGGGTTATTTACAACAAAAAATAAAATATGATTAAGTTATACAAAATAGCGGTATTATTTATTGCTGTTGCTTTCTTAATAGGTTGCGCCACTTCAAAGGCACAATATAAAGAAGAAGCTGATAAAACCAACGAATTACCAGATAAAGACATAGAGAAAACCTTCTATTTAATTGGTGATGCTGGTAAGTCGCCACAAGGTGGTATGTCTAAAGCCTTAACAGCGTTTAAGAATCATACCGCTGATAAAAATACAACCGAAGACTTTGTGCTTTTTTTAGGAGATAATATTTATCCTGATGGATTGCCGAAGAAAGGTGAAAAAGGGCGTTCGGAGGCGGAAAATGCTTTAGACGGACAACTAAAATCCATTGAAGGTTTTAATGGTGAAGTACTCTTTATTCCAGGAAATCACGATTGGTATGCTAACGGCCTTAAAGGTTTGAAACGCGAGGAAAAGTATATTGAAGAAGCCTTGGTGAAGAAGGCTTTCGAACCTGATAATGGTTGTCCTCTTGAGGATTTTGACATCGGAGATGATATTAAGCTTATTGTCATAGATACACAATGGTATTTAGAAAACTGGAACAATCATCCCACCATGAATGACGAATGCGAAATAAAGACGAGGGAACGGTTCTTCCTAGAGTTAGAGGGCGAACTGAAAAAAGCACAAAACAAGACTATAGTATTTGCCATGCATCATCCTATGTATACCAATGGTGTTCATGGAGGTCAGTATGCATTTTCCAAACATTTGTTTCCAACACAGAAAAAATTGCCCCTACCTGTTTTGGCCTCTTTGGCAACTCAGATTAGAACACAAGGCGGTGTTTCTATTCAAGACCGTTATAATGAGCGTTATAACAACCTAATGAACCGTTTGGAGACCATGACTCTAGATACGGAAAACGTCATATTTGTTTCAGGCCATGAGCATACACTTCAATATTTGGAAAAAGGAAAAATTAAACAAATTGTTTCTGGTTCTGGAGCCAAAGAAGGGTATGCATCCCTAAAGAATACAAGCTTATTCAGCTATGGAAAACAAGGTTTTGCAGAGTTAACCGTTTTCAAGGATGGCAGTAGTTGGGTGACTATGTATGGCGCAGAAAATGGTAGTGCCACCAAGCTCTTTGTAAAGGAAATTTTTCCACCTACAGCGCAATATGATGTGTCTCAATTACCGGATAGCTTCCCTCAAGAAATTGAAACTTCGGTTTACACAAAGGAACAAACTGAAAAAACCGGCTTTTTTGAATCTATTTGGGGAGATCATTACAGAGATGTTTATAGTCAGAAGATTAAAGCAGATGTTGCCACTTTAGATACGCTTTATGGTGGTTTGGAAATTGTAAGAACTGGTGGAGGTCATCAAACACGCTCTATAAGACTTAAAACAAAAGATGGCAGAGAGCTCAACATGCGAGCGCTTAAAAAAAGTGCCACACAATATTTACAGACCGTTTTATTTAAAGACACTTATATACAAGATGAGTTTGAAAGAACGGCTGTTGAAGGTCTGATTTTGGATTTTTACACCGCAGCGCATCCCTATGCATTTATGGTAGTACCAGATTTGTCTGATGCTGCCGAAATATATCACACCAATCCTAGGATTTTCTATATTCCAAAGCACAAATATTTAGGGAAATATAATAAGGATTATGGAGATGAACTCTACATGATTGAAGAACGTCCGGAGGAAAACTATACCGACGAGCGTAATTTTGGTTATGCTGATGATATTGAAAGTACGCATGATATTATTGAAAAGGTACGGGAAGATGAAAAGTATAAAATAGATGATAATGCTTATGTAAGAGCACGTTTATTTGATATGCTGATTGGCGATTGGGATCGCCACCAAGACCAATGGCGTTGGGCGCAATTTGACCAAGAAAATGGCGATAAGCTCTTTAGGCCAATTCCAAGGGATAGAGACCAAGTGTTTTCAAATTTTGATGGTGGTTTATTGGATGTGATGAGAGTCATTGCAGGTCCAACAAAACAACTTCAGGTCTATGATGAAACATTGGAAGATATTAAATGGATGAATTCCGCAGGTATAAAATTAGATCGTGTATTGGTGCAACAATCAACTAGGGAACAATGGTTAAAACATGCTAAATTTCTCCAAGATAATATTACGGACGATGTCATTGAAGAAGCATTTTCTAAGGTGCCAGAAGCTGCTCAAGATGAAACACTTGACGATATAAAAAAGAAACTTAAAGGACGACGCGGTAACCTTGTGGATATTGCCACACGTTATTACGAATACTTAAACGGTTTGGTAATCCTTACAGGTACTGATAAGGATGATTACATCGAAGTAACTAGAATTGGGGACAACGAAACCCATGTAAAGATATCTAGAATTAAAGATGGTGAAAAAGGGGAAGTTATTGTCGATAGAACGTTTAATAAAGATGTGACTAAAGAAATTTGGGTCTACGGTTTGGATGACAAAGATATATTTGAAGTGAGCGGCAAAGCCAATAATTTAATATTTACCAGATTAATTGGCGGACAGGAAAATGATACGTACATCATTAAGAATGGAAGACGAATTAAAATATACGATCACCAAAGTAAACCTAATACCATACAGGAGAAGAAAGGAGGAACACTGCGATTGACTGATGTTTATAAATTGAATCTTTTTGATTACCAAAAAAACATCGTAAACACTGGTGTAATCACGCCAGCCATCGGCTTTAATCCAGATGATGGTTTTTCTTTGGGCTTATCTTATGTTTCAACCATAAATGGTTTTCAGCGTAATCCGTTTTCGCAACAACACCGTTTTAAAGGTGGTTACTTTTTTGCTACAAGTGGATTTTCCCTTAATTATGATGGCGAATTTGCTAACATAAAAGACGATTGGAATTTACACGTTGGCGGTCAATTTACCTCAGAAAATTTCGCCAATAATTTTTTCGGTTACGGTAATGAAACAGAGAATTTGGACGATGAATTAGACTTAGATTATAATCGTGTAAAAACCAGTATTTATATGGCTAAAGTCGGAATTTTGAAGAAAGGTAATTTTGGTAGTGATTATGGTTTCCGAGCAATAATAGAAGGTATTGAATTAGGTGAAACGCCTGATAGATTTATAACGAGTTTTGCTAATGCTTCAGAAGATGGTTTTTTCGACCGTAGAATCTTTGGAGCACTTGAAGCAGAATACAATTATGAGAGTTTTGATAAAAAACTTGCACCGACGAGAGGGATGACCTTTCTTTTAAATATAGGAGCAAAAACTGAAATTGACAATACGAAATATACATATGGTTATATCAATTCCAATTTAGGATTTTATAATGCGATTTCAAGAAATAGAAAATTAGTTTTGAAAACCGATTTACGAACACAGTTTAGGATAGGTAATGATTTAATATTTTATCAGGCTGCAAATATTGGAGGGCAAAACGGACTAAGAGGTTTTAGAACAGAACGCTTTACCGGTCGAAATTCTTTAGTCGGAAGTACGGATTTGAGATATGCCTTTAATCAATTCAAAACAGGTATATTGCCATTGCAAGTCGGCGTTTTTGGTGGTTTCGATGTCGGAAGAGTTTGGCTTAAAGACGATTTTTCAGATAAATGGCACAACGATTATGGAGGTGGTTTTTGGGTAACGGCCGCAGATAGCCTTTCAGGAACATTTAACTTATTCAATAGTGTAGAAGGTTTGCGATTTTCATTCGGATTTGGACTCAATTTTTAATTCATTAATGTGAAAAACTATTTTTATAGAATTTGGAATTCACTAGAGAAGCTAGAGAGCAATATTGCTTTCTATCCCACAATTATTAGTCTTTTTGGGCTTCTCTTTGCGTTTTTTATGATTTATTTAGAAAGTAAAGGTGTTTCTAAATATTTAATAGAACATGCACCAATTTTAGTGGTCAATAATACCGAAACGGCAAGGGTACTTCTAACCACATTTATTGCAGGTCTAATTTCTATTATGGTGTTTAGTTTTTCATTGGTAATGATTTTACTCAATCAAGCGTCGAGTAATTTTTCGCCAAGGGTACTGCCAGGATTGATTTCTAACAGAAGGCATCAGATTATACTCGGTATTTACAATTCCACATTGCTTTACTGTATTTTCACGCTGGTTTCCATTACACCAAATGGCGACAAATATCAAATGCCTGGTTTTTCAGTGTTATTGGGAATTATTTTCATGACTGAAAGTTTGGGTGCTTTTATTTATTTTATCCATTCCATTTCGCAAGAGATTCAAGTGAATACCATAATGGATAAAATCTTTAGAAAGTCTAAAGCACGTTTAGAAAAGTTGGTGGAAGCTGAAAAACATATTGACACGGACTTTGAAGATTCGTCAGATTGGAAAAGCATCATGGCAAATACTACAGGATACATGCAAGATGTAAGCTTAAAATCACTTGCTGGTTTAGCAGAAGAACATAATTTGAAAATAGCAATTGTTCCTATAAAAGGTGCATATATCCTAAAAGGGATTCCTGTACTTAAGTACAAGGGCGAACCCAATGAAGAGATGGACGATGAAGAGGATTTAGAAACAAAGCTAATTAATGCTATAACATTTTCCAATAATGAATTAATAGAAGATAATTATATACTTGCCTTTAAACAAATCACAGAAATTGCCTTAAAAGCTATGTCTCCAGGTATTAATGATCCAGGAACATGCATCAATGCTATTGATTATCTTACGGAACTTTTTGCATTACGAATGACCAAAAAAGACAATAGCTATTATTTTAATGACGATAAAAAAGCAGTTATCCATATTAAAACCGTTAGTTTTGAAGAGTTGTTATATAATGTTATGGCAGCCATGCGAAATTATTGCAAACACGATATTATAGTGGTTCAAAAATTATTTATCATGTTTCAATATTTGCTTCAACAGAATAATGTGTTGAACGAAAACTATAAAGAAGCCATTATAAAGGAAGTGATCAACCTTAAAAAGGATGCTCTAAATAATCATAACAACGAGGCAGATATTAAAACCATAGAAGATTATATTTCCAAACTTCGACATGTGAATCCTTCAGAATATACTTTTGAAACTTAACATAAAGGATTTTGATTTTTTAACCTTCATTTCATCATGTCCAATTAAATTACCAAATGTCAAACCATAAAGATATCATTATAATTGGAGGTGGAGCAGCAGGTTTTTTCGCAGCTATTAACATTGCCGAACAGCACCCAGAATTATCAGTCGCTATTTTGGAACGCGGAAAAGAAGGACTACAAAAGGTGAAAATCTCAGGTGGTGGACGATGTAACGTGACCCATGCCGAGTTTATCCCTTCGGAATTAGTACAGAATTATCCAAGAGGAGAAAAAGAACTTTTGGGACCCTTTCATAGTTTTATGACAGGCGATACCATTGCTTGGTTCGAAGAACGCGGTGTAGAGTTGAAAATTGAAGAAGATGGAAGAATGTTCCCTGTCTCAAATTCATCACAAACTATTATTAATTGCTTTTTGGAGGAAGCCGAAAAACATCAGGTTGAGGTATTGTATAACCATGCTGTGAAAACTATTCATCCTTTAGAAACTGGCTTTGAAATTGAAACTTCACAAGGCCTTTTTCAATCCAAAAAACTATTGGTCGCCACCGGAAGCAATCCAAAAATCTGGAAGTTGCTTGAGAATTTAGGCCACACTATTATTCAACCAGTTCCATCTTTATTTACTTTTGATATTAAGGATAAACGCATCAAGAATATTCCCGGAGTCGTTGCTAAAAATGTTGACATTAAAGTCGTAGGAACCAGTTTAGAATCCAACGGCCCATTATTAATTACACATGTCGGCATGAGTGCGCCTGCCATTTTAAAACTATCAGCTTTTGGAGCTGTTGAGCTGGCCAAACGCAATTATAATTTTAAGATTGAAGTGAATTTTATTCAACTGGATTTTGAGATGTGTTTAGAAGCACTTAAAAATTATAAACAAGAGTTTGCTAAAAAATCAGTGGTAAAATCTGCGCAATTCGATTTACCAAAACGCCTTTGGAAAACGTTGGTTTCAGCTTCAGACATAGCCGAAACAGAACGATGGGCAGATATTAATAAACAACAATTAGAAGCCTTAAGTTCTCAATTAACCCAAGCTATTTTTCAAGTGACGGGAAAAAGTACATTCAAGGAAGAATTTGTGACGGCAGGTGGTGTAGATTTAAAAGAAGTAAACTTTAAAACCTTTGAAAGCAAACGAATTCCTAATCTCTATTTTGCAGGTGAAGTGATTAATGTTGATGCCGTTACAGGTGGCTTTAATTTTCAGAATGCATGGACAGGCGCTTATATTGCGGCTCTGTCTATTATGCTACAATAATTTTCATTATTTCCTGCATAAGTCAAAATGATGGCTTTAAAATCTTCAAAAATATAAGGTTTGGTAATAATCTGATCAAAACCTGCTACTTCAGCTTTAGTGGAAATTTCGGCCGAATTTAGCGCGGTTAGTGCCAGTATAGGAATATGAGAATTAAACATTCTAATATGCTTGGTCACTTCATAACCGTCCATGTCTGGCATATTAATATCCATTAGAATCATGTCAAAATCCTTTTGTTTCACTAGAGATATCGCTTCTCTGCCATTAGCAATGGTTTCACAACTAAACCCGTTTATTTTTTCGATGTTCTTTTGTGTAATCAGCAGATTGATTTTGTTATCATCGACGACTAAAACGCGTACATCACGTTTCGGTAAAATTGATGCTCCTATACGTTGTTCTAAGCCTTTTGATAGTTTAAATTCTATGTCAAAGAAAAAACAGGTGCCTTCATTTGGCGTGGATACAAAATCGATATCGGCATTATGACTTTCCAATAGGGTTTTTACAATATATAAGCCCAGACCAGAACCACTACTGTTTTTATTTAGAAACGCTTTGTTTTCAAAGGCACTAAATACTATTGAGCGATGCTCCTCTTTTATGCCAATACCAGTATCTTTAATTTCAAAACGTAATGTGACTTCATCGTTAGTTCTTTCCTGTTCAAAAACGTTTATGGAAATAGAGCCTTTTTTAGTATAACGGATGGCATTATAGGCCAAATTGATGAGTATTTGACTAAACGCCACTTTATCGATCAAGATATATTCGTTATCATCAGATGCGTCAATATGTACTTTGAGTTCTAAACCTTTGTTTTCTGCTGCAATGGCTACTGTGCTTAGAACATGACCAACAATTTTCTTGATTCTATCTGGTTTTAATCGAAGGTTTTTTTTCTCAAATTTTAGTCGGTTGGCCTGTAAAATGTTATCGATTAAAATGGACATATAATTACTTGATGATATCAGCGAGTCCAAATAAGACTGTTTTTTAGTATCGTCATTTTCTTGGTCTATAAGTGTTGCCAAACCACTAATACCATAAATTGGTGTACGAAGTTCGTGACTTAATACGGAGAAAAATTCAAGTCTATCTTTATCAATAGCCTTAAGTTTAGAGTTTGAGGCTTTTAACGCTTCATTGATATTGACAATATTCTTTCTTGCTTTAAAATAGAAGTAAAAGATGGTCAAAATTACAATCAAGGCTATACTCATCACAACTGTACTTATTAAGAATATCTCTGAATTTCTGGCATTTTGATTTCTTACTTCATTTGATAATTTTAGTTCTTGTTCAGCATTTATAATTTTAGAAATCAGCTCACCATTTCTGTTATTTTGTTTTTCAACATTTGTAAGTGCTTTATATTTATAAGCGTCAGATTTTAAGAGATATTTAGTAGCCGAATCTAAATTTTTAATATTGTTGGTGTAATAGATGTATTTATAATAGTTAAAAGTGGCTAATTTGCGGTAAGAGTTCACATCTGTATCCAATGATGTTTTAAGTTTTTCTTCATTGATTAAAAATAGCAGATCATAACCATTGGCTTTGAATTTAGATAATTTTACCTTTGCTAAGGCTCTGTGGTATTGATAGGATTGGAATAAATTCTTTTTTAGATTTTCAGTACGGTAACTTTTGGAGTAATTGAGTTTTTCAAAATCTGTGGAGTTTAAAGCTTCTAGACCAATTTTACTATAGGCTAACATACTTTTGTTATCATTACTGAAGTAGTCTTTTTTTATTTTATATTCCAGATTGATGAAATAAATCTCACTATTTAGAGCTTTGGAAACCGCTTCGGCTTTAGGAAAAATACTGTCAAATTTCTTGTAGTTCTTTTCATAAACATAAGTATATAGCAAACCAGATAATGATCGGTCTATTCCTTTTTTGTCGTTAAGGGAATCGTATATTTTAAATGCTTTTTTGTGGTAGGATTCAGCAGTTTTGAAATTAGACAATTTTGCCAACACATTGCCTAATGCATTATAAGATTTAGCTTCCGTCGGTTTTAAGTTATATTCTTGAGAAAAGCTAATTGCTTCGTTAAGTAATAGTGTGGCTTTATACAAACTGTCGTTTTTTACCAATAAATCAAGTTTATAGGTATCAAAGGCACAATTAAAACTGCTATCAGCTTTTGTAAGTGGTTCTTGTGCGCACACAATTAAGCCATTAAATAGTAGGCAAACAAACAAAATAATAACAGTGTTCGATTTGGGAAAACACATGACATTATAGTATTAATGCAGTAAAACTACACCATTTCTTTAATTTAGCAACGTTTTGTCGTGTTTATTTGCGTTTGGTGGATTTTGTTTATTTGGCTGCTTTTATTAGATAGCAGTTAATTTAAAGATTTTAAATGGGTTAGAATGAATTGTTAAATTTTGAAAAAATTATATATACAATATATATATTTGATATATAAAAAATTTATTAATGATGGGAAAGACAAAAAAATTGATAGAGTTAGACGATAAAGCCATCGCTATTTTAGAAAAACAAGCCAAGCTTCAAAAACGCTCGTTAAAAAATTATATTGAGTTTACGCTTGAAGATATTGCCATGCGCTACAGCGAACCATCAGAAGAATATAAAAAGATGATGGATGATATGTTAGATAGAGTAGATAGGGGAGAAATAGAATTTATACCAGTCCAAGACTTTAGGAAAAAGTATGATTTATAAACTGATTATTAGTCCTGAGGCTTTTCGTGAAATTGAATTAGCAGAATGTTTCTTTAAAATTAAAGGCGTCGAACAATCATTTTTAAATGACTTAAACAAACAGTTTTTGTTCTTGGAAAAAGCACCATTATCTCGCCAAATTAGGTACAGGAACATTAGAATTCATCTTTTAGAAATCTATAATTACGCTATTCATTATAAAGTTACCGAGGGACAAGTTATGATTTTACATATTTTCAATCAATCTCAAGATTATTAAATGAAAACATACATCGCACTTTTAAGAGGTATCAACGTTGGCGGCCATAAAAAAGTCCCAATGGCAGAGCTCAGGGAATTATTAGAGAAATCGGGATTAGAAAATGTAAAAACCTACATTCAAAGTGGCAATGTTATCTTTCAATCTTTAACTAAAGATTCAAAAACTTTAGAAAAAACGATTCAAAAATCAATTATTAATCATTTCGGATTTGAAGTGCCAGTTCTAGTCAAAACCAGAACTGAGTTAGATCTTATATTCAAACATTGTCCGTTTCCTGAAGCGCAAAAAGTAGAAAGCTATTTTATAGTTTTGAGTCAAAAACCTAATAAAGATTTAGTGGATGACATTGCTCAAAAGGTCTATCCAAATGAAGAATTTGTAATTACAAATGAATGTGTTTATATATATTATGTGCTTGGGGCTGGCAAAGCAAAATTGGGTGTTAATTGGTTTGAAAATAGACTAAAAGTAAAAGCCACAGCTCGAAATTTTAGAACTATGGCTAAACTTTTAGAAATGACTACTTCTTAATTATTTTAAATTTGGTTTGATTTCCATCAGAACTATTCACATTTATAAAATATACTTCCGGACTACCATCGATATTTAAATCGAGGTATTAGAATTTAGGAAACGTTCATCAGAAATATCCGAGAATAGTGGAAATTAGTTACTGCCAAAAGTTATGATTACTTGCGCTTCTCCAGATCTTGAAGTGACATAATCTATAGTTTCGCCATAAGATGGATTAATTGTGTTAATAGAAGCTGAACCTAAATAAACTCCATATTCAGTCATGTTATCAATTAGATATACTGGATCACTTTGGGTTTCATTAGTCCAAGTGTAAGTTCCTCCAGACGTTGTATATATAGATCCATCATAATTAACTATTGAAAACGTTATTATCTCGAGTTGATAAGATATAGCATTCTCGTAAATTGGAACTTGAAAACCTACTGAATGAACTTCACGAGTACCTTCTCCCTCTGGAAAACTATCATGAAGCCAATTAGAGGCATTTATGGTCAGTATTATGGTCTCTGGTTCTGTCGCAAAAAAGAAATCGTCTTGTGATGTCCCACCTCTACCATCGTCAGCAATAATATAACCATCATAACTGGTTTCTGGTTCTAAACCTGTAAAGTTATAAGATAATGCAGTTCCTCCTGTTGAGATCAGCTGATCTTCTAAATAAATTGAATAGGTAATAGGGTCATCGTCAATATCAATGGCTTCTGTCCATTCTATATTGGCACCGTCCATACGTGTTTCTAAGATGGTTACAGAAAATGGACCTGGATCAAGGTTATCTGGGTCGTTTTCTTCAGATGAGCAATTAAATACTAAAAATAGTATAGCGAATACATAACTGAATTTTTTCATAATGTTTTGGTTTAAATAGATTGTTTGTTTAGGTATCGAAAAGTTTAAAGAATGTCATCCTAGTTTTTTCATTTTTTACCAAATGAGAAAATCATAATACTGTTTTTAAACATTATAAAACCATTATCTTTGTCAGATATTTACATGTAATGACAGATCAAGATTTTATTCTCAAATCCTACAATACCAATATTGAAAACGGTACCGTAAAATGGGAATCACCAAGTAATATTGCTTTGGTAAAATATTGGGGAAAAAAGGCACATCAAATTCCAGAAAATCCTTCGATAAGTTTTACGCTTTCCGATTGTAAAACCATAACGGAAATCTCATTTGCTAAAAGAGACCTTTCGACTAGTTTTAGTTTCGAAGTATATTTTGAAGGAAAGAAGAACGAAGCTTTCAAGCCAAAAATTCAAACCTTTTTTGAACGCATCGAAACCTATATGCCATTTTTGAGGGATTACCATTTCAAAATTGAAACCTCAAACACATTTCCTCATAGTTCAGGAATTGCCTCTTCAGCATCTGGCATGAGCGCCATAGCACTTTGCTTAATGAGTATTGAGCGGTCGCTGAGCGAAGTCGAAGTGACAGATAAGTCATTTAACCAAAAAGCCTCATTTCTAGCGCGTTTAGGTTCAGGAAGTGCGTGCAGAAGTATAGAGGGCGAACTCGTGGTTTGGGGAAAAAATGAAAGTATTCCTGAGAGTTCAGACTTATATGGTGTAAAATTTGAAGGCGATGTGCATTCAAATTTCAACAATTTCCAAGACACTATTTTATTGGTCGATAAAGGCGAAAAGCAAGTCAGCAGTACTGTTGGCCATCAATTAATGTATGGTCATCCTTTTGCTCAAGAGCGATTTAAGCAAGCACATGAAAATTTGGCGCAGCTGAAAACAATTCTAGCATCTGGCAATTTAGACGAATTCATAAAAATTGTGGAAAGTGAAGCCTTAACGTTACATGCCATGATGATGACGAGCATGCCTTACTTCATTTTAATGAAACCTAATACTCTGGAAATCATCAATAAAATTTGGTCCTATAGAGAAAAAACCAATTCTAAAGTCTGTTTTACACTTGATGCAGGAGCAAATGTCCATGTGTTATATCCGCAAAAAGAAAAGGAATCGGTTCTCGAATTTATTAAGAATGAATTGATTAGGTATTGTCAAAATGAGCACTATATTTGCGACCATATCGGACTTGGTGCAAACCAAATTTAATTATTATACGTATATTTGTTAAAGCAATTGCACATTATACATGAAGGGACCATTATTTTATTCAAAGATTCTTTTATTCGGAGAATACGGAATCATCAAAGATTCTAAAGGCTTATCTATTCCATATAATTTTTACAACGGCGCTTTAAAAGTGGATGAAAATCCTAATAAATTGGCTCAAGATTCTAATGCCAGTTTAAAACGTTTTGTAACGTATTTAAAAGGTTTGGATAAAGAATTGGTAACTTTTGATATTGACAGCTTACAACAAGATGTGGATACCGGAATGTATTTCGATTCTTCAATTCCACAAGGCTATGGTGTAGGAAGTAGTGGTGCTTTAGTTGCTGCGATTTACGATAAATATGCCACCGATAAAATTACCGTTTTAGAAAATCTGACTCGTGAGAAACTCTTGAAGTTAAAAACAGTTTTCTCTGAAATGGAATCGTTTTTTCATGGAAAATCTTCAGGCTTAGACCCATTGAACAGTTATTTAAGCCTTCCTATTCTAATCAACTCTAAAGACAATATTGAAGCTACAGGAATTCCTTCTCAACAAACAGAAGGAAAAGGAGCAGTTTTCCTGTTGGATAGTGGAATTGTTGGGGAAACGGCACCAATGGTTAGTATTTTTATGGAAAGTATGAAAAATGAAGGGTTTCGTAGCATGCTTAAAGATCAATTTATAAAACACACCGATGCTTGTGTAGATGATTTCTTAAAAGGCGATATAAAATCCTTATTCAAAAACACTAAGCAACTCTCAAAAGTGGTGCTTAATAATTTTAAGCCAATGATTCCTGCCCAGTTTCACGAACTTTGGAAAAAAGGCATTGACACAAACGATTACTACTTAAAACTTTGTGGCTCTGGCGGTGGAGGCTATATTTTAGGCTTTACCGAAAATATCGAAAAAGCTAAAGAAGCATTAAAAGGACAGAAATTGGAAGTTGTATATAGCTTCTAATACGAATGATATAATATACAGACCTCACAGGTTTTTATAACTTGTGAGGTTTTTTTAATTAAAGCCATGTTAACAAGACGGCAGAAACACATTCTTCTAAAATTTTTCAGCCTGTTCTCGGTCGTTCGAGGTTATAATATTCTTGTTATCGTTATTGCCCAATACTTAGCTTCCGTTTACATTTTTGGTCATGATAAACCGGTAAAAGCTGTACTGTTAGATGTCAACCTCTTAATGTTGGTATTAGCGTCTTCAGCGACGATAGCAGGCGGTTATATTATCAATAATTTCTACGATTCTGAAAAAGATCTTATTAACAAACCAAGAAAAACGATGTTAGATCGTCTGGTAAGTCAGAATACCAAATTGTCGTTTTATTTTGTACTTAATGTCGTAGCCGTAGTTTTCGCTAGTTATGTATCTTTTAAAGCGGTAATCTTTTTCGCCATTTATATTTTCGCCATTTGGTTCTATTCGCATCGTTTAAAGAAACAACCGATGGTTGGTAATATAGTGTCTGCCATATTAACGGTAACGCCATTTTTTGTCATTTTTATCTATTATCAGAATTTTGAAAAAGTCGTTTTTGCCCATGGAATATTTTTGTTTCTATTGATTTCCATGCGCGAACTCACAAAGGATTTAGAGAACATAAAAGGCGATTTGGCCTTAAATTACAGAACGGTTCCTGTAGTATATGGCGAAAAAGTATCAAAAACGATGCTAACCGTTGTTGGTGTTTTAACCATGGTTTCGGCCGTGTTACTTATTTCATTTTTCAAGATTGGACACATGTATTATTACTTCTATCTTAGCATAGGCTTATTGTTTCTCTATCTCATTTTACTGTTAAAATCAAATAAGAAAACCCATTATTTGATTCTTCATAATATCTTAAAGTTTATCATTGTCGCTGGTGTTTTGTCCATACTATTGATTGATGTTTCTATTGTTTTGAATAGGATATAGATAAACGTTTTATGTTTTCGAGTTGTTTCACTCAAACAAGTTAAGGAATTACGTAGATGCTATTATCTAATATTATACCTTTGCATCTTATATCATTAGGGTTTAACACGATGATAGAATTTATAGTAATAATTAATAAAATTCCCGATCTCACGGGAAATGTATATGAGCAGACATCAAGATAGCAAAGGAAAAGGGAAAACTTCAGGAAGAGGAAATGCTAATAGCAAAACCAAAAGTTATGCTAGAGGAAACGCTCCTTTTAAAAAGAAAAAGCAACCAGCAAAGCAAACCTCAAATCCAGATGAGATGCGTTTAAATAAATACATTGCCAATTCTGGTGTGTGTTCGCGTCGCGAAGCGGATGAGAATATCGCTATTGGCTTGGTATCCGTAAACGGTAAGATCATTACCGAAATGGGCTACAAAGTAAAACGAAGCGACGAAGTGAAGTTCGATGGGCAACGCATTACTCCAGAACCAAACGTATATGTGTTATTGAACAAGCCTAAAGGCTTTGCGACCACAACAGCCGAAGGAAAAGGCAGAACCGTTATGGATTTGGTGGCCAATGCGACCAATGCCAGCATAAAGCCAATAGGCCGTTTAGGGCGCAACTCCTTAGGCTTGTTGTTGTTTACCAATGACGATAAAGTGGTACAGAAATTTACCAATTCCAAAAAAGGCGTTGAGCGTTTATTCCAGGTAGAGTTGGATAAAAACCTAAAATTTGAAGACCTTAAAAAGATTCAAGAAGGTTTTAAGGTCGAAGGTAAATTAATCACGGTCGAAGAAATTAGTTATATACAAGGTGAATCAAAAAACCAAGTTGGCATTAAAATCAAAAACACAGGGAACACCATTCTACGGACCATCTTTGATGAACTTAATTACGATTTGGTAAAAATCGATTGTGTTGCCATTGGCCATTTAACCAAAAAGGATATTCCTCGTGGCCATTGGAAACATTTAACAGAGCAGGAAGTGAGTACTTTAAAAATGCTTTAGTGATAGGGTTTATGCTTTAACATAGTCGCTGCTGTGCCTAATTATCTCAAACTTTATAGCCTCATCTTAATTTCTATTTGTTTTATTCGGATGTTGGCAGTAGTAGTTAATGTTCGATGTAAATTTATTCAAGTTTTTAAACATTAATTTTATAATCATTATTCGCAATGTTTGGATAATCCGTTTTTATTAATGTCAAGAATATTAAGTTTTCCAAATCCATAATTTCCTCCTAATCGTTTTTCCGAAATTATTTCTTTTGAGTTCAATTGTTTTATAGCACTTGCATTCTTTGTAATAATTCGAGCAATAATATTTTTACTCATTATTTCATAATCATAAAATCCATAAGGTCTTGCTTTGTCATATTCAAGGTTGCAGTCAAATTCTGTACTGCTTTGAATTCTTACTGGAAGGTTTATATAATTATCGAGTAAATATCCATCTTTTTTTAATAAACTAAAAACTATTTTATGTTCATTCGAGTCGTACGTGCCTTGTTCAAGATTAAAGAATAAATCTATTTCATTTTCAGAAAGTTGATTATTGAGTAAAACGATTGATTCGTGAGAATTTACGTTACTTCTACTATAAACCTTGTATATTTTATCCGATAAGAAAACAAGGATTACAATTACGATAATTGCGATTAATAATTTTTTCAATATGTATTAATGTTTGATTTTTGTTAAAATTTATTCTCGTGTTCATTTCCGTTTTTTGAGCTATACACGTTGTTCTGCGTAGTTTTTATTTTATTTCTTCAGTCAATGTATTCAAGTAGTCAACCATTTTATTCAGATTTTTCATTTCAGATCCGGAACGTCTATTAGTCCAATAAAAATGATGACTTCCAATTTCCGATTGAATTCTTGGGTTATAAACTTTCTGTATTCTAAAGTCTTTAATCAGATATGTTCTTATTATAATATTTATCAGTCGTTTTTGTTTTCTGGGTTTCCCCAATACACGTATTGATTCGTGAGCAGTTCCACCGAATTCAGGCATACAATATACTTTTGCTCCAGGTCTAAATTGCTTACTACCTTTTTTAATTTCTTTTTCCATTCCCCAAAAATGCTCATCAACTATATTTCCGACAATACAATATTCAAATTCTCGATTATCAAAATCAATTTCCTTTTTTGGATTAATCCAACTCGATATTTTGTCTTTTAAGTTCAATTTTCGTTGATTAAGTCAAATTGCGTAGAACGCTCAGTGTATGGTTTGTTGCGTGGTTAAGTTACTAATTTAGCAAACTTTGACGAGCCTGAGAAAATTCCGAAGGAATTTTCCAGATAAGCACTTGGTAAGCAATGAACTATACACAACTTAAGTTAGCATTTTATTAAATTAGACAAATAAACAGAAAAGACAAAAGAGAGGAATAAGGTTAATATACACGCAGAGACCTAGATCTCGTCAACATTGAAAATCCCCTCTCTTTTCTACACAGATTTCGTACAGTTCTATGAGGCCTTTCGGACCTCGGTTTTAAGTCGTTGAAACTCGCGTAGGTTGTCCTTTCATAAAAAACATTTTGTTATGAATAAAGGTATTAAATTTTTTGGAATTGACATTAGCCATTTGGTGTTCGATGTTACGGACTCTGACGGCAATTACTATCAGTTTAAAAACAACGTTTCAGGTTTTAGGAAGTTTATAAAACTCTTAGATTCACAGAGTCATTGTGTTATGGAGGCTACGGGTTATTACCACTATCAATTAGCCTATTATTTACTTGAGTCAGGTATCAAGTTATCAGTTGAGAATCCTTTAGCGGTGAAACGATTTATCCAGATGAAGTTGTCAAAAATTAAGACAGACAAAAGCGATTCCAAACTTATTTGCGAGTATGCAAAACAAATGGAATTAAAGCTTTGGCAAGGTAATTCTAAAGAAGAAACAGAATGTCTGCAGATCGTCAGAGCCCTTTCTGTGTATACAAAACAGAGCACTATGCTCAAGAACAAGATACATGGCGAAGCGGTTTTGGGCAATCCAAGCAAGATCGTTGTTACGTCTTTAAAACGTAGTTTAAGACAACTAACAAAAGAGATGAAAACCTTGGAAGAAAAGCTGTTGGCTTTAGTAAAACAATCGCACCAAGATCTGTTTACAAGATTAAAAACCATTCCGGGTATTGGTCCAAAAACAGCGATTATGTTAGTGGTCCTGACGGGTGGCTTTGATCGGTTTACCAGCGCAAGTGAGCTGTGCAGTTATGCAGGTCTGACGCCCGTGATTAGACAAAGTGGAAGTAGTGTAAAAGGGAGACCAAGGATAAGCAAAATAGGGAATCAGAAACTGAGGAATTTATTATTTATGTGCAGTTTTAATGCCTGTAAATACAACAAGGCTTGCCGAGATCTCTACGAGCGAATTGTGGCCAAAGGAAAGAGCAAAAAACTAGCGTTAATTGCCGTTTGTAATAAGCTGCTAAAACAGGCCTTTGCAATCGCAAAATCAGGATTGATATATGATGCAGAATATAAAAGTACGCTAGTGAAAAATTAATGAGATTTTACTTGTTTTTTACCACAGTACTTTGTTGGCAAATCGTTTTTTATTTCCGCTACATTCCATCTTCTCGTTCTGAAAGCCAATCTTTATATTTAGTTTTTAATTTGTCTCTTTTTTCTTGATTATCAACTATTATGTCCATTCCACCATCATAAGGTGATACAATACAATTCCTTTTCGGACAAACGAACATTGCTCGAAATTCATCGTCCGCAATATTTTTCAATAGTCTGTTTTGAGAATTAATTCTCCAAGTATCAGGTTTGAAATAAACATCATAAAAAAAATCATCTTCATATTGTTCGGGATAAGTTTTATGAAGTTCAATCGTTCTGCTTTTTTTAAATTTTCCGTATTCAGATAATTCGGTTGAGATTTTGTCGTTCAATTCCGTTTCGTATTGACCAGACACAATTATTATTTCCGTATTCTCTCCAATTAGGTCAGAAATCAGTTTGTTTTGTCTATTCAATATTATCTGATATTCATCTTCCGATTCCGCATATCTTTTCGATTCGGGTAAACTATGAATTCGTAGCCATCTTTTCGGATAAACACTTTTTAATTCGTGTCCGATTTGATTCGATTCAGGATAATTTAAATCCCAATATTTATTAAATTCTATGCTGTTCATCAAATGTTTGCCAACGTTTAGGCTATGAGTAGTTGCGCGGGTTGGCACGAAACACTGCAAGTACACACCAGACTGAAAATCGCAAGGATTTTCAGAAGTAGGCGAGAACAAGCAATTACTTATAGCCATTGTTGTGCGTTCGTTTTTTTAAAAATTCAATTCCTTTTTTAGTTCATCAGGTATCAATAACCACGAAATTCCATCACTTTTCTGTTTAACGTGCCACACCACAATTCCATTAGTTTTTTTCCAATAGACAGTTTTTCCATCTTCATCTTTGAGCATAAATGGCGGAATCCAAATCAATTCAATATTTCCATCTCCTGCCCAACCAGATTTTAAAAATCGTTTTTCAGCAATCGAAATATAATCTTCAGCATTTTCCAAACAATCTTTTGGATTCAAAGTGAAATGTAGATTATCAATATATTCATAAATAAGCAATTCAAAATCATTTAATGCCTTTGGTTGATAGTCAATAATTTCAGTTTTTTTAATCGTATAAGACATTTTTTATTTCAGTTATTTTATTCATTCAATTTTTCTCGATTAACATTTTCAGAACGTTGCTGTTAAATGACGCACAACACCCATATAAAGTAACTCAAGCCATAAAAGTAACGTTATTTCGCTAAAGTCTTAACTTCTTGGTTGTCGTTATAAAGTTAATCATATATCGCTAATTGTCAAGTGGATATTTAATTCTTTTGTTACCTTAAGAAAAGAACTACTTATGCGCTGTCATAGTATCATTTACAGTTTTAAATGGTATTTTATTTTAACTCGAAAAGCTAAATATTCCCATGATAAGAGGTAATTCAAAAAAAATAAAAAAAAGTACGCCATATTAAAAAATAATATACATTTGTATTGAAAATTGGTGTCCATCTAAACAGATGATAAAGCCAATTTTAGCTGAACACATTGAAACATGTTTTTATGTTCGGGCTTTTGAAAATTAGGAAGTCATATTCAAGAGCAGCTTACAGGTTAAGTAACCGAATTTTAGAGCTAACTTCCGCCTCTGTGATTGCTGCCAGCCAGCATATCTATGGTTTTGCACCTACTACGCAAAGCCAAATCCAAGTATGATATTATGATATAACGTAATCTTAACATAATTTACGCTTAAAATCTTTATTTTACACCTTCATTTCTCGTGAAAACGGAATCCATTTAAATACATCACATGAACAATAAATATATTGATCTCATCGATCAATCCTTTCACTTTCCACAAGACGAATTTAAACTTGAGGACAAAGCGCTGCAATTCCATGATATCGACTTAACGCAATTAATCGAAGACCATGGCGTACCGTTGAAATTCACCTATTTACCGCAAATATCCAATAACATCCAGCGTGCCAAAACATGGTTTGCAGATGCCTTTAAAAACCATAAATATAAAGGCAAATACAATTATTGTTATTGTACTAAAAGTTCGCACTTTAAGCATGTGTTGGATGAAGCCTTAACCAATGACATTCATATTGAAACCTCTTCGGCTTTTGATATCGATATTGTAAAAGCACTAAAAAAGGAAGGTAAAATCACCGATAAAACGTTTGTGTTGAGCAATGGTTTTAAACGAGAACAATACATTAGCAATATTGCGGATCTTATCAATGATGGTCACAAAAATGCGATTCCTATTATAGACAATTATGAGGAACTCGATTTATTGTCGCAGGAAATTAAAGGTAAGTTTCAAGTTGGAATCCGGATCGCTTCTGAAGAGGAGCCAAAATTCGAATTCTACACCTCGCGTTTAGGCATTGGTTACAAGAATATCGTCCCTTTTTACAAAACCCAGATTCAAGAGAATAAAAAAGTAGAATTGAAAATGCTGCACTTTTTTATCAATACAGGAATTAGGGATAACGCCTATTATTGGAACGAATTGCACAAATGCCTTAAGGTCTATACAGCATTAAAGAAAATTTGCCCAACATTGGATAGTTTGAATATTGGAGGCGGTTTCCCAATTAAAAACTCGTTGGCTTTCGAATTTGATTACGCCTATATGGTTGATGAAATTGTGAACCAGATCAAATTGGTTTGCGAAGAAGAAGAGGTGGATACGCCAAATATATTTACGGAGTTTGGTAGTTTTACCGTGGGTGAAAGTGGTGGCGCACTTTATAAAATTCTATACCAAAAACAACAGAATGATCGCGAAAAGTGGAACATGATCAATTCCTCTTTTATCACCACCTTGCCAGATACTTGGGCCATAAACAAACGTTTTATCATGTTGCCCATTAACCGTTGGCACGATAGTTACGAACGTGTGTTGTTAGGGGGTTTAACTTGCGATAGTGATGACTATTACAACAGTGAGCAGCACACTAACGCCATTTATCTACCCAAATACAATAAGGATAAAGATTTATACATCGGCTTTTTTAATACAGGCGCATACCAGGAAACTATTGGTGGATTTGGAGGACTGCAACATTGCTTAATCCCAACACCCAAACATATTTTAATTCAAAAAGATGCGGAAGGCAATTTAACCACTGAGGTTTTTGCAGAACAGCAGAACAGTGAGAATTTATTGGGTATTTTGGGTTATGGTTCTGATAAAAAAGACGAAAGAGCCAAGAAGGCTTCGCTTTCAGAAATCAAATAATTATAACGCGCACCTCAATGTTAAACCAACCTACAAATTATATTACGTAAAAAATGAATTGAAACGGAGAGTTAAAAAACTATACTGTAAGGTTGAGTGCAGTCGAAACCCTCGTGAACTATAAAACATAAATTAAAAAATAAGTATAATTTAATAATCCCGAAGTGTCGGGACTGCTTTCGCAGGAAATGATATGAAACATCTAAAAATAATTCCAAATTGGAAGAATTAGCATGAAGATGTTCTATGTGACCATAACATAACATAAAAAATGACACACATAAAAACAAAAACTTACGCTGGCATTCCAGAAGAAAATGCAAAATTAGAAACATCAAAGATTGTTTTGATCCCTGTACCTTATGATGGTACAAGCACATGGCAAAAGGGCGCCGATAAAGGACCTGAAGCCTTTTTAGACGCTTCAGCAAATATGGAACATTATGATATTGAAACCGATTCTGAAGTTTACCAACAAGGGGTGTTTTTGGCAGATGCGGTTACTGAAAATTCGTCGCCTGAAGCGATGGTAGAAGCTGTTCATCAAGCTACAAAACGCTATATTAAAAAGAACAAATTCGTGACGGTTTTTGGTGGCGAACATTCAATTTCCATTGGTACCATTAGAGCCTTTAACGAAATGTTCGATGATCTTACCGTATTACATATTGATGCACATGCCGATTTACGCGAAAGCTACGACGGCTCTAGCTGCAACCACGCTTGTGCAGTCTATGAAGCGAGTCAAACCACGAATTTGATTCAAGTGGGAATCCGTTCCATGGATGCCATCGAGAAAACGGTTATGGATGAGGATAAAACCTATTTCGCCCACGAAATGGCTGTGGATGATAGTTGGATGGATTCAGCCATTGATCAAATGACGGATAACGTATTCATTACATTCGATCTGGATGCCTTGGATCCTTCAATTATGCCAAGTACAGGAACACCAGAACCTGGCGGTTTGTTGTATTACGAAACGCTTGAATTCTTAAAACAAGTTTTCCAAGAAAAGAACGTGGTTGGTTTCGATATCGCGGAATTATGTCCAAATAAAAACGATAAATCGTCAGATTTCTTAGCGGCTAAATTGTATTACAAAATGTTGAGTTACAAATTTCAGGATGAAAATATAGAAGACGGTTTTGAAAGTAACTTCAACGATTCAACAAACTCAGGAAACAAAAAAACTAAATTTGATACAGAAGATGACTACTAATAAAGGAGAGATTTCAAAATTTATAGAAAAATATTATTTACACTTTAATGCAGCGGCTTTGGTTGATGCAGCAAAAGGTTACGAAGCGCAACTTAATTCGGGTGCAAAGATGTTAGTGTCTTTGGCTGGTGCAATGAGTACGGCTGAATTAGGTAAGATTTTTGCCGAAATGATTCGCCAAGATAAAGTGCAAATCATATCCTGTACAGGAGCAAATCTTGAAGAGGATATTATGAATTTGGTAGCACATTCACATTATAAACGTGTACCAAATTACCGGGATTTAACACCTCAGGACGAATGGGATTTGCTGGAAAAAGGCTTAAACCGAGTAACGGATACTTGTATACCAGAAGAGGAAGCGTTTAGAAGAATCCAAGAACATATCGTTAAGATTTGGAAAGATGCCGAAGCCAATGGCGAACGTTATTTGCCACATGAATATATGTACAAATTATTGTTATCTGGTGTTTTAGAAGAATACTATGAGATTGACCTCAAGGATTCTTGGATGTATGCCGCAGCAGAAAAAAACCTTCCGATAATTTGTCCAGGTTGGGAAGATAGTACCATGGGAAATATCTTTGCAAGCTACGTACTTAAAGGCGAATTAAAAGCAAGCACCATGAAATCTGGTATTGAGTACATGACATTCTTAGCGGATTGGTACACGGACAATTCTGAAAATGGTATTGGCTTTTTCCAAATAGGAGGCGGCATTGCTGGTGATTTTCCAATTTGTGTTGTGCCCATGTTGTACCAAGATATGGAACGACCAGAAACACCATTTTGGAGCTATTTCTGTCAAATCAGTGATAGTACAACGAGTTACGGATCGTACTCTGGAGCCGTTCCAAACGAAAAAATTACTTGGGGAAAATTGGATATTAACACGCCAAAGTTTATTATAGAAAGTGATGCAACCATTGTAGCACCATTAATTTTTGCTTATCTCTTAGATATGTAATGGAAGAACAGAAAATTGAAAATATAGAATTACAGTATTTAACGGTTGATGATTACGAAGAACTAAAATCGGCAACCTTAGAATCCTATGGCGGTGTTTTAAATTCCTATTGGAAAAAACACCATATAGAACGCCTAACATCCATTTTTCCGCAAGGCCAGGTGGTCATTAAAATTGATGGTAACATTGCGGGTTGTGCGTTGTCGCTTATTGTAGATTATGATAAGGTAGAGGATAACCATACCTATGCGGATATTATTGAAGGCGATAAATTTAATAATCACGATGAATTTGGTGATGTGCTCTACGGTATCGATGTGTTTATTAAACCTGAATACAGAGGGTTAAGATTAGGAAGGCGTCTATATGATTACAGAAAAGAGCTTTGCGAAAACTTGAATCTCAAAGGTATTGTTTTTGGCGGACGAATGCCAAACTATCATAAGTTTCAGAGTGAATTAACGCCAAAAGAGTATATTGAAAGAGTTAAGCACAAAGAAATTCATGATCCGGTTTTAAACTTTCAGATTTCAAATGATTTTCATCCTTTACGAATTATAAAAGGTTATTTGGAAGGCGATACCGCGTCAAGCGAATATGCAGTTTTGATGGAATGGGATAATATTTATTATACCAAGAAAAGTAAAAAAGCGAGCAGTGTAAAAACTATTGTCAGGTTAGGTTTGATCCAATGGCAAATGCGTACCTATAATAGTTTGGAGGAATTGATGCAACAGGTGGAATATTTTGTAGATAGTGTTTCGGCGTACCGTTCAGATTTTGCCTTGTTTCCTGAGTTTTTCAATGCACCGTTGATGGCAAAGTTCAACCACATGCACGAACCAGATGCGATAAGGGAATTGGCAAAATATACGGATATCATTGTCGAAAAAATGCAGCAATTATCCATTTCGTATAATATCAATATCATAACAGGTAGTATGCCAGAGCTTATTGACGATAAACTTTTTAACGTCGGTTATCTTTGTCGAAGAGACGGTAGTTTGGAGCGTTATGAAAAAATTCATGTAACGCCAGATGAAGCCAAAGTTTGGGGCATGCAGCGTGGTCATAAATTGCAAACTTTTGATACGGACTGTGGTAAAATAGGGGTTTTGATTTGTTACGATTCTGAATTTCCTGAGCTATCGCGATTATTGTCTGATGAAGGTATGGATATTCTGTTTGTACCGTTTTTAACGGATACCCAAAATGGTTATTCGAGAGTGCGTTTGTGTGCTCAAGCCAGAGCTATAGAAAACGAATGCTATGTGGCCATTGCAGGAAGCGTAGGGAATTTACCAAATGTGAATAATATGGATATTCAATATGCGCAATCAGCCGTGTTTACGCCGTGCGATTTTTCATTTCCTAGTAATGGGATAAAAGCGGAAGCGACAACCAATACTGAAATGATATTGGTTGCCGATGTGGATTTGAGCCTGTTAAGGGAACTGCACGCTTTTGGTGCTGTAAAAAATTTAAAAGATCGCAGAAAAGATGTTTATGATGTTATTCGAGTAAATAAATAAGTATTATATTTAAAAAAATAATTGCAACATTAAGAGAACACCATTAAAGTCCTTTCAAGTTGACAATTCACTCAGTTGAATGAGACGACTGTCCCCTTGAGGGGACTTTAGGGGTGTTATATATTAAAAACAATGCCTACAAGGTTTTAGAAACCTTGCAGGAAAAAGAAAAAATTAGATTTACCTGATGAAACCAAAAGACGCACATTTAAAACGAGTAATAGTTGACTTCAAAAAATTAACCCCAGAAATTTTAGCCCTTTTAGTGGAAAAATATCCAGATGGTTATGATGATGGTCAAATAGTTTCGTTTAAGAATGCAAAAAATGAAACCGTTGAAGCTGTTGAAGTAACCACTGAAGATACCAAGTATTTGGTGAAAGTGAGTACAAAGCTAGAACAGACCATGGAAAATTATGACGAAGAGGATTACGAAGATTTCGAAGATGATGATCCAGATGCTGTAGTGGATCCAGATTTGGAACCAGGTGCTGAGGACGAAGATTTTGAATAAATCTTAGCGATTAGCTCAATTATTTTGTAATTTACTGTATAATAAATGGTTATAAATTTAAAATGGTTGAATTATGGAAACTTCATTTCACATGTCCTTGCCGTGTTTGAGTGTAGAGGAAACAAAAAGCTTTTACCTCGATAACATCGGAGCTTCCTTGGGAAGAGCAAACGATAATTGGATAGATATCAATTTATTTGGTCATCAACTCACATTTATTCAAGCCGAAAAATTTAACTTCAATAGTCCAAATTATGTATTTGAAGGTAAAATGTTACCCTCATTTCATTTTGGAGTTATT
This sequence comes from Winogradskyella forsetii, assembly GCF_013394595.1. GTDB lineage: Bacteria > Bacteroidota > Bacteroidia > Flavobacteriales > Flavobacteriaceae > Winogradskyella > Winogradskyella forsetii. The sequence continues at coordinate 427,237 of NZ_CP053348.1, forward strand.
GTAGATGTTGACCAATGGGGCGAACTCTATGCAAAATTGAATCATTTAAACTTAAAAGTGGTCACCCAAACCACATTCTTAAAAGATAAAACGGGCGAACATTTGTCTTTTTTCATTAAAGATGCTAACGATTATATGTTAGAATTTAAAAGCTTTAAAGACGCTAACGATATGTTTAAAGTGTAATGTATCTAATTTGTTTATTTAAACAGAATAACTAAAAGAATTCTTCAAACGTATCCACAGTAATTATAACCAAGAGGTTGTAATCTAAAAGCATTTGGGCTTGAGGTGGCAAATTCCCAAAACCACAAACTAAAAATTTTAATTAGTGTCGGATTATTTCGACATAAAAAATGTAATGCAATGAATACAAAAAAAATGATGGTATTTGTGCTTATGGTAATGGTTTTAAGCGCCAATGCAATTTCAATTTCTAAAGAGAAAACTCAAGATAAAATGAAGGTAACAACAGCTGCTACCTTTGATGGCTACGATGAAGACGACGGGTATGCTTTCATCATACAAGAAGATTTGGACGATGAAGACAGTGAAGAAACGGTCTATTTTTCTGAAATTACCGAGGAAGCACTAAAAGCAGTAAACCTAAAGTCTGAAGAGATGATCGGTAAACGCTTTGAGATCACTTATGAAGTGACCGAATATGAAGAGGAAGACGAAAATGGTTATATAGAATTATTTGAAAGCTATAAAATAATTGCCATTAAGACGTTGTAATAAAATCAATCTGAACTTATATAATAACATTAGACTGCTGGGTAACTGGCAGTCTTTTTTTTATAAAAACTTCCCATATAAAAAAGGATAACACAACTCCATATTCCAAAGCAATAATCCATAAATTTTCAGAATTATCAGTATTAGAATACGCCAAATAACTTAAGATCACAACCAATGACCAAACCAAGGGAAATTTGTAATTCGTAAACACACCAAATAAGACTAAAGGTGCAATATACCAAGGATGAACGGTTGTACTCAAAAACAAATAACAAGATAATACCAATACCATCGATGTGATTAGTTTGGGTAAACTATTGTTTCTTTTAAAAAACGCTAACCCAAGAATTATAAGTACTGTAATTGCAGGTAGAACTTTACCGATAACAGCAATTTCATTGTAACCGGTTATGGCATAACCGATAGCTCTTGCGAGATAATAAATACTCGCATTAAACTCAAAATTTCCAAACCAAAGACCCATAGTTTTTGCATAATTATTGACGAATTCCATGGAGAAGAATGGCAGGAAGAATAGTAGTACCGTTCCAACTATAAACGTATAAAATAGTATTAACTTAAATAGATTTCGTTTTTCTTTTCGCTCACTGAGCGTAGTCGAAGTGAACCAACCAAAAAACAAAGGCAAAAACATCAGCGGAATCAACTTCACCGAAATAGAACAAGCCAAAACTACAGCTGCCCATTTCCATTTTCCAGCGTGTAATAGATATAAGGACCAAACGAGAAAGAAAATCATAATCCCTTCAAAATGAAGATTACCTGTTAATTCGATGATGATAAATGGATTTAGAATGTACCAAAAGATTCGTTTTGAAGGTAGTTTTAGACGGTCCAATAGCTTTTTGCCGAAATAAAGTGTACCAATGTCGGCCGCAATTATAAGCAATCGCATGCCTATTACAGAACTTAAAATACTGTGTCCCGGAAAAAGATTTCCTATAACAAAACAAAGTTGTTTTAAAGGTGGATAATTGGTGTAGTGGGAAGCACTTAATGCGCCCATGCCGTTATATAGTTCTACTTGATTGGGAAAACCCGAAAGGATGCCCATTTCCATTTGAAAATCAGGTGTGCTCAAGTAAGGATTAAAACCAATCATTATCATTTGTCCATCCCAAATAAAACGGTAAAAATCCTGCGATAAATTCGGAATGGCAAAGAGAAATAAAACCCGAAATACAATGGCTGAAATGGCGAGTAACCTAAAACCTGAAATTTTTATAATCTGAAACCCAAAGACAAAAAGTGCGACATAAAGCAACACTAGTTTTGTCACATCTGTGCGTACCAAATCATAAGCAAATGATAGATAAAAAATACTGCTCAACAACATGAAGAGGAGTGGTATTTTATGATATTTAAATACGTTGGTTAATGCCTGCATATAGTCAAAGATAGAAGAAATTGGACTATGCAAAACCCAGTTACAAAAAAGATTGACTAGAAAAAGAAACGATTATTATTTTTGAAACTAGAAACTAAATCTTAGAACTTAAGGATTTAAAGAACACATAGCCAAAACCAATAAAGAGCATGAGGTGAAACGGAAACAACCCAAAATCACCACCTTGATCGCCAACAACAAAAGCACTGTACATGCCGAAGCCAAAATAAAGCATCAGAATACCTTCTATAATGACATTAGGCGATAGGTTTTTTCTAAGGTACTTATTGTTTTTCCAATTGTCTTTGTACTTACTCAAATTGAACTTAGGCGTACGTACAAAGTCGCTACGTTTCCCTGCATGGCCTTCAATAACTGCAATGGAATTATGTAGTGAAAAACCCATAGCGATTGAGAAAAAGGTAAAGAACATGCCTATATAGCCAAAAAATCTTTTGAAGCCACTACCATAAATACTTTTGTACATAAACCAATAGCACACAAAAAATATAATAGTACTCATAACAAAGAAGCTCATCACATAAAAATAGTTACGCAAATGGGCATATTCATTCTTAATATACAACATCGGAATACTCAAAACAGCAACAGTAAATATACTTAGGAACATAGTGCTATTCAATAAATGTAATAAGCCGTGAATTTTCGTTTTTGTCGAAATATTATCTGATGTGACCACACGTTTCAACATCTTTCTAAAGTTCTCAGCACCGCCTTTATTCCAGCGAAACTGTTGTGAGCGTGCGGCACTAATAACGATTGGTAATTCTGCAGGCGTTTCAACATCTTCAAGATATTTGAATTCCCAATTTTTTAATTGTGCCCTGTAACTTAAATCTAAATCTTCCGTGAGTGTATCACCTTCCCAGTTACCAGCATCGAGAATGCATGCTTTTCGCCAAACACCAGCTGTACCATTAAAATTAATGAAGTGACCTTTGCTATTTCTACCGACCTGCTCTAAAGTAAAATGCGCATCCAAAGCAAACGCTTGGATTTTTGTCAGCAAAGAATAATCTCTGTTAATATGTCCCCAACGTGTCTGCACGACACCAATTTTTTCATTCTTAAAATAAGGAATGGTGCGTTTTAACCAATTGGGCTGTGGTAAAAAATCCGCATCAAAAATGGCTATATATTCGCCTTTTGCAATTTTCAGACCTTCTTTTAGTGCACCAGCTTTGAAACCACTTCTATCTGTTCTGGTAATATGCGTAATATCTAAACCAATTTTGGACAATTCATCTATGTGTACTCTTGTAGTTTCTAGCGTTTCGTCTGTTGAATCATCTAAAACCTGAATTTCCAACTTGTCCTTAGGGTAATCCAATAACGCTATGTTGTCTAGCAAACGCTCCATAACGTACATTTCGTTAAATACGGGAAGCTGAATCGTAACCACTGGAATTTCTTCAGAATTTGAAAAATCGAAAGTCTCGCAATCTTGGCGTTTCTTTTTTGAAGACAGGTAGTTGTAGAGCAGATTTAACTGTGCCAAAGCATAGAAGAAAATCAGTACTATGGCAATTGTATAAATTACAATTATGGTATATTGAAGGTAGATCACTTAAAACTATATTTAAAAATCCATATCAAGATTTTTATGCCAGCAAAGATAGCACCTTTTATGGTTCCTGAAACTTTTGAGACACCTATTCTATTTCTGTAATTTACAGGGATTTCCCGATAATTTAGGTTTTGTTTTAAAGCTTTCAATTGCATCTCCACCGTCCAACCATAAGTTTTATCTTCCATCTTTAGGTCTAGGAGCTTATGGTATTTAATGGCTCTAAAGGGTCCTAAATCTGTAAACTTTGAACGAAAAAAAAGTGTCATTAAACTTGTTGCTAACCAATTACCGAAAATTTGTGGTGTGGTCATTGAACCCGCTTCACGTAATTCTTTTGTGCGGGCACCAACTACAAAGTCCACATTTTCTTCTAAGATGGGTTGAACTATTTTGGTTAATTCCTCAGGATAATCGCTATAATCACCATCTAAAAAAACAATAATATCTGGTTTAATTTCTAGTTTGGAAATATAATCCATTCCTTTCAAGCAGGCATAGCCATAGCCTTTTTGCTGCTCTGCCAACACAGTTGCACCAGCATTTTTGGCGTTAATTTCTGTATCATCTGTAGAATTATTGCTTACCACAATAATTTCATCTACAATAGATGGAATTGCTTTTATGACGAGAGGAATAGATTGTGCCTCATTAAAAGCAGGAATGATAACTTTGATTTTCGCCATTAAATTTGTTTGAAAGTGCAAAAGTACAACTTTGAAAGTGTAATTGGTCTCTTATTTTTATAGGGCAATGATTAGTTCAAATTCCCGAAAAAACTTGGTTGAGTTGTGTCAAATCTAATATTATTTATGCAACTTCGACTGCGACTGAGACTGCGACTGCGACTGAGACTGAGACAGCGACTGCGAACTATTTCTCATTCACCAAATCCATCAAATCCACATCATTTCCTAAAAGAATTTCATTTGCATTAATACGTCCTTTCATACTATCATTTTCCAATCTCAACACGCCTCTTGGGCAGACTGCGGAACAAATGCCACAACCCACACAGCTGGACCGTACAATATTTTCACCTTTTTGCGCATAGGCTCTTACATCAATTCCCATTTCACAATAGGTAGAGCAATTACCGCATGAGATGCATTGGCCACCATTGGTCGTAATTCTAAATCTTGAAAATAAACGTTGCTGAAAACCAAGAATAGCAGCCATAGGACAACCAAAACGGCACCACACACGATTACCAAAAATAGGATAGAACCCAGTCCCAATTACGCCAGAAAATATGGCACCAATTAGAAAACCGTAGCTCTGACGCAAGGTTTCAGCTTTGAATAAAAATAAATTAGACCCATTGAAAAAGTGAATCCCCAACAAAACCAATATGATCACAAAATAACCGACCGCACCATATTGGGCGTCTTTAGCTAATTGCTCTCGTTTAAAAATCATGACCCAAGCAAAAACAACGGTTAGAAGCGTTGCAACACCAATTAAAAAGGTACGCTTTGTCAACCAATATTTGCTAGAATCATCTCCTAAGTACGAATAAACAACCGCAGTGGTCATTAACACCACAAAAACCACAACACTATGTACAACCCAACGTTCAATTTTCCAAGCAAACTGTCGCTTGTCGCTTAAATGCCTAAAAGAATCACCTGCAGTTTCAGCCAAACCTCCACAACCACAGACCCATGAGCAGTACCATCGTTTTCCGTATTTAAAGGTGAGAATTGGTGTAATGACGAATATGGATAGAATTCCAAAAATCAACAATGCTAAACCAATATCACCAGCTTCAATAAAGGAATTTACACGGTATTGTTCAAAATTATAATAATTGAGCGGCCAGATATTCTTTAAATCATAATAGGGTAAACTGAACGAATCTGAATTTAAACGTGCCATAAACTCAGGAATCAAAAACGCAAATGCCAGTTGAAAGAACATTACTGAAAACGTACGTAAGCGTTCATATTTATTGTGACGGTATTTCAATAAAAATTTATACCCAAAAACTAAAATCGCAATGGTATATAATGTGCCATAAACAAACCACTGACTGGCTTGTCCACCATTTAAGAATTGGCTCAATGGGTCAAAAAGGGCTACTAAACCTGTGTTTTCTGCACCATCAGTTCCAAGGCCCAGCCAACTTGCCTTAAAATAAAGAAGAATATAAAATCCCGTAAAAGCTAGTCCGGAAATCCAAGCCCAAAGGCCTCGAGAGGATATGGATTTAAACATTACACCATCGTTTTTAATGCCTGGTAGTTTTTTAATATACAGGTCATTTGCAAACAAAACGATGCCAATGCTAATGGATAGCAATGCGATAGTTAGTACTATGGTTCTATAGGGAAACGTGACATTGAAGGTCGCTAGAGCTAAAATTATGAGTCCGATCATACCAATAGCGACATAGATGCGCTGCTTGGTAGTTAAATCAAACGCCTCTGGTTTTGTAAGCGACATGCTTGGTTTTGGTGTGTTCATAGCTTTGAAAGCCTTTTAAATTTATTATTATATTTTTCCCGACCTCACAGGTTTACAGTCCCGACGCTTCGGGACTTTTGAGGTCTTTACGTTATTCAACAAGCAGTGATTGCCTCTTATATGCAGCTAGAATCTCATCTTCAAATCTTGCATAAAACTCAGGATCAAAATTAGCGTCTTTTAAATTTGATATAACATAATCTACATCACGCTTTTCCGTCAACCATTTGTCAAAAGTTTCATGTTTTAATCGTATCCCAAACGTATTGATTCCTAAAAAGACATTGGTGTCTTTATGATACGCTACAGTAATACATTTAGTGTCATCGCTGTGTTTCCAATGAAAATGTTGTTCATAATCTGGTCGTCCTTTTTCGCCAAATACCCATCCATAAGTTTGATATTCAATATCCATAAATTTTGCAGAATTAAACCAATGTCCTGGATTATAAGGCATTTTATTTCCGCAGATGGTTTGTGCTAAAACCTCTCCCATCATTCGTCCTGTGTACCAAACGGCTTCAACTGGTCTGCGATTGCCAGAAGGTTCTTGCTGTTCTGCACAATCACCGATAGCATATACATCTGGTATATTAGTTTCTAAAAACCGATTAACCTTAACGCCTCTACCAGTTTCAATTTCAGAATCTTTAAGAAAATCAATATTCGGTGTCACGCCTGCTGTTAGTCCAACGACATCACAAAGAATTTCCTCGCCTGTTTCTTCAATAATTATGGATTTTACTGTACCGTTCTCGTCCGATTTTATTTCTTTCAGGTTCGTGGAAAGTCGTAAATCGATATGGTGATTCTTAATATGCCTGTTGATCATTTGGCTTTCGCCTTCAGGCAAAACACCATTCCAAAAACTGGCTTCCCTTACTAAAAACGTGACAGGAATGTTTCTGGAATTCAACATTTCAGCCAATTCAATTCCAATTAGTCCGCCACCAACAATGACGGCGCGTTTACAGACTTTGTTATTAGGTGCATGCTTTTCAAGGTTATCTAAATCTTGTTTGTGGTACATGCCCATAACACCTTCCAAATCTTGTCCTGGCCATCCAAATTTATTAGGCTTACTTCCTGTTGCAATCACTAAGGTATCGTATTGTAAGGTGTCGCCTTCGGCAAAGTGAAGTGTTTTAGATTGGGTTTCAACCTTTTTTACATAACCTTTTTTAAGTTCAATTCTGTTCTTTTCCCAAAACCAATTTTCGTAAGGTTGCGTGTGTTCAAAGGTCATATGACCCATATAAATGTACATTAATGCGGTGCGTGAGAAGAAGTATTCGGTTTCTGCGGAAACAAGGGTGATTTTTTTACCTGCCTGTCCGTCAGGCTGGCTGGATAGCTTTCGGATATGTCTGGCTAGTGTAACCCCAGAAATTCCATTGCCAATAATGACGATGTGTTCCATATTTATTATCCGAGAAATCGGATATCTTTTTTAAATAGTTAGTCGATCTTTATGTCGAAGCTTTTGTTAAAACCTTAAGTGATTCACCTAATTTCTTTAAATTTAGGAATAAATTTCAACGTATGCGACCTTTTTTACATGGGCTTTTAGTTCTTATTTTTATAGGTTGTGCTGCAGCTCCTTATAAAACTGGGAAAATCAATGGTGTTAGTTTTGTAGCTGCCAGAAGTGCTATCGATACCACACATACCATACCTGTAGTTAACATTAATGCTAATGCTGCTGCGATAATGCCTTTTGGTTTTATTAGGGACAAAAGTCATCCTGAAATTATTCATAACTCAGACCGACAGTGGTTTGGTGAAACTAGGGAGGGCGCAAAACAGTATATCGAGGAACTCAGAAAACATGATATAAATATCATGATAAAACCTCAGTTATGGCTTTGGCACGGTGAGTTTACAGGGTTTTTAAAAATGGACACTGAAGCCGACTGGAAACAACTCGAAAAGTCCTATTCAGATTTTATTTTGGAATATGCGGCATTGGCGGAAGACGTAAATGCTGAAGTGTTTTGTATCGGCACCGAGCTTGAAGAATTTATAAAAAACAGGCCAGCGTATTGGTCGGCACTTATTAAGGATATTAAACTGATTTATACGGGAAAACTGACCTATGCGGCCAATTGGGACGAGTTTTGGCGAACTCCTTTTTGGACGGAATTGGATTATATTGGTATCGATGCCTACTTTCCCGTAAGTGATATGCAAACACCAACCATTGAAGATTGCCTAAAGGGTTGGGAAAAACACAAGCAAGGTTTAAAAGGCTTTTCCGAAAAGCTTAACAGACCAATATTGTTTACGGAATATGGGTATAGAAGTGTGGATTATACAGCAAAAGAGCCTTGGAGATACGACCGTTCTATGACGTCTGTTAATCACGAAGCTCAAAATAACGCCACGCAAGCTTTATTTGATGCGGTTTGGAATGAAGAGTGGTTTGCTGGAGGTTACTTGTGGAAATGGTTTAGGGAACATCATAACGTTGGAGGCATGGAAAATAACCAATTTACACCACAGAATAAACCTGTAGAACAAATAATTAAAGCTCATTATAAGAAAAAGTAAATCTAGTTTTCAGTGTCAAGCACCTTAAAATCCTTTAGGGCTTTATTGGGCTCAATGATATTATAACCTTTCCAGAACTCAGGATCATATTGGCTTAAATGCGTTGGTTTAACTAAAGTTTTTTCTTTAAAATTGGCGTAATCTGATGCTGTAATAACGGCCGTCTCAAAAACAACCAGTTCTGTTTTTTCAATATTTCTACCTATAAAATGAATCTCAGCTTTTATTTCATTCTGTTTGCGTCTGCCACGAACATTTTTATTTTTTTCGACAATTTTAAGCGGTCTTTTAATGCCGAATTGTTCGCCTAAAGTTTCATCTCTATATTTTAAAACATACTTCTCATTGCTATTTTTACGAAAGATGATCGTCCCTTTTTTTAAGTATTTTTTACTCGAAATCCCGAGTAATGAAAAATCACTTAGGGATTCTACATTATTATAGTCCACTCGCACTACGGCAAAATCTTCGGTATTCACATACATTGTGCCAGCAAAATCCTCACGTCTTTTGGGCTCAAAAGTGATCACATATACAAACATATCATCGATATATGCATAATCTGAAATTTCAAATTCGTAACGTCTCGATTTATGGATAAAGTTGAGGTCATTATCCTCATCAATAAAATTGTTGTTTTCAAATTGATGGATCATTGTTTTTTTCTCAGGTAAAAAATTGAGTTTTTGAATGGAATCCCTTTTGTTTTGTTCGGCCAGTAACGGTTTGGAAACCGTTTTTTCTTGATTTTCGTCAAATAGCGTCGTATCTATATCCTGTTTTACACTAAACCATCCCGATTTTATTTTAAAATAAGAATCCCGTTTAATGTGTTTTTTAAGGATGCCATTTAAGCGTTCCGCATAATTATTCAGATCCACTTCTGTAGATTTATCAAAAAGCCGACTGGCTTTTAAAATTTCCATTTTTTGAGGTTTACCTCGCGAAATCTCACCATATAGTTCGCCGAGAATCTCTGTGTGGTTATCGATGCTTTCTGGTATAATCTGAATTAAACTATCTACAAAATGCTGATTGATTTCTGGAATGGTCGATTCTTCGAGATCCACATAGCGCTTGTCCATATGAATATATTTGGAAGCCCTGAAAAAGAGTTTCCGTTTGGCATAACCAAAATCGTAATTAGTGTAAAGTCCGTCTTCTATTTTATCTAAAATCTCGTCGATGGTGTAGTTTTTATTCGTGACTAAAACTTCGGAAAGATCCACAGTTTTCGGTTTGAGATAGATATTGGAATTATCAAAGTTTAATAGTGGAATTCGTTTTTCTTCGTAGCCCAAGCAACTTATCATTAGAGAGTCGGTTGCGGTTACGTCACGTTTTATGGTAATGTTGAATTCGCCATTATCATTACTGATCACTCCAGATTTATAGTTAAATTGAATGGTAGCAAAAGCAACAGGTTCCTCTGTTTTAGAATCCAATAATCTCGAAGAGAACGTTTCTTGCCCATAGGAATACGATAGTCCAAAAAATGCTATGGCAATGATGATGCTTTTGGAATACATTAATATAGGTTTCACTATGTATAAGTTTAAATAATTAAGAAATTCAATTTAAACTATTATTAAGTAAGAATTGTTCTAAGTTTAAAAACTTTAGGAAAAATTAAGAGATAATTGCTAACTTTAATTAAAATTAATAAAAACATAGATGCGAACATTAGTGATTGGAGATATTCATGGAGGACTGAGAGGATTAATTCAACTTTTCGAAAGGGCCGATATAACAAAAAACGACACTTTGATTTTTCTTGGCGATTATGTGGACGGATGGAGTGAGTCTGCTCAAGTGATAGAATACCTGTTAGAGGCTTCAGAGAAAAACTCATGCATATTTATAAAAGGAAATCATGATGTTTGGTGTGAGGAATGGTTGGCATCTGGTACACTAAACGACGTTTGGTATAATCATGGTGGAAAAGGAACTATTGAGAGTTATCACGGTTATTCTAAATCAGAAAAAGCAAAACATCTTCAATTTTTTGAAGCCATGCCATTATATCATATTGACAATGAAAATAGACTTTTTATACATGCAGGTTTTACTTCTATGCATGGCGTTGAAAAGGAAACCGACATCAGAAATTTTTATTTTGATAGAACCCTTTGGGAAATGGCTTTAACAATGGATAATCGGATTGAAAAGGACTCCGTAATTTATCCCAACCGATTAAAACATTATTCTGAAATTTATATTGGACATACACCAACGATAAATTTTAATAAACATAAACCAATGAATGCCATTAATGTTTGGAATATGGATACAGGTGCTGCATTTACAGGACAATTATCTGCTATGGATGTTGAAACGAAAGTGATTTTTCAGAGTGATGCTTTGAAAGATTTGTATCCGAATGAATTGGGAAGGAATAAACAATGACGTATGAATAAAATTGTATTATTTTTAGTATTCATTTTAGTTTTTAACTGTCAATCAAGAAAATATAAAGACAATTACAAAATCATTGACTTTGATTCTGCAATTACTCAAGTAAATAATGAAAATCTTGGCTATCCTCATTATAAAAGGAATTCAAGAACATCTTTAAATGACACCGAAATTAGTTTGTTTTTTTCAATTTTAGAAGATAGTCTAAAAAGCTATAATGATGAGAATGGAAATCACCAAATTGATATTAATGAATATCGATTCTTTATTATTCCAACCCTTAATGATAAAAAAGAAGAGATTCTATTAATCTATTCCTATCGTTGTGACCCACAAAATGAATGGATTGATCTAAGTGATTGGTTTATGGTATTTGATGGAGGTAATAGTTACTTTAGAACAAAAATTAATTTAACAAAAAAAACAGGAGGAAGAATAATTCCTAATGGAGAAGCTTAATCAACAAACATACTTCCTATAATAAGCCAACAACTCATCAGCCGAAGCACCAAACCATTTCTTTACATAAATCGCCCAAAAGTGATATTGCAATTTCCAAACGCCATGTTTGCGATAGAGTCGTGCTGAAGTTTTAAGTTTTTTATTGATAACTACAAATTCGTTACGAGCATAGAGCTCATTGATTAGAATATTGTCCTCATAAATGATATAATCCTCATCATAACCACCAATGGCATCAAAAAGTTCGCGCGTAATAAACTGGCTTTGATCGCCACCTCTGCAAGCACGCCAAGAAAATTGCGTTAACCAACTCGCCAATCGTAACCACCAATGGTTACTATCAAACTGCAATCTAAAACAACCGGCTTTGTTGCCTTTTTCGACTTCATTAATTATCAGTTGGTCAAAGTCTTTAGGAGGCAAAGAGTCCGCATGAAGAAAATACAAAATTTCACCTTTGGCATGTTTTGCTCCTGTGTTCAGTTGTTTTGCTCGTCCTTTTGGAGCATCAATCAAAACTAATTTTGATTGATGCTCCAATCCTGAACTGTTGTGCTGAGTTTGTCGAAGTGTTGATTCAGGATCCGAGTTTTGGATGTTCCGCTGAGGACTATATCCTAAAACACTTTCAGTTGTCCCATCCGTACTGCCACCATCGACGACTATAATTTCTGAAATATTTGACGACGTTGCATTTTCATTGAGATGATTTAGTAAATCACCAATAATTTCAACTTCATTCAAAACAGGAATAATTATGCTTATCATATAGTTATTTACGGAAATTATAAAATAAGGGTTTTAATCGTTTAAATCCCAATTATAATCTTTATAACTTTTTTCAGCAGATTCTGAAATGGCAACCGTTGTGTATTGATTCAGAAAATCAATAAGACTACCATTTTGCTCAAAGTCTTTTTTAAACCATTTGAAAATTTTTGACAACCTTAGGTTGTTTTGAGAGATTTCATTTTTAGATGAATCTGCCAAAAATTCTTTAGTAGCATTGGTCAATTGTGCTTCTAAGTTTGAGGCTATAAAAGCGTCATTCTGTAATGTTGGACATGACACCGAAGCACAGACAATGGCAAAATGAATTCGAGGCTCATCCATATTCCTTAAAATATCGTGTTCAATAGCATTAAGATTGAGCCATTTATCGCCAAACTGCCATAAACGTTGATCCCAAGGATTTTTGATGTCCTTGATGCTTTTTGTTGGGTAGTTACGTAGGATTAAATCAATGGTTAATGCGTTGTAGGCGTTAATCCAATAGGCCAATTTATCTTCTTTAGACCAACTGTCTTTAGGTTGATATGTTTTAAGTAAGGCGATATAATTTTGTAAGGATTTAGCATCACTTTTGAAACCTTTGTAATCTACATGTCCATTTTCTGAGACGTGTTTTTTGAGTAATGCGTTGAAAATAGAATGGTCAAATGCTTCTGTATAAATAATTTCAGTAGTTATAGAAACACCATCGTCGCTCTCCGTTCCGTCTTCACCTAAACTTATCTTAATAGAATTGCTTTCTTTAGGCGATTGTAGAGTTTCACGTATGGCAGCTGTTTCAATCGTATCTGGTAATTCAGTTGCAGCAACTATTTCTTTTGTTTGCTGAGATTGATATACAATGGCTTTATTTGTTCCACAACATGATGAAACTATAAAAGTAAATACAAATAATAAAATCGCTTTCATTTTTTTAATGGATATAATTCCTGACTCAAAAAATCTTTGGGAAATTTATCATCACCATCAAAACCCAATTCAATATCCCTTCCGTTGTGTGGCACATAGTCGGTTTTAAAAATATAATCCCAAAGACTTAATGTTAGTCCATAGTTTACGCCATACCTTACATGCTGAGGTAGTGCTTTAACATGATGCCAAATGTGCATCTTTGGATTGTTGAAAATATACTTTAAAAAGCCATAGTCCCAACCTAAATTGGCATGATTCAAATGGCCAATTGCAATGCTAAAGAAATAAACAATAGCGACATCTTGTGCATCAAAACCACCAATGATAGCAATAGGAATATACAAAATGGATTTGTAAACCACTGGTTCCATCCAATGGTATCGCAAATGAGCGGCAAAGCCCATTTCTTTTACGGAATGATGTACTTTGTGAAAATTCCACAGCCAAGGCACGCGATGTAACAGGCGATGCGTATTCCATTGCACAAAATCTGAAACTATAAAAAAGATAAATAAGCCTAACCACATAGGAAGTTCATCCACATCAAACAATTGAAAATTTGAAATTGATAAACCAACAACTCCTAAAATATCATTAAACAGTTCCGAAGCTGTATTGGATAAGGCAATAAAAACGATGAGGTTCAACAAAAAGAAATTAAAGAACATGTAAAATGTATCCAACCAGAAATCTTTTCTAAAAATAGCTTGACCTTTTCGCCAAGGAAAAGCGATTTCAAGTAGCCATACCGCAATTGAGATTACAATAAGGCCATAAAAAAAGTTATCCCAGTGATTGAGGTCAATGAGTTCATACTTGAGATAATTCCAATATCCCAAATAGGAGTTTTTTATGATGTCTAGGTACTTCTGCATGTTAATGTTGTTTGACCTTTCAGGTTTTCAAAACCTGAAAGGTCTCTATTTATTCTAACCACAACTTATTATCTTCGAGAGCATTGGTTTTATTCATTATATACCTTTAAGATCGAAAAAAAGTCCTTGAAGAGTATTTCTCGATATAAACTTAGATCCAATTAAGGGATTCCTGCCTTCGCAGGAAATTAACAACATCCTCCACCATCATAGTGAAATGTAGATTCACTGATAAAAATGTCATCCCTTCCTAAACTTGCCAAGGCACCAGCAGTTTTATCACAAACCGCCAAAGGTTGATTCTTTAATAAAACATGTCCTAATTTATCATCGAAATAATCTTCGTCGCCATAATAGATGGCTGCTTTGCCAGTAAAAATACAAGGACCATCTGCAGGCATCGGATCTTTTATGGCCGCTACTTCTATGGATTCGATATAAATCAAATCATCGGTTGGGTAATGCTTCGGATCAAGAATTCTATACGGTTTACGAGCTCTGATTTCAATAGTTCCAAAACCAGCATCAGTTAAAGCTTTTACATAGTCAGCAATGGGTAAACTTCCACTTAAACATAGCGCACGTAATCTGTCGTCGTTCCGAAGTTCATCATTCATAGGTTGTTCGCAAGTAGGATCGCTCATTACCAACCGACCATGCGGTTTTAAAACACGATACATCTCTGCAATGGCTTTCTTTAAATCTTCAGCCTTAAAAATGTTGAACAGGCAGTTTTGAGCGGCAACATCAATACTATTATCTTCAACAGGAAGATTCATGGCATCGCCTTTTTTTAGGTCAACAAATTCAGATTTAAACCAATCATTTTGTGCTTCGGCTTCCTTAAAGTTTTTACGGGAGGCTTCTAGCATTTCATCCACGACATCCACACCAATAACACCACTTTTTTGTCTGTTAAAATATGAGAATTGTAATAATTCCATACCTCCACCAACACCAACATAAAGCATTTTTGGATTGTTGGTTAAATCACGAGCATGAACCGTAGAGCCACAGCCATAGTTCATTTCTTGCATGATTTTGGGGATTTTTAATCCTGGTAATTCCCAAATCGGATTTGTAGTACAGCATAATCCAACATCTGGTGTTAGTGCTGCTTCTTTGTATAGGTCGTTTGTGGCTTCTAAGTAACTCATTTTTTTCTTTCCTGCGAAGGCAGGAATCTCAATTTTAATTAATATACGTTTTTCATTTTCTTAGTTCATTTTGTCTTGATACACTACGGAGTTTAAAACACTGTTTTAAATCAAAGTATGTTGTGAAGCAAAACCAAAAAAATCAAATTGAAATGAGGAATTTTTAATTCCTTAGTTGGAATAAAAACCAAAAATTAAATCTAAATTTTTTCCAAGGCTTCAATAATTCTTAACGATTTAATTTTTATATTCTGCATTTCAATGGTCAATTCCTTGAATTGATATGGGAATTGAATTTCGACTAAGTAAAATCAAAAACCCACTATTTTTTTATTATTTCAAACTCCTAATCAGTTCCTTAAAGAGGATAATCATATTCGGTTCAGCTTTTTCGGCCATGGCAATAATCTCTGAAATATCTACAGGTTTCAGGTTATCTGGGTCGCATTCATCAGTTAAAACAGAAACTGCAGCGGCTTTTAACTTTAAGTGGTTCGCAACAATGATTTCTGGAACTGTACTCATGCCAACAGCATCTGCACCAATAGTTTTCAGCATTCTGTATTCCGCTCGTGTTTCGAGTTGAGGACCAACAACAGAGGCATAAACCCCTTTGTGTAAGGTGATGTTGTGTTCTTTGGCGATACTTTCAAATTTCAAATTGATTTCAGCATCATATGGTGCGCTCATATCGGTAAATCGTTCTCCCAATTCCGAAACGCCTTTAAAAGCTAATGGCGAACCGCCTTGAAGATTGATATGATCCTCAATAAGCATTAATTCGCCTTTCTTAAAGTTGAGATTAATAGCGCCAGAAGCATTAGAAACCAAAAGGGTTTTTATGCCCAATTTTTCCATAATCCGAACAGGAAAAGTGACATCTTGTAAGGTATAACCTTCGTAAACATGAAAACGTCCTTGCATCACAACAACTTTCTTTCCTTTCAGAAGGCCGTAAATCAATTTGCCTTTATGAAACTCAACGGTTGCTGTGGGAAAGTTGGGTATGTGGTTATAACTTGCTTCTGCTAAGATATCGATTTCATCAATCAATTGTCCTAAACCTGTACCTAAAATGATACCGATTTCAGGCTTTTCAAAACCTTTGCTTTGTAAGTATTCTGTGCTTTCATTAATAAATTTAATCATATTTATCTTCCTTGAAAAAGGAAGTCTGTTTTATTGGTTAAAAATTTCTACTTGTATTTTTTCTTGTAATTTTAAGTTGGATTTATAAAAATCTGAAGCAATTAAATCTTCATAAGTATCGATGTCATTTAAAGTGTCTAAGGTACTAACTGCAATATTATTTTTATGTAACTCTTGTAACGTTTCAGTTAATAGATGAGGTTGACTCCAAGGTTTATTCGTAAAAATCGAGGTGTGCATCTTAGATAAACCGACTAAATAATAACCACCATCTTCCGCTGGTCCGAAGACGACGTCGCTGGTTTCTAATGCTTTTAGGCCGTTGCTGATATGTGTAGAACTTATTTCAGGTAAATCGGAACCAATTAAAACAATTTTTTTATAACCTGAATCAAATCCATCTTTAAAAGCATTAAGCATGCGTTCCCCTAAATCCTTTCCATTTTGAACGGTTTTAGAATCGTTTTTCCATTTGGTATTCACAACGGCATTCGAGAAATAAATGCGTTTGTCAACCGTTAAAGCTTCAGTTGCATTTTCGGTAATCTTAACCAATTCAGAATACACCTCAAAAGCACCAAAATCGCCGATGGTTTTAGCGAGTCGTGTTTTTACAGTACCTAATTTTATGTTTTTTACAAACACAATTACAAGCGAATCAGTCATATATTTTATTGCCTTTTAGGAGCCACTGGCTCCAAGTTTTTGAAAATGCATGGACATTTTCTGTGGGTTCATCTTTGTTATTGTAAACCTTAAAACCGTTATTTTTCCATTCAAAAATACCACCAAATAAATTAAAAACATTAGCGTAACCGGCTTTCTCAAGTTGTTCAGCAATGTTTTCAGAACGTATGCCTAAGGAACAATACACAACTATCATTTGTTGTTTGTCGTTAAGTTGTTTTGACGTTTCCTGTAAATCAAAATCATTATAACCAACATGAATGGCATTTTTTAAATGACTTACATTATATTCTTCTGCTTCACGCGCATCAAGAAGGATGGCTTTCGTTTTTGGCATCGCCAATTCCTGCACAGAGATATATGGGACGCTTTCAGAATTATGTCTATTCAATAATTCAGTAATTGGTTCTTGCGAAAAACCGAGCGCAGTAAAAAATAGGAATATGAATGTAATTTTCGTTTTCATAATTACGAGATTCATGCATCCGCAGGAATTGTATTTCCCTGACAACTACTTCCTGCACCAGCCGTACAACCATAACAATGTTGCGAGATGACAATATCTCTACCTTCAAGCAGTTCTTCATTATATTCTGAAATATGCTTAACCTTACTATTCACAGGCAATTCCAACATTTGGTTAAAATCACAATCAAACAAATAACCATCCCAACTTATAGATAATGTGTTGGTGCACATCACATTTTTTACTGCGGCAGGATTATATGCTTCTACTAGTGAGTACATATAATCTTCATAATTTTCAGAAGCAATTAAATAATCTAAAAAGCGTGCAATTGGTAAATTGGTAATAGCAAATAAATTATGAAATTGAATATTGAAATCTTCAAGCAAAGCCTTTTTGAAATCCTTCTCCATGGCGGCTTGGTCTCCAGGCAAAAATGCGCCCGAAGGATTATAAACCAAATCTAATCTAAAGTCAGAATTGGGCATGCCATAACCCACTGCATTTAATTCTTGTAAAGCTTTTATGGATTTGTCAAAAACACCATCGCCACGCTGTTTGTCAGTTTTACCTCTTGTCCAATGTGGCATTGAGCTCACAACATGAACATTATGCTTCTTAAAGAATTCGGGTAAATCGTAATATTTTTTATTGGCACGTATAATGGTTAAATTAGAACGGACTATAAAGTCCTTGATTCCGACTTTAGCAGCCTCTTCAACAAACCATCTAAAATCGGGATTCATTTCTGGTGCGCCACCAGTTAAATCTAAGGTATGCGCTCCAGAATTTTTAATCACTTCAAGACATTGTCTCATGGTGTCCCGTGTCATTATCTCTTTACGATCCGGACCAGCATCTACATGGCAATGATCGCAAACTTGGTTGCACATATAACCCACATTAATTTGAAGAATCTCTAATTTTTTGGCTTTAAGTGGAAATTGATTGGATTCAGAAATCTTATTTTTAAAAGTAGGCAATTCGCCAGTTTGAAAAATTCCATTCGAGAGAATTTCGAGTTGCTTATTGCTCTGTGCTAAATCGCTTCCTTGTTTTTTTAGTGATTTTACTGCCATATTTTAATTTATGAATTACAATTTACAATTTACGAATTATGGAAAATCTACAATCGTAAATCTGCAATCGTATTTCGTGTTTATCCATCCAATTTATTAACCTTATTCATCATTTGCACACCATGAACAAGTGTCGCTCCACTTTTTATTGCAGCTCCAACATGTATAGCCTCCATCATTTCTTCTTTAGTAACGCCACGTTGAAGCGTATCTTTAGAATAAGCATCTATACAATAAGGACATTGTTCGGTATGTGCTACTGCTAATGCAATTAATGATTTCTCTCGTGCGGTTAACGCACCTTCTTCAAACACTTTTCCGTAATACTCAAAAAACTTATTTCCAAGTTCTTCACTCCATTCGGTAATGTTTCCGAATTTTCTTAAATCTGCAGGATCGTAGTATGT
Organism: Winogradskyella forsetii; assembly: GCF_013394595.1. Lineage (GTDB taxonomy): Bacteria > Bacteroidota > Bacteroidia > Flavobacteriales > Flavobacteriaceae > Winogradskyella > Winogradskyella forsetii. Next base: position 446,391 of record NZ_CP053348.1, read on the forward strand.
TTTAGACATTTGTATGGTTTTTCAGTTCGTTATATTACTTACGTAAAAAATACGTATTGGGTTTTTGTCGAAAAATAAACTCAAACTTAACAGAAAAAATAGCAGAAAGCTAATTTAATTTAAGGCAACAATTGAAATATAGAATACACTAAAAAAGTCTTACTTTTAATTCCTGTTTTTTAAATAAATGAAACACTGGATTGAACTTTTATCAGAATTTAAAGCGAAACAAGAACCTGTGGCATTAATAACAGTTTCAAAATGCTTAGGGTCAACACCTTGTAGGGTTGGTTCGCGAATGCTAGTAACGAAAGACAAAGAATTTTACGGAACCATAGGAGGAGGGAAGCTAGAGTTTAAAGCTATTGACGAGGCTATTAGGGCATTAAAAGAGAACAGAATTATTGAATCTACATACACTTTAGGACCTGAATTTGAACAATGCTGTGGCGGAAAAGTTGAATTTATAATAGAACCCATGAACCAATCACCAGAATTATACATATTTGGCGCAGGACATATCGGTGTTGAAATTGCCAAACTTTTAGTCGGTACACCTTTTGAAGTCCATCTTATAGATTCTAGAGACGATTGGTTTTCTAATTTCCGTTTGGATGAAAGCATTAAGACACATCAAGCCACGGAAACCGATTTTAAAACCTTCAGTGATATTGTAAAATGGGGAAATCGTTGTTATATTTTAGTGCTCACACATAATCATGCAATTGACTTTGATATTATTGCGATGGCCTTGCAAAACGAAACCAAGTTTTTAGGATTAATAGGTAGCAAAACCAAAAAAGTGCGTTTCAATAATATGTTAATTAAGGACATGAATATGGAAGACGGTATGAAAAATGTGGTTTGCCCAATCGGGTTGAATATTGGAGGCCATACACCAAAAGAGATTGCGATTAGTGTAGTTGCACAGTTGCTTCAGGTTTATTATAAAAACTCAGTTAATTTGTAAAATTGTTCCTTTGAGGGGACTTTAGGGTGTAAAACAATAATACCATTTCAGACTAACTAAAGATCAATAGTTAATGAAATTCTGAATCATTATAAAATTAAGAATTCTATACTTCTTTCAATAAAGGATTCTCAGTTAAAATTATTAATTTTCGGCTGTATCTAAACCATATTTTGAAATTGATAAATAATTATTACATTCTGAACATACTACAATTTGGTCTTCATATACGTCATAAAAATCGATTTCTACAAAACATTCGGGACAATTATCATAAACAGCTTCATATATATTCTCACAATTATAATACTGGCGATAACCTGAATATCTTCCTGTAAATATAGTTTGGTTTTTATGTTTTCTATTCTCTTCTAAAATTACTTTAGTACTATATAAAAAACTGGTGCCTTTTGGGGTTTGTTTCAAATTGCATTCATAAATGTATCCTATCGAACAGTGAGGGCAAGAAAATTGAACATTTGTTTTAGTTATAACAGCATCGACTGATTTTAGTATTTCAGCATATGTCATTTTATTTGGTTCTTTACCATATTTTTTTAGCTTAGACTTGTATTTAGATTTTATTTCAGGCATATCTATTATTGCTAGATAAAATGTTTTTTTACAACAATGGCAATTTTTAATGTTCATGTTTGAATAAAATTTTGTTCAAAGTCAAATTTAACTAAAAATCACCTCACTCAAAGCATAATAAATAGCCATAATCGCGGAAAAGATAGCAGATCCCAAAAAACGCCATTTAATCTTAAATCGATTTTGAATGATATAATTCGCCAAAAACGAAATAGGAATATTAACTAAAAATGACCAAAAAGCAATTTCTAAAAGACTAAAGTTAATATCACCAAATTCACCAGAAAACAATTGAATAAATAATAAATGCCTAGCAATCCAAAGTGGATTAAAATAAGCGATAGCTAATAAGGTTTTTGCCAATGTCGCTTTTAGACCTTTTAGATGGATGGTTTTTTTTACAATCCAATCGAAATAATTTGGGATTTCAAAGGCATAGAATGTGGCACCAACGAACATCATTCCTAACAATCGATATATTGAAAATTCATCCAATAAGAATGCAGCAATGGTATCACCAGCACTGTAGATAAGTGCGCCTTTGATGATGTTTTGTTTTTTGTAGTGTAGTGCGATAAGTTGTTCGTTTGTTATCCTGCAAGGTTTCAAAAACCTTGTAGGTATCGATTATAATTTCATACCTACAAGGTCAAAAAGAGACCTTGCAGGATTGCTACGAATTTTAGTAGCTGTCTTTTTATAATTGTCCATTATGGGCTTTTATACAATCCCATCAAAACCTTCTCAGGTGTCATAGGAGCATGAAACTTCATATCATATTTAGGATTAAACGCTTTAATCGCATTCTGAATTGCAAAGTAAGCGCCAATACCATACATTAATGGTGGCTCACCAACAGCTTTAGATTTTAAAATGGCCAAGTCATGACCTTTAGTTTGTAAGGGTAAGGTTTCTACACGTTTTGGTACTGAAAAAATATCGGGAATTTTATAGGTCGATAAGGCATTGGATAATAATTTCCCGTTGTCATTATAGGCTATTTCTTCCATCGTCATCCAACCGATCCCTTGAACCAAAGCCCCTTCAACCTGACCCAGATCTATACCTTCACTCATACTTTTACCATAATCATGAACTATTTTTACCGAATCAAATTCATAAGTGCCACGCATGCAATCTACTGTTGTTGTAATGATAGAAGTTCCGTAAACATGATAGGCAAAGGGATGGCCTTTTTCCTTGGTTTTATCAAAATGGATTTCTGGTGTGGCATAGTGTGCGTTTTCAGTTAAAGCCACACGTTTTAGCATGGCTTTACTGATAAGTTCTGTCCAAGATAAATCCGATTTTTTATCATTGATATGGACAAATTCATATCGTAAAGTGATATCCTCATTTTTAGTTTTTAATTCTTCTTTCGCTACCATTTTTAAGCGTTCCAAAAGTGCCTTGCAGGCTTTTAAAGTCGCTTTTCCATTTAAATCGGCAGTAGAACTAGCCGCAGAAGGCGAGGTGTTGGCGACACGAGTGGTATTGGTCGTTTCAATCTTAATTTTTTCAATAGGAATCGAAAATACATCAGCGGCAATTTGCATCATTTTGGTATTAACGCCTTGTCCCATTTCTACAGCAGCTGTGCTGATTCCAACACTTCCATCCAAGTAAATGTGAACCAATGCACGTGCATGGTTCATTGGTGTGTTGGTAAATGAAATGCCAAAGCAAATCGGCATAAAAGCAATCCCTTTTTTAAAGCTTGAATTAGTGTTATTGAAATCTTCAACCTCTTGTTCCAAAGTTTCAATATCAAATAAATCTTTAGCCGCATGCCATGAATTTTTTGCTTCTACCAATTTGGCAATTTGTCCATAAGAAAATGTGTCATTTTCATCCAATAAATTCGCTTCTTGAATGTCTCTTGAAGTCACACCAATTTCATGAGCTGCTTTTGCAATGGCAGACTCAATAACGAACATCCCTTGCGGACCACCAAAACCTCGAAAAGCGGTGTTCGGTGGTAAATTGGTTTTACAACTTGCTACGGAAACATTTACATTGGGAACAAAGTAACTATTTGTGGCGTGGAATAAGGTTCGCTCAGCAACGGCAGGAGACAAGTCGGCTGCTGCACCAGCATTTTGTAGAAATTCAGCTTCATAAGCCAATATTTTTAAGTCTTTGGATAAGCCGATTTTATAGGTGCTTTCATAAGGATGGCGTTTACCTGTCATACGTAAATCGTCGTGACGGTTTAATACTAATTTTACGGATTGATTGAGATGAAACGTTGCTAGAGCAGCCATTACAGCCCAAGGTGTTGCTTGGTCTTCTTTGCCGCCAAAACCACCACCAAGACGTGTAACATCGACTTCAATTTTGTGCATGGCCACACCCAAAACTCTGGCCGTAGTCGCTTGTACAGCGGTTGGTCCTTGTGTTGACGAGGTGATTTTTATATGACCATTTTCCATCGGTTCAGCGTAAGCACCTTGTGTTTCGATGTATAAATGTTCCTGTCCGTTTGAAAAGGTTTCGCCTTCAAAAATATAATCGCAATTCTTAAACGCCTCTTCTGCATCACCTAAGGAAAAGGAGCGTGGTTTGTTAATTAAACTGCCTTTGGCCTTGGCATCTTTGGCAGTAGTAATCACAGGGAGTTCTTCGATGTCGATGTCTATCAATTCTCTTGCTTTTCTGGCAATAAATTCGGTTTCTGCAACAATCAAAGCAATAGGCATACCCCAAAAATGGACTTCGGCTTCTGCAAATAATGGTTCATCTGCAATGATGCCACCAATTTCATTTTTGCCTGGAATATCTTTATAGGTAAAAATACGTTGCACACCTTCCAAAGCTTCGGCTTTAGAATAATCGATACTTTTTATTTTTCCATGAGCTTTAGGCGAATCAAAAACCACAGCGTGAAAGGTGCCTTGTCTAATATTTACATCGTCAACATAGAGAGATTCGCCGCGAACATGCGTGTAAGAATCCCTGTTTTTGATGCTTTTTTTGAGGGATTTTGAAACCGCATCCAATTCAGAATTCAACGTGTTATGTGATTTGTTTTTAGGCATGTTGAACAAAGTGGTTTAAAGTGAATTGCTCTGGAAATAATTCCGTAAAATGGGCGAAGAATAATTGTCTTGCCAACAAACGTTTATAATCGCTTTTACCACGAACATCGCTAATTGGTGAAATTTCATTTTGAAGGCTGTCATTGGCTTCCAAAATGGTTTCAGAAGTCAATGATTTCCCTATTAAAAATTTTGAAGTTTTATGTAAATACTTCGGAATTGCTGCAACACCTCCAACAGCGACATGTGCTTCCGAAATGGTATTATTTTCTATAGAAATATGAATGGCAGAATTGACACTGGCAATATCTAAATGAGTACGCTTACAGACTTTTTCAAAATTGAAATAGGATTGATTTGTTGGTAATTTGAACTTTATAGCTTTGATAAGTTCGCCTTCTCTTAAATCGAATGTCTTATAATCTTGATAGAAATTTTTAAGTGCAACCGTTCTTTCGTTTTGGTTCTTGTCAATAATTATAATGTCACTATTTAAAGCCAAAAAGAAAATCGTCATATCGCCAATTGGCGACGCATTGACTAAGTTGCCACCAAAGGAAGCCATATTTCTAATTTGCTCTGAAGACACTAGCTTTAGATGCTTTTTGAGATTTGGAAAATAGTTGTTCAATTCAGAATGGTTCCATAAATCGGAGACGGTTGAATTTGTCCCCATAGTGCAAATCTCATTTTCAATTGTAATACCTTTTAAATACTCTTTTTCAGCTAATAGATGAACCGAATTATCGATGAGATTATCGGCTTGTTGAACGTATAAATCCGTTCCACCAGAAACATATTGTCCTTTGGGTTGGTGTAAATCTTTACGTTCTAAATCTTTCAGTCGCTCAGGAATGGTTTCAAAATACTCTGGAATAAAACCATTGTCAATCAACCAACTAAAGGACTCTGCCTTTTTACCTTCCAATTTTTCAACCACCTGATGCGCTGCTCTTTCAATCGATTTATAGCCTGTACATCTACAAATATTTCCGCTAATGGCATCTAGAGCATTGCTGTAATTCTTTTCAGAATTTGATAAGGCAAAGCCAGTTAGAGCGACCACGAAACCTGGAGTGCAAAATCCGCATTGTGTGGCGTAGTTGGCTTTCATGGCTTCCTGTGCTGTGGTTAATTTGTTTTTTAAATTGGTGCCTTCAACGGTCACAATATGTTTGCCATGTGCATTTCCCAATGGCGAAATACAAGAAGTAATGCTTTGATATTCTATAATTCCGTTCGCTTTTAATGTGCCCACTAAAACTGTACAAGCACCACAATCGCCTTCACGACAACCTATTTTGGTTCCTGTAAGACGTTGTTGGTAACGTACAAAATCCAATAAGGTCATTCCAGAATTTTCTGGTGTTTTTATAGTTCTGTTGTTTAGGATGAAGGTTATCAATGGTTAAAATTTATTTTTTCTAAAGATTTTAGCCTAAAAAGTTAAGGTTATCGAAATTGCTTTTTATTTTTTTTGAAAAAATTATCAATTTTCGGCTTTTTATCAGTTTGTTTAAATTTGTATGTAATGTTTTCAATTTTAGTTTTATTTTCTCTAAATGCAGTTTTACTCTTTACCATAAAACTTGTGTCAGACTTAATAATTCCGTTTAGTTCGTACAAATAGTAAGAGTTAAAAGAATCGGGTCTTGGACTCTGACCTTCCATTCTATAATACTGTATTTTTAAACTATCTTTTTCTATTTCGGCTAAACCTTTGTTGCTTATATCGTTTGGGTTGAAATCACATATACGCTTTATTCTCTTTTCTTCTGAATTTTGTGATTGCAGCATTAATTCGATTACTTCATGTGCATTTTCATAGGTGTTTTCTTTTAATTCTTTTTCAGCACAATAATAATTGGAGAGTCCATTAATTTCATCAATATGAACTACGAAACCATCTTTATAAATAAAAAAAACGGACAAATACTTTATTACGTCAGATTTAATATTATCAGATGTGTTTAGTACATCTCTTTCCAGTTCAGCATAATAGTAACCATCAAGTGTAAGAATTTGCGAAGTAATAGTATTGTCTTCAAAATTTATAAGCTGATTTTTGTGATGAGTTTTAGCGATTCCACAAGAACTAATCATCATCAAGACTAAGAGAAATAATATCACTTTTCGTTTTTTCACAGAATGTTTTTTTTAGTTGCTTAAAGTTATGGTAATTCAATACTCAGTCCTATCCAACTTCTTACTCCATTCTTGAAAAGGCTTCAAAGCAATATCATGTGCCAATTGTAAAAACGGAATTTTTCGCTCTGCATACGGCAAAGGAATTTCATCATAAATAAATTGATCATCGAAGCCAATATTGGCGGCATCAACTTGGGTACTTCCATAATAAACCTTATCTACTCTAGACCAATATATGGCTCCCAAACACATAGGGCAAGGTTCGCACGATGTATATAACTCACATCCATCTAATTGAAAGCTATTGAGATTTTTACAGGCATCACGGATTGCCATGACCTCACCATGTGCAGTGGGATCGTTGGTTGAGGTGACTTTGTTATTGCCTCGTCCAACAATTTTACCGTCCTTTACAATCACGCAACCAAATGGACCACCTTCGTTATTGTTCATTCCTTTTAGTGCAGCATTAACTGCTTCTTGCATGAATTTTTCTTTTTCTGTCATGTATAATTAGTGTCTATTTTTAAATTTTGATTTCAATAAAGGTATTAAATTCAATCAAAATAAAAGGGTTAGTCTATTTGAAAAGTTTGTTGCATAAATAGGTGTTGACTTGCCTTGCAAGGTGCTTTCAATAAAATATGTTTTATTTCAATCAATGCTCAACCATACAGGCGATATTAAAACGAATATCCAATGGCAAAGTTCAGCACAGGTTCATCAGCTTTAAATTCCCAGCGTTGTCCTTCGGGTAATGATGGATCATGAAAAGGCGCCGCCAAATCAAACCGAATGACGAAACCTTGAACATCCACTCGTAATCCAAAACCTGCTCCCATGCCTAGTTCGTTTATAAAATTGGATGTAAATTTATCTGGTGCAGTACCATCCTGCTCCTCAAAGGTCGGATTTGCTACGGAGTTCCAAACATTTCCTGCGTCAGCAAAAACAGCGCCTTTAAAAAACGAAAAAATTGGAAAGCGGTATTCTATATTGGCTTCTAGTCGTATGTTTCCGGTTTGGTCAAAAAACGTTCCATCACTATCTGGATCGGCATCCTCATCGTAAGTTCCTGGTCCCAATGAACGAATCCTGAAAGCTCTCACGCTATAAGGTCCGCCAGAAAAATATTGCTTTACAAACGGAATCACATCAGAATTACCATAAGCCAACCCATAACCAGCAAATAGTCTTGTCGCTATGGTTTGTTCTCTGTTTTTTCCGAAATTCAGATGAAATCTGGCATCAATATCCGCTTTGGCATATTGGGCATATTCTAAGCCTAAAAACTCCTTGGGTTCTCCTGCGTTTTTTTCTTGTCCAAAAAGGCTGATTGAGTTTCCTGCCACATCTAAAGTGGAATTTACGTAAAACTGGTTAGGGTCTTTGGCATCGACCATGCCATTATAAGTAAATGAAAATGTTAACCCTGAAATGAATTGTTGGTCAAAACTGCGCTGTAAAAAGGGATTGTCATCTAAAATTTCCTGAAACTCTTCAGTTGTATTCGATAAGCTTGTATAGTTAACCGAAATTGGGTTGAGCTCATAAGTGATGTAACGGTTGGCATTCCAGACATAGCCAAAAAGTGCATTTCCGGAAAGTAGGGAATATAATTTGCTTCGGTTTAAGAATGTAACGCCCAAACTGGTCTTGGTCTTGGGAATTGAATACTCAAAAAAATCATCGTTGATTTTAAAAGGCGAAATTACCCTTGGAAAAATGAGTTCGCCTTTCAGTCCTACTTCCAAGCTGCTCAATCCGGCGTTTTCTCCACTTCCAAATTGTGTTTCGTAACCAACATTGGCACTAAGGTTAAGTGTCTCACCACCTTTAAAAAGGTTTCTGTTGCTATAGGTCAATGCCAAATTTGGACCTGTAAAATTGTTGGATTTTGTAACTGCTTGTAGTTCCGTCCTCAGAGCGCGTTTGGTCAATGGTGATAAGAAAATATTGGCTTCCAAAGCCCCTAAACTATCCGTTAAGGCCGAATCGATTTCTTTATATTGAATGTTCACATATTTATAAGCACCAATGCTCGATAAACGTCTCGCTGTGTTTTTTGAAGTTTGCGGATTATAAAATTCTTCTTCTTCTAAAGTAATAAACTTATCGAGATATTTTGGCTTGAAAAATAACGAATCCTGAATATAATTTTTCTCATTAAAACGTTCCGCAGTTGCTTTTGTGGAATCTTGTAGGTCATGATTTGGATATATATTGACCTGTTTAATAATATAAGGCACTAGTGCTTTTTTAGGTACTTCGGCTTTTAACTTCAAGAACAAATCGAACCGCTTGTTCTTGTATTGATTGGTGTCCGCTTCAAAAATGAAAAAATCTGGATTAAGATTGTAATAACCCCTTTTCTTTAATTCTGAATCTATACGTTGGCGTTCCAGTTTCATGTTGGACAAATCGAAACGCTTTGTCTTTTGAAAAGCAGAACTGTCTGTTACTTTTTGCACATCATTCTCAATTGGTTGTGGCATCGAATCCAATTGGAAGCTTGCAATCGTATACGGTTTAGGGACTATTAAATTATAAGTCGCAGACGCTTCTATTTCTTTTTCTTCGAATGAGGAACTTGCCGTACTGTAAAAAAAGCCATTGTTTTCTAACCTGTTGCGTAAAATCTCTTCAACTTCAAAAGTTTCCACATCTGATTGATACACTGGTTTTTCACCGACTTGTTTGTATAACCATCGGTTAATAAATCCTGGTTTCTCTTTTTGATTTTTGTAATAAAAATACAAACCTGGTCGCATGCCCAAGAATTTGGTATTTGGCTCAGGTCGCAGAACTGTCTCTAGTTCGTTTTTTAAATCTTGAACATTCTGAACTGTGGAATCGGCATCAATCTCAATCGTAGCGCCAGTATACAAACGTTCGTCTTCAGGAACGTATTTTCTAACACTGCACGAGTATAAAAACAGGCCTAATAGGGCAATAAGGATTATATATTTTGTTTTTAAGTTCAAGTTTTAATTCTTTTTCTGTTCAATGCTTTTATCTGTGGCCTCCGCTTTGGCTTTTAGTTTTTCCTCAGCCGCTTTTTTATCGGCTTCCAGTTTTTCTTTCTTTTGAGTTTGAGCACGGAAAATGGCATCCCAAAGTTCGTTAAATTGGTTGAATTCCTGTGTAAAAATAAGGGCTATTCCACTTACAATAGTTTGTCCATCAATTACGTTTTCAAATTCACTTTTTCTAAAACCTTTCAGTCGGTATCTGCCATCCTCGGAAAGGGTGTATTCTAAACTCACATTACCAATTAATGGTGTCTCTTCTTCTGCTGACCCACTGCCTTCAATATCTACTTCACTACCCACTCTTACCGTTAATCTATCATTAAAAAGTTTCTTTTGGGCCGCAACATCCAATTGTGTTCGGTTGGTTGGGGAATTTCCTTGATAGTCTGTGTAGCTATCAAGACCAAAATCGAGCTCAATACCTGTGTTGCCTAATATTTTATCTGAAAAGGCATTGAGTTGTTCAGAAACGGCATCGTTTAGGTTATCCCTAGCAATGGTTGCGAAGCCACCTGTACTTCCATCGCTTCCAGGTTCTGGGTAAAAACGGTTGAGCACCAATAATGAAAAGACTTGTCGATTAAGTTCACCTTCTTGTTGATTTACTTGTTGAACCCTACCGTAAACTTGTCCACCAATGGCACCTTGTTCTTCTTCAGGCATATCTAAAGCAAACGAGATTTGAGGTTGTAATAATTCGCCATCAATATTTAGATATACTTTAAAAGGTAGTACTTGTCTGTATTTACTTTTCACAGATGGATCTGCTCCAGAAATTTGAGGCGCCATAAGTGCAGAAGCCGAAGTTTCTAAATTGTAAATGGCGCGGACATCCAATTTCGCATCAAATGGATCTCCAGACCATGTCACGCGACTTCCGGGCGCAATCAAAAATTTTCTATTGACCAGATTATAAAGGTTAAGTTCGTAATGGCCATCTGATATTTCATAACCACCACTTAATGTGATACGTCCGTTGGGTGCCATTGTAAATATAAAATCGCCCTCACCTGAAACCCTGAAATTATCACCGGTTTCTTCATCAATAATAATGGTTACTGCCGCTTCTTTACCAACTTTAATTTGAGTTGAAATATCAAAACCTTTTATAGTCGCTGTTTGTTCTTCGGTTTGTGTAAGAATGGCATCTGGATTTTCACGATTCACAAAAGCAACAACACCATCGCGTTCCTCAATACTGGCAAGGCTTGATGGCAATACATAAGTAAGATCAGTTTCTGAACCTAAAGTCATTTTAGCGCTCAATTTTGGAATTTGTAAATCACCAGTAAGAGTGGCATTGGCATCAAAGGTCACTTTTCCGTAGAATTCTTCATTATCTTCTTGTGTGGCATTCAGCACTTGGAAATTGTTTGCCTGAACCTCTAAATCAAATGTTGGATTTATAAAACTTTCAGTGCCTATGTCTCCAGACAAAACCAAGTCATTATTGTTTTCGTCGCTTATGGTAAAATTGGACATAGACAGGCCGTCGTTATCAATGTTAAGGGTTTCATTGGCCATCTTGAATTTTGTATTCAGTTTAGCGATATTGAAACCCGCATTATCAAAAGTTATTGAACCATTATATTGTGGATCAGTAGTGGTGCCTGTAACTTTAAAGGCACCAGAAAAACTTCCGTCTGTCTCTTTTATTTCACCTAATGATAGGGTATTGAGGGCTTTCATTTTAAACGTGTTGATGTCTAAATTCAAATCGAGATTGGCTGTATTATTACTAACCATATAATCACCAACCAAATCAAAATCGATATCACCACCTTTTAATCCTGCATTAAATGCATAACTACCTGCTCCAAGAGAGTTTCCATTGATGCTCAATACGCCTAAGTCTGTGTTGAGCACATTGAATTGTTCAATACTTAAATCTGCAACAAGACCTGTATTTGCAAAAGGATCTTCGAGAATGAAATTACCGTTGAGTTGCCCTGATGCTATTTCAGTTTCTGGATTTAAATAATTGAAGACCTCGTTAATTTCAAAATTCCCAAACTCTATAGCGATATGTTGCTTTGTGAAATTGGGTAATTTATCTGTAATTTCAATGGATTGATTGTTTTTAGTGATTTTAAAATCCGTGAATTCTAGATTTTTGTCCACAAAAACAATTTCATTGGAACCTGGAATCATCCATTTTTCCTTATTCAAGATTAAACTATCGGGATTAACTGAAAATTGCAAACGTTCACGATTTCCTGTGATTTTTGTATTGACGTTCATCAGTTTTTCATCATTGTGATAGCCTAAAAAATTTAATGACAATTCGTTATTGGTCTGATTTCCGGTAATGACGGTTTTAGGAATTTCTAAAGGTCCGGCGCTTATGTTTTCAAAACCAAGATTGAATTTGAAATTGTCCTTATCCGTATTCATGGAAAACGCTAAGCTATCGAGTTCATTGCCACTGTAATTTATATGTGGTGCGGTAATATTGGCTTTTAATTTTCTAGCTTTTTCGTTAAAATCTATGGAAATATCAATAGTGTCCAAATCTTTTACGTTTACTAAAAATACATCGTTCAGTAAGGGCGATTCTGAAACGCTTCCTTCAAGTTTTAGATTGACGAATTTGGTAATAGAATCCGGAATTTTCTCATCGCGATAAAAATAACTGGACACATGCCGTTTTAAAGCGTTGCTAAAAGTTACAGGATCGGCATTTGACTTTAAGTCTAAATCAATCATTTTATTGCTCAAGGACACCGATGACGTGTCTGCTCTAACATGGGCCAAAGCCTTTAGTGAGCCCAACAAATAGGTTCTGTTATCATATACTACAACACCATCATCAATAATTGCAGACAGGTCATAACTTTTGCTATTGCCTTTAAAATCTGCGTAAATATTCATGCCGGTTTTTACGTTGCGACCCATGAGTCCAAGTGCTTGTAGATTTGCGCCAATGACATTCAACTCTAACGTGGCTTCTGGTGCAATTGAATCGAGAACCACAAAAGCATCTAGATTTACATTTAGGTTGTCGTCTTTGTATTTTGAAATCACATTACCTCTGCCATTTTTTAAATTGCCTTTGATATTAAGGTCTTTTATAGCATAATCATTAAGTTGGAATTTTGAAACGGTCGCATCCAAAGAGGCATCCAAAGTGTTAATAGTTTTTCCGTTTCCTTCCGAATCAATGGTTAAACTTAATTCTCCAAATTGAGGGTTGTTAAGCAATTCGTTGACTTTATAATCTTCAATGGTAATCGAAGCGTCGTAAGCAATGCTATTTTCATTTTTGAAATTCCCATCTATAGTGGCCAGACCTTGAGTAGTTGTCAGTTTTGCTTTTGCGGAAATATCTGTTGGACTTCCGTTGAAGTTACCTGTGAGTTCAACGTCATTAGGTAAGCTGACTCCTAGATCTTTTTCACTTACAAACTGAATTAAATCCGAACGTCTTGTGTTTGCAGAAAACTGTGGAATATTAAATTGAAGTGTTTCAGGATTGGTTACATTTTGAATGGATCCTGAAGCCGAAATTTGAGTTGATTTTCCCCAATTGACTTCAGTATTTGTTAGATTTATGGACGCTAAAGTTCCTGAGGCATTGAGATGTCCTTTAAACGGTTTTTCGCTTAGTTTTTTGACATATTCGTTATTTTTTAAATCGGGTTGAAACTTGAAGAGATCTGACAATGACAAACGAAACGCTGGTAAATTCAATTTTACTTTGGTAGTTTCGGGTGTTTCAATTAATTGCGAAAGGGACTGGTAATCTAATTTTGCATCACCCGAAATGGCATTGTTATTCAGTTGGAATTTCAAATCATCTAAAACCATATTTTGGTCTGTAGCCTTAAAATTAACTGCCAATTGCTTGAGATTAAATCCTGAAATTTCATTAAAATTCAGTTGCTCTAAATTGAATGTTGCTTTTTTATCTTCTAATAGAACGTCTTTAGCTTGAAGCGTTAAATTTGAAAGCGCAATAGCATTTGGGTTAAAAACATCTTTTTGCGGTGCTGCATTGCCGACACGATAATTAAACTGATTGTTTTTAAAATCTATTTCGGCAATATTTACTTTTATTTGAGGCCATTCAAAGATTTCAATGTCCTTTTTGGCGTCGTCTTTGGTTTCTTCTATTTTTTGAGTAAGACCATTGATTTCGGCTTCAGTCGTTAAGCTGATTCTAGAATTTTTGAGAGTTATGTTTTTAAGGTTGAAATCACTAGCTTCCACATTTATAAGAGGAGCTTCTGTCGCGAACTCCGAAATGTCAACATCTGCGATGATTCGGTCGGGTTGGGATTCGTAATAAGCGACCACGTTGTTTAAAGCTAAATTTTCAAACGCTAATTTTGGCAAAGGTACGTCTGAAGCTGTCGTATCAAGCGCAACAGGTTTTTGAATGAATTTGATGTTGGCATTACTAAGTTCAATGGTCGAAGCCTCAAAAATCATCGCTTCGATATTGGTGGTTTCCATATCCGCTTCCAGCTTACCGATTTTAAATCTAGAATCAATTCCTGCAACAGCATCATCAAAAACGATATCAAAGTTATTGAAGTTTAAGTTGCCAAGAACAAGGTTTAGAGGTGCGGAAGTTGTATCTGTAGCAACAGCTGTGCTGTCTGTTGCTGCAAAAGCATCTATTAAAAACTGAAAATTGTAGCCTTGGATGGAATCTTTTCGAATAATATTGGCACGCAAACCATCCCAATCAAGAGCATCGACACCAACGGCTTCGCCTCTAATCATTTTCCAAAGTGGAATGTTGGCTTCAAGGGATTTGGAATAGACCAAAGTGTCACCTTTTTTGTCTTCTAAATAAAGGCCGTCGAGTTGTACATCGCCATCAAATGTAATAAAGAGTTTTTCTATGTCAACTTTGGTGTTGGTTTTATCGGAGACATATTTTACAACTTTGTCCACAATGATGCCTTGTCCCCACGGACTTCTGACGAAAAGAATGACCAAAAATAAAAACACAAGAATTCCCAGTAACACGCGTAAAGTTCTGCGCAACCAACGATAGTTTCGTTTTTTAGGGGTTTTGGTCTTTATGTTTTCGGTATTGTCCAATTTTCAAATATAAACGGACAAATGTATTATAATTGTCTTGATTGCTATTAATATTAACGCTCACAGTCCAATATTTTAACTAAAGTCGAGGTGTTTTTTTTGTCCCTTTTGGGACAACATTTTCATAAAACCGAACGATAACAGTTGAAATTTGTGCCTTTAGGTAGAATATATGGCGTACCTAAAGGCACGCTAGAAAAACTTGCTCAATTGTTTTTAGCGATTTTGTATGCCTAAAGACACAAATTTGGCTCTGACTAAATCGCTTTAGCGCGATTTTTTGTTTCTAACAATCGTTTGCTAGTATGGATGAAAAATTGTAGTTAAAAAACGAGTTAATAGAAACCAATATTTTCAAATAAAATTTCGTTTCAAAAATTCATCAGCATTGATAAATAATAGACGGTCGATAATTTCCGTAGCCGAAATTTGATTTTGAGGCTGTAATTTTGAAGCATTGGATTGAAGATAATTTTTAGCTTTTTCGATGAGATAAGGTTTGATATCTTCAATATTTTCAGCAGTCCAAAGTCCTTTTATAGGATTAACAATGCCATCAAAATCTGAACCGATTGCCATGGTTTCCCAGCAGAATAAATTATGTTTATCCAGAATTTCTGCCATGTGCTGCAGTTGGTTCCAGATTAATTGAGATTTGTTTCTATAGCGTCTTTTCTTGCTGGGCCAGTAAGTGCGTGAGCTTCTAATCGCTTTTTTACTACCAACACGTCGCTCGTCTAATTGTAACCCAAAAATACCTTTGGATTTTGCAATGCGTACAAGTTCAGAATCATATAAGTTGATGTCGATATCACTGAAATTATCGCTGAGGTCGGAGTCGGAATTGTTCCATTCTTCGATAGAACGCTTACCATTTACGGCACCATGGCTGACAATAATCGGAATATTTTCAGAAGCATATTTGGTTTTCAATAAGTTGTAATAGGTTTTTCGAGATGCGGTGCTCATGTGTTTTACGTCGATAAGAATGCGTTTGTTTTCCGAGTTATCCAAAAGTTTGTCTATAACTTTAAAGCCTAATTCAGTAACATCTGTATTGAGGCCACGATTTTGTTCTTTCTTAATTAATCCTATACTGATGCTTCTGGCATGACCACAAATTTCATTATAGAAATGATGCGCTAAAGTGATAAAAAACGGTTTGTGTTCCCAGTTTTTTACCATTTCAATATGTTGCAAAACGGTGGCTTCATCGGCTGTGTCTTTATCTTTGTCCATTCCAGTTTCAAAAGCATGAGCGCCTTCTATGGTTGGTACTAAGCTGATTATTCTTCTTTTGTCCGTAGAGGTTTCTATATTGGTTTGAATTTCAGAATAGTTGCTGACTAAACGATAAGTAAATGTTATATCATCTACAATCTGAGCCATATTATTAAGTTGCATATAATAATTATACTCATCATTCAAATCTTGAAAATAACTAGAGTGATTTCTTAAATTATCGATACGTTTCTGACTGACTCCTGCAGCTAAATTCACTAAGAGATCAGGAATGAATTTAAAGCCTAACATTTTATCCTTTAAAAAATGTTTTTCAAAAGGATATAATGAAATGACCACAATGTTGCAATTTGTTTTTGCTAAAGCCGTGAGATCGGTCTGCGTGAATTTTGTGAGCGTGAGTAAAAGATTGACATGCTTTTCTAGGTAATTTGGCGGACTGTAATGCCAAATGGAATTTTTACGACCACTATCGAGATTATTCTGTTTTGGTGGTTGGTATTTAAAACTTTTTCCAAAAGGTTTTAAAGCCGGATGGCAATGTAAATCTATATATGACTTGCTCATAATTAGCTCATTATAATGATAACAAGATAGCTTTTATTTGCTAGAATTAGTAGAAGTCAACTGATAAATTATTGAGAATTAAGCGTCTAATGCATCTATGGCTAGGAATCTGATTTAATTACGCGACTTGTTTATCTGAATTTTCAGAAGTTTTTACTTTTATCTTAAAAATAGGTTTAAGGAAACGCTCTAACTGATCAAATTCAATTAAAAATGCATCATGGCCATGAATGGACTTTATCTCATGGATATTGACATTTTCTTTTCTACTCTTTAATTCTACAAAACTATTCCAGTTTTCTTCCGCTTTAAAAAACAAGTCTGAATTAATGGTGATAATATGAATATCGGATTCAATTTTTGAAGCGACGTCTAAAAAGTCACCTCGTCCTGCGGTAATATCAATAGTGCGTAAAATTTGATTCATCATTTTATAAGCCGATAGGTTAAAACGATTAGTCAACGTGTTACCATGGTAATTTAACCAAGATTCAATATTGAAAAGGTCATTACTTCTTTTAGTTCTTTCAAACTTCTGCTTCAATGATTCTGGCGTACGATATAAGGTCATGGCATGCATCCTCGCATCTGCTAATGGGTCACTAGAATGATTGAGAATTGCATCTTGAATATGGCAATTAGCAATCAACCAATCCGTAGATTTCCAATCCGTAGCTATTGGAATTAAATGTTCAATAAGATGAGGTTTTAATGCCGCCAGTTCCCATGCAATACCACCTCCAACAGATCCACCAATGACCGCAAAAAGCTGCTCTATTCTTAATTGCTCCAGTCCCAAGGCAAACAATTTAGCGATATCTCGAGCCGTGAAATCTTTGTAGTTTTCGATTAAATTTTCAGCTTTAGTGTCGTAGCCATTCCCTGGAATATTGAATGCTAAAATAGTATATGAATCCGTATCTATACATTTGTTTGGGCCAATTAAATCATTCCACCAGCCATGCTCTCCAATGATATTGGAATTAGCGGTAAGAGCGTGGTTTACCAAGACAATAGGAGCATTATGCAGTACTTTTCCAAAGGTTTGATAAGATAGATTTATAGTATAAGTCTTTCCTGATTCGGTATTAAAATCTGATATATGTATATAATTTAATTTTCCCATCTTTTAGTCCCCATGAAGGCGAGAATCCTTTTAAATTTTTAAGTGATTAAACAGATACCTCTAAGAAAGAGATATCTGTTTTTTAGAATTAACAGTCGTCGTAAAAACTAATTTTGAAGTGCTTGCTTCTGTTTTACAGCCGCAAATGCTTCTTTTAAATCTGCTTTTAAGTCCTCAATATTCTCTAGGCCAACAGATAATCTAATTAAATCCTTGGTCACTCCAGTCGTTTCTTGAGCGTCATCACTTAATTGTTGATGCGTGGTGCTTGCAGGATGAATAATCAATGATTTTGTATCACCAATATTGGCTAATAGAGAAAATATTTTGGTGGTATCTGCGATGGTTTTTGCAGCCTCATAACCGCCTTCATATCCGAAGGTAACGATGCCACTTTGCCCTTTTGGCAAGTACTTCTTCGCAAGGGAATTATATTTACTAGATTCTAGACCAGGGTAATTGACCCATTTCACTTCGGGTTGTGCTTGCAGCCATTTCGCTAATTCCAATGCGTTTTCACTATGTTTTTGAATACGTAATTCTAAAGTCTCCAACCCTTGAATAATTTGGAATGCGTTAAACGGACTCAATGCGCCACCATAATCACGTAAGCCTTCAATTCTAATTTTTGCAATAAAGGCAGCAGGTCCAATGACTTCGCTATATACTAAACCATGATAACCTGCAGAAGGTTCTGTGAATTCTGGGAATTTACCGTTGGTCCAATCGAAAGTTCCGGCGTCAATAATAATTCCGCCTAAAGACGTTCCGTTACCATTGATGTACTTGGTCAAAGAATGAATGACAATATTAGCGCCATATTCAATTGGATTCAAAAGCGAAGGCGTCGCCACTGTATTGTCTACAATTAAAGGAACTTTGTGTGCTTTTGCTGCTTTTGAAATCGCCTCTAAATCTAAAACATCGAGTTTAGGGTTTCCTAAAGATTCAACAAAAATGGCTCTTGTATTTTCCTGAGCGGCTTTTTCAAAATTTTCTGGTTCAGAGGCATCCACAAATGTAGTTGTGATACCGTGTCTTGGCAGTGTAACACTCAATAAATTGTAGGTTCCTCCGTACAAACTACTTGAAGCCACAATATGGTCTCCAGCACGTAGAAGTGTCAACAATGTTGTTGAGATGGCTGCGGTTCCGGAAGCTGTTGCAACGGCTCCAATGCCGCCTTCCAATGCTGCTAATCGCTGTTCTAGAATATCGTTTGTTGGATTATTTAAACGTGTGTAAATAAATCCTGGAACCGATAAATTGAATCGTCCTGCGGCATCATCCGAATCATCGAAAACATAAGATGTGGTTTGGTAAATAGGAACAGCTCTTGTTCCTCCTGTTTGACTAACGTCGTGTCCTGCGTGCAACGCTTGTGTTGCGAATTTTTGTGTACTCATTTTTCTTGTTTTTGAGTTAATAATAATTAAGTCAAACCAATGATGAAATAAAATTCCATGAATGGAAACACCATTAATGGCGTTTATACTAGAAAAATGTTATAAAGAAAATGCTAATTACAGATGGGTAATTAGTCTTGAGTTATCTATCCAATCTATCGATTAATGAATCGAACAATTAAGTAGAATTTAGCACCTTCATAGTAAATCTAAGGGTTGCTAAGGCTTCATCGAGTCTATCTCTCCGCCTTTCTTGATAACATTTACGGAAAATTTTAAATCTAAATTTCTTTGGTGTTTCAAAATTTTAAAATCCTCATTTGCATATACAAACTGCGGTTTTCAAATTTTTCACGCCTCAAACTTTAAAATTTAAAAGTTTCCCTTTCAGTAAGTGTTTGAACTTTGTGAATACAAATATTGCAACACAAAAATTAGAATTCCAAATTTATTAAGACTTTTTATGGATTTTTTATGAAATTCAGATAATTAAGAAGCATTTTTTGCCAAATACTTCACCTTAATAATTTCACCCACAGGCTTATTTTCAATCTTGCTTTCCAACCAAGAAATAATGTCTAAATACAGAAATGCCCTACGTTCGTATGGATGGTCTTCGTAAGTTTTTAAGGTTTTATGCAGTTCCTTAAACGCATTTTTAAGGTCGTGTGGATAAATATCATGAAGCCCTCTAATGAATTTTATCATTTCTTTCTGCACTTCGTATAAATCATTCATCTTTATCAAAAACTTGTAGGTGCTTCTTAAAAGGGTTTCTAAATGGTAATCCAATCCGGCTTCGTAATGGGCTACAAGATTTAAGACTCTCGAAAAACAGAGTAAATCTTCTCGCATGGAAAGCGATTTGTTGGAAATAATCTTGTCTAAATATTTTATGCACGCTTTATTGTTTCCTGCACCAAAATGTAAACTGGCAAACTTGTAGTAAAAAATCATTTTATGATGCGGATCAATGCGGTCTTTAAACTGAATGAGTTGTTTTTCAATTTGAGGAATTAATGCCAAACCTTCTTCAAAACTGCCATCAATAAAATGTTGGTTGATGCTATGGAAATTGGTATAAAGAAACACTAAGCTTGAAACATTTTCATCTTTATTGAATTTCGAATTGTTTACGGTAGCTTTAAAATGCTCTAATTTTTTGACGAATTTTGGTTTGTTTCCAATAAAAAATAAAGATTCCAAAAGGTAGTTGTTCCCTTTGAGATAAAAAACCGGATTTAGGTTAATCATGCTTGGATTTTGATGAAATAAATCTACCCATCTTGAAGCGTATTTATAGCAGTTCAAAAAATCTTGAAGCAAAAAACTTTGCCACAAATTGGCTTTGTAAAGCCAAAGCTTTTCACGAAATCCTAATTTGGCCAAGTTGATTTTAGGTAATCGATCATCAAAATATTTAGTGACCATTTGGCTCTCTTTTTCATTTTTTACGTAGCCTGTTTTAAGAATGGTACTGTAAAGCTGTAACGATAAATTAGAGAGTTTACTCGCAATAACATTGAGAGAACTCAACTCCTTGGCTTGGATAGCCAACTCATCGGCACGTGTACTGATGCTGCGTGTAATGTATTGAGATTCAATTACTTTTTCAAGTTCAACAATTTCAAAAGCTGAATTTTTCTCTTCATACGAAATCGCTAATTCCTTCGCCTTGTCCAATATTTTCAAACTTTGTTTATATAAGCCCTTGTGATACAAAATGGAAGCAAAATCGAGTTGTTCCCTAATTTGTAAACGCACATTTTGATGCGAAGGATTCAACTTTAAGCTGATTAAAATCTGTTTATATAAATGTGCTTTTACATTGGCAAGCTGCTGCTTTTTTACGATACCACTTTTTATTATCGACGTTTCATTATAGCCTTTGGCTTTATCTAAAAAACTGAAAAGTTTCATGAATTTTGAATCAGAATTCACACCAAGCCGCCCTACATAAAGTTTGAATTGTCGTTTTTCAGACTTTGTCAAAGACTTCACGAGTGAAAATAAATTATCTTTTTGGTCTTTAGTTGTCAATGTAAAATGGCTTTATTATGTTGATAGTCAATAAAATAATAACTGTTTTCGCTTTTGAACATCGTAAAACAATGCAATCGTGAGCGGATTTTTAATATTCAAAATATAAATTCGTAAGACAATACTATAAATATATTTTGATATATGTCAGATAACAATATACAAATCTTCGATACAACTTTGCGTGATGGCGAACAAGTTCCGGGTTGCAAACTTAACAAGGAGCAAAAAGTTATTATCGCAGAACAGTTAGATGTCCTTGGGGTCGATGTGATTGAAGCTGGTTTTCCTGTGTCAAGTCCTGGTGATTTTAAATCGGTTGAAGCCATTTCAAAAATAGTGAAAAACGCAACGGTTTGTGGATTGACGCGATCGGTTCAAAATGATATAAAAGTAGCTGCAGAAGCCTTAAAATATGCTGCAAAGCCAAGAATCCATACAGGTATTGGGACTTCAGAATCACATATTGTTCACAAATTCAAAACGACTCAAGATGATATTTTAGAGCGTGCGTTCGCGGCTGTAAAATATGCAAAGTCCTTTGTTGAGGATGTTGAATTCTATGCCGAAGATGCTGGTAGAACAGATAACGAATATTTAGCAAGAGTCTGTGAAGCGGCAATTAGAGCTGGTGCAACCGTATTGAATATTCCAGATACAACAGGTTACTGTTTGCCAAGTGAATATGGCGCAAAAATTAAATATTTAAAAGAGAATGTAAAAGGTATAGAAAAAGCCATTCTATCCTGCCATTGTCATAATGATTTGGGTCTAGCAACGGCCAATTCCATTGAAGGTGTAATTAATGGTGCGAGACAAATAGAGTGTACCATTAACGGTATTGGGGAACGTGCCGGTAACACGGCTTTGGAAGAAGTGGTGATGGTTTTGAAACAACATCCTTACCTTAATTTAGATACCAATATCAATACGTCAATGCTGTATGGAATGAGTCAACTTGTTTCGGATAGTATGGGAATTTATACGCAACCAAACAAAGCCATTGTGGGATCTAACGCCTTTGCACATAGTTCTGGAATTCATCAAGATGGTGTCATTAAAAATCGTGAAACTTACGAAATCATTGACCCTAAGGATGTTGGTGTCACTGAATCTGCAATTGTGTTGACCGCAAGAAGTGGGAGGGCAGCTTTAGCTTACAGAGCTAAAAATGTAGGTTACGAACTTACGAAATTGCAATTAGATGATGTCTATGCCAACTTTTTGAAATTTGCTGATAGAAAAAAGCAAATCAATGATAACGACATTCATCAAATTATCGAAACCAGTAAGGTTTACCAACAAATAATTTCAGCTTAATTCATCAACTAGCCTTTAGTTAAAAATGAGATGACCGCTTTTGCGGAAAATAAATATGACAGCAAAAAAAACACTATTCGATAAAGTCTGGGATTCACACGTGGTCAGCACCATAGAAAATGGGCCTCAGATTCTATATATTGACAAACATTTAATACACGAAGTTACAAGTCCGCAAGCTTTCAATGAGTTGGAAGATCGCGGAATTCCTGTTTTCAGGCCAGACCAAATTGTAGCAACGGCAGATCATAATACACCAACTTTAAATCAAGATCAGCCCATTAGAGATGCACTTTCTAGAAAGCAGTTAGAGCAACTTTCTGAAAATTGTAAAAAAAACAATATCACCTTATATGAGTTAGGACATAAATATAATGGAATTGTCCATGTAATGGCGCCTGAGTTAGGAGTGACGCAACCAGGCTTGACCATGGTCTGTGGAGATAGTCACACCTCAACACATGGCGCTTTTGGTGCTATTGCTTTTGGTATTGGTACTAGCCAGGTCGCCCAAGTTTTTGCGAGCCAGTGCCTATTGCTTACAAAACCAAAAAGCTTAAGAGTTTCCGTTAATGGGAAATTAAAGAAAGGTGTGTTGCCAAAAGATGTCATTCTTTATATTATTTCAAAACTAGGCACCAATTCTGGCACAGGTTATTTTTGTGAATATGCGGGAAATGTGTTTGAAGAGATGAGTATGGAAGGCAGAATGACCGTCTGCAATATGAGTATTGAAATGGGAGCACGAGGTGGCATGATTGCGCCAGACGATACCACTTTTGAATACGTAAAAGGACGACAATTTGCGCCGCAAGGTGACGATTTTGATAAGAAAGTGGCCTATTGGAAAACCTTGCCAACGGATGAAGGCGCACAATTTGATAAGGAATACAGTTTTGATGCTGAGGATATAGAACCAATGATTACCTACGGAACCAATCCTGGCATGGGAATTAAAATTTCTGAAAACATTCCGGTTGACGAGAATGCATCCTTTAAAAAATCATTAGCTTATATGAATTTTGAAGCTGGTGAAAGTTTAATCAATAAACCCATTAATTTTGTGTTTATAGGAAGTTGTACCAATTCTAGAATCGAAGATTTTAGAGTGGCTGCAAATTATATAAAAGGGAAGAAAAAAGCTGAAAATGTTACCGCTTGGTTAGTGCCAGGAAGTAAACAAGTGGAAGCCCAGATTATAGAAGAAGGCTTAAAAACGGTGTTTGATGAGGCAGGCTTTGAGTTGCGTCAACCAGGTTGTTCGGCATGTTTGGCGATGAATGATGATAAAATTCCACAAGGCGAATACTGTGTCTCCACCTCTAACAGAAATTTTGAAGGTCGCCAAGGGCAAGGATCCAGAACCATATTAGCTAGCCCTTTGGTTGCTGCGGCAACTGCCGTAGAAGGAAAAATAGTTGATATTACTAAACAATTGAATTAAAGAATTTTTGGCCCTCAAAGGTTTCAACAACTTTTGAGGGCTTAACGTATATGCTGCGAGGCTTGTGCTGAACTTGATTCAGTATCTAAACCTCATAGGTATGAAAGAATAAAAAAGTTTAATTAAAAATATGAAAGTGGATTCCGAATACGTTCGGAACTGCTTTCCTGTCTGCCAACAGGCAGGCGCAGGAAGTATTATGGAAAAATTCACAAAATTACAATCTAAGGCCATTCCACTAAACATTGAGAATGTAGATACAGATCAAATAATTCCGGCACGTTTTTTAAAAGCAACGGATAGAAAAGGATTTGGTCAGAATGTTTTTAGGGATTGGCGATATCATAAAGACGGAACCGTTAATACTGACTTTGTTTTGAACGATCCAAAATATTCAGGTAGCATTTTAGTTGCTGGCGATAATTTCGGTTGTGGATCGAGTAGGGAGCATGCGGCTTGGGCCATTACAGATTTTGGATTTAAAGTCGTGGTGTCTAGTTTTTTTGCAGACATTTTTAAAGGCAATGCGCTCAATAATGGTTTGTTACCAGTGCAGGTTTCAAAAGAATTTCTAAGCGACTTGTTTGATCAAATAGTGTCCAATCCAAATACAGAATTAGAAGTTAATCTCGAAAAACAAACGATTTCTGTAAAAAATTCCGATTTATCTGAGAATTTCGAAATTGATGCCTATAAAAAGACCTGTATGATTAATGGTTACGATGATATTGATTATCTTGTAAATAATAAAGAACAAATTGAGGCTTTTGAAGCCCAGAAAATATATTGATATTATTTCCTGCGAAGGCAGGAAATCGAAGATTCAGCGTAGCTAATCTCAGAATTGAATAAAATAGATTCCTGCCTAAGTAGGAATAATAAAAAATTAAAAATAGTAGAAAGTAGGTGAGATTCCTGCTTTCACAGGAATACATGAATATATGAAATTAAACATTGCAGTTTTGCCAGGTGATGGTATCGGTCCAGAAGTGACTAGCCAAGCAGTAAAAGTTTTAAAAGCGATTGCTTCAGAATTCAACCATAATTTTAAGTTCACCAATGCTGATGTTGGTGCTATAGCCATAGATAAGCATAATGACCCGTTGCCAAAGGAAACTATAGATTTATGTAGGTCTACGGATGCTATTTTGTTTGGTTCTATTGGTCATCCAAAATATGATAATGATCCTTCTGCGAAAGTACGACCAGAACAAGGATTGCTTAAGTTGCGAAAAGAATTGGGTCTTTTTGCTAATATTAGACCTGTAAAAGCTTACGAAGCGCTTTTGGATAAATCACCGTTAAAAAAGCATATTATTAAAGGTACGGATATTAGTATTTATCGCGAACTGACTGGAGGAATCTACTTCGGAGAAAAACAATTAAGTGACGATGGAAATGTAGCTTCAGATTTATGTGAATATTCACGTGAGGAGATTGAAAGAATTACACATTTAGCCTTTAAAGCGGCGCAAACCAGAAGACGTAAAGTAACTTTGGTTGACAAAGCCAATGTATTGGAGACCTCGAGACTTTGGAGAAAAGTGGTGACTGAAGTTGCAGAAACCTATAAAGAGGTGACCTTAGATTTCTTGTTTGTAGATAATGCAGCCATGCAAATGATATTGAACCCTAAACAGTTCGACGTTATATTAACAGAGAATTTGTTTGGTGATATTATTAGCGATGAAGCTAGTGTTATTGGAGGTTCTATTGGTCTTTTGGCTTCGGCATCAGTTGGAGACAAATATGCGATGTTTGAACCTATTCATGGGTCATTTCCGCAAGCGACAGGAAAAGGAATTGCTAATCCGGTGGCCTCTATTTTATCTGCAGCAATGTTACTAGACCATTTTGGTTTATTTGCTGAAGCTGACTTAGTAAGACAAGGCGTTGATAAATCTTTAAAGCTGAATATTTCCACGCCAGATATAAATACAAAATACGATAACATCACTACTGGGAAAGTCGGTGAGTTTATTGAAGATTTTATCAATAATCCTGACGATACCAACATGAATTTCACTAATATCCATTTAGGACAATCAACAATCATATAAATTACATGCCAACACAACCAAAGCTTACAAGATTCAATCAAAACGTAATGTCAAAATATCAGATATACAATAGTATATTTATGACTTTGCCCTTTGATAGCATCACAAAAACAGGAGCATTATTACCACTATTTCACGAGACTTGCCAAAAAGGATTTGCTAATAAAGAAAATCCCACGGCGATAGTAGAATCATTTTTTAAGAAATATCAAGCAAGACGCTCGCCTGAAAGTCAGATTAATTTGTTGTTTCGATTTATTCAATATATAGAACGACAAGTGGTTTTGTTTGATGCTATTGAGGATGCAGCTTTTCCAGTGGTAAATAATATGGATGGTATTGGAACGTTAAGAAGTCTGAAAGAATCCACAACAGCAGAAAACAAACTTGATACCCTTCAGAAATATCTCGAAGAATTTAAAGTGCGAATTGTTTTGACGGCGCATCCAACGCAATTTTATCCAGGTTCAGTTCTGGGGATTATTACGGATTTAACCGAAGCCATTCGCGAAAATGATTTGTTGAGAATCAACGATTTATTGGCGCAATTGGGAAAAACACCATTCTACAAGCATGAAAAACCATCGCCTTTTGATGAAGCCGTAAGTTTAATATGGTATTTGGAAAATGTGTTTTATAAATCCTTCGGAACGATTTTCGATTATATTCAGCAAAATATTTTCGACGGTAAACAGATTGAAAATGAT
This sequence comes from Winogradskyella forsetii, assembly GCF_013394595.1. Classification (GTDB taxonomy): domain Bacteria; phylum Bacteroidota; class Bacteroidia; order Flavobacteriales; family Flavobacteriaceae; genus Winogradskyella; species Winogradskyella forsetii. The sequence goes on from NZ_CP053348.1 coordinate 473,137, forward strand.
ATCATAAATATCGGATTTTGGCCAGGTGGAGATAGAGATGGAAATCCATTTGTAACACCAGAAATCACCTTAAAAGTTGCGGGTAGATTACGACTTTCAATTATTAAGAATTATTACAGAAATGTCAGACAATTAAAACGAAAATTAACGTTTTCTGGTGTCGAGGACAGAATGATGAATTTGGAGCGTGAACTCTATAATATCATTACAAACGAACCTTCCGACTTAACGTTAGATTACTTTATTTCAGAATTAAAAGCAGTAAAGCAGATTATTATCGATAACCATCAGTCGCTTTATGTAGATGAAATAAATAGTTTGATCAATAAAACACACTTATTCGGATTTCATTTTGCGAACTTGGATATTCGTCAAGATAGCAGAAAGCACAACCAGTTTTTTAATGATATGGTTGATGCTTTAATTGAAAGTGGGAGCACTATATTTCCAAAAAATTATCACGATTTACCTGAGAAAGAACAAGTCCAGATTTTATCTAAAGTAGAAGGAAACGTTGATTTGTCTTTAATAAAGGATGAAGAAACCTTGAAGGCTTTGAACACCATGAAAGTTATTAAAACCATTCAGGAAACTAATGGTGAAAAGGCAGCAAATCGATATATTATTAGTAACAACCAAACCACGCTCAACGTTATGCAATTGTTTGCTATGTTGAAGTTAGTGGCATTTCAAGAGGAATTAACTGTCGATATTGGGCCACTTTTTGAAACGATAACGGATTTAGAAAATGCGCCTACCGTGATGGAGGAATTATATACGAATCCAGACTATGCAGCACATTTAAAATCAAGGGGAAATAGGCAAACGATAATGCTTGGTTTTAGTGATGGCACTAAAGATGGTGGATATTTAATGGCCAATTGGGCGATATTTAAAGCAAAAGAAGCACTGACTACAGTATCTAGAAAATACGATGTAAAAGTGATTTTCTTTGATGGACGTGGTGGGCCGCCAGCTCGTGGAGGTGGAAAAACGCATAATTTCTATGCGTCTTTAGGGCCAACGATTGAAGATGAGGAAGTGCAGCTAACCATACAGGGACAAACTATAAGTTCTAACTTTGGAACTTTAGAATCTTCCCAATACAACCTAGAACAATTAATAAGTTCTGGAATTGGAAATAGTATTAGTGATAAGAATTTGACCATGACCGAAGGCAATAGGGAAGTGATGACCGATTTGTCTAAACGCAGTTATAAAGCGTATTCAGATTTCAAGGCACATCCAAAGTTTATTCCTTATTTAGAGCACATGAGTACCTTAAAGTATTATGCGAAAACCAATATTGGAAGTCGTCCATCTAAGCGAGGTAAATCTGAAGGTTTGGTGTTCGAAGATTTAAGAGCGATTCCATTTGTCGGGTCTTGGAGTCAATTGAAACAAAACGTCCCTGGTTTTTTTGGAGTAGGAACAGCGTTAAAGCATTATGAAGATTCTGGAGAATTCGAAAAAGTACAAAACTTGTTTAAAACTTCCGATTTCTTTAAGACACTTATTGAAAACAGTATGATGTCCTTGTCTAAATCCTTTTTTGATTTAACAAGATATATGGCTGAAGATCCTGAGTATGGAGAATTCTGGACTATCATTTATAATGAATATGAAACTTCAAAACGTTTAATTTTAAAGTTAACAGGATACAAAGAACTCATGGAAGAAGAACCAGCAGGAAAAGCATCCATTGCAGTTAGGGAGTCTATTGTTTTACCATTATTAACCATACAGCAATATGCGTTGAAGAAAATTCAAGAGCTCGAAAAAGCTGGTGTAAAACCAGATGACGCGCAAATGAAGATTTTTGAAAGTATGGTTACCCGTTCTTTGTTTGGAAATATCAATGCTAGTCGTAATTCGGCTTAAATAAATCCCTGCGCCTGCCTGTTGGCAGACAGGAAAGCAGGCATCTATTTCATATAGACCTGTCAGGTTTCTAAAGCCAGACAGGTTTTTTTTATCAATTTCACTATTCTTTTTTGCTGTTTCGCCTAAAGTTGAAATTTTTAACATTAAAAAACCCTTCAAGCAACAGCTCAAAGGGTTTTTACTAACAATTAAGGTAATAAACAACAATTTAATATTCTAAGTTTTTAGCGTTCATTCAATCTAAAATCAGGATAAGCATCCATGCCATGTTCGTGGGCATCCAATCCTTCTAACTCTTCACGTTCAGAAACTCTTATACCTACTACTTTTTTCAAAATAAATATAATTAAGAAAGAAGATGCGATACAAATACCAGCATAAGAAGCGACGCCAATAAGTTGGCTCACAAATTGTGCTCCACTAGCCAACGCACCAAAGATGCCTACGGCTAAAGTTCCCCAAATACCGCAAGCTAAATGTACAGCAATCGCACCCACCGGATCGTCTAATCTTAGTTTGTCAATCAATGCAACAGCGAATACAATAATGGCACCTGCCACTGCGCCAATAATGATAGCATCAGTTGGGCTCATTTGATCTGCACCAGCAGTGATACCAACAAGGCCACCTAGTATACCATTTAGGAACATTGTTAAATCTAAATTTTTATACTTCAATGTAGAAACAAGGGCTGCAATAACACCGCCAGCCGCCGCAGCTAAACAGGTTGTAACTAAAGTTAATGAGGTTAATGCAGGATCAGCTGATAGTACTGAACCTCCGTTAAATCCGAACCATCCTAACCAAAGTATAATAACACCGGCAGTTGCTAATGGGATATTATGGCCAGGAATAGCCTGTGGTTTGCCATCTTTAAATTTGCCAATTCTAGACCCTAAAAGTGCAACAGCAACTAAAGCAGCCCAACCACCAACAGAGTGTACTAATGTAGAACCTGCGAAGTCATAAAATGGTGTTTCCAAAGTTTGTAAAAATCCGCCTCCCCATTTCCATGAACCTGCGATTGGATAAATCAATCCAACATAGATAACTGTGAAAATCATAAAAGGCCCGATTTTCATGCGTTCTGCTACAGCTCCAGAAACAATTGTTGCTGCAGTTGCCGCGAACATGCCTTGAAATAAGAAATCTGTCCAGTAGGTATAGCCTTCGTTATAAGTTAAGTCTAAAGCACCTTCAGCGGTTAAAGGTGAATCTAAACCAAAGCCTGCGAATCCTAAAAACCCGTTGAATTCTCCTGGATACATAAGGTTAAAACCTACTAAGGCATAGAGTAGTAAGCCTACAGTAATGATAAATATATTTTTAAATAAAATATTAATTGTATTCTTTTGACGTGTCAATCCGATTTCTAAAAATGCAAATCCTAAGTGCATAAAGAAAACGAGTGCTGTACAGATCATCATCCATACATTATTTGTAGTTAATAATTCCATGTGTTTTATTTTAAAGTTTGTGCGCCTTTTTCTCCTGTTCTTATTCTGTAGCATTCTTCAATATTAGATACGAAGACTTTACCATCGCCAACATCTCCCGTAGAGGCAGACTCTAAAATGGCTTTTATGGCTACTTCTTCAAAATCGTCATTAACGACTATTGATAAGTAGCGCCTTTGTATGTCACTTGTGCTATAAGAAACACCTCTATAGACATGGCCTTCTTTTTCGTTTCCAAGTCCTGTAACATCCCAATAAGAGAAGAAATTCACTCCCACTGCGTGAAGTGCATCTTTTACCGTAGAAAATTTGGATTTTCTAATAATTGCTTCGATTTTTTTCATTGCATCATTGATTAGTTAGAATTTAGTTAATATCTAATACTTTTATATATTAAATATGGGTTAGATCATCTCAAATCTATACAATATTAACATACACCCTATAAAAAAATAGGGGTAAAATGTAGTTTTTGTGAATTTCTAAATTTAGACCCTATAAAATTTAGGTTTAAATTATAAATATTCTTTTTTTATGACAAGCTTGTAAAAACAAAAACCTTCAAAGCTCAAGCTCTGAAGGTTTTCTTTCTAACAACTAAATTATACAATAATCAATTTTAAAATTTAAATGAAAGAATTCAATACTTAATGGTTATCCTCTATCTCGTTTTCCAGGATAAGCGATTTCGCCATGTTCAGAAATATCGAGACCTACTTCCTCTTCATGTTTACTAACTCTAAGTCCCATGGTGGATTTTAAGATTTTAAGTATGATAAAAGATAGTGCAACAGACCATATACCATAGGCTAAAACTCCTATGGCCTGTGTTCCCAATTGTCCAAATCCTCCACCGTTAAAAAGACCAATACCTGTTTCTCCGTCTATTCCCCAAAGGCCAATGACCAATGTTCCCCATGCTCCTGCAACTCCATGTACGGATGCAGCACCAATAGCATCATCAATTTTTAATTTCTTCTCTATAAATTCAATTGAGAATACCACGATAATACCACCTATTAGTCCTGCGACAATGGCACCAACTGCAGTCATGTTTCCACAACCAGCCGTAATACTTACCAATCCTGCCAAGGCACCATTTAAAGTTTGCGGTAGATTTGGTTTTCCGTACCATATCCATGTGGTTATCAATGCGCCTAATCCACCTGCAGCTGCAGCTAAATTTGTGATCAATACAACGTTTGAAGCTCCTATAGCATCAGCGCCTCCCCAAGCAAGTTGAGAACCGCCGTTAAAACCAAACCATCCTAACCATAGGATAAAAACCCCTAAAGTTGCAAGAATTTGATTGTGACCGGGAATAGCTACTACTTTTCCGTCAACATATTTACCTATTCTTGGGCCGACCATAAAGGCAGCGACCAATGCGGCCCATCCACCGACAGAGTGTACAATAGAAGAACCTGCGAAATCAATAAACCCTAGCTCGGTTAACCATCCGGAACCTTGCCATTGCCATCCGCCTGCAATTGGATAAATTAAAGCGGTCATTACAATTGAGAATATCACGTATGTGGAGTATTTTGTTCGTCCGGCAATAGCTCCAGAAACGATTGTAGCTGCAGTAGCGGCAAACATAGTTTGAAAGAATAAATCGGCGCCTTCACCTTGCATTAAACCACTCCAGAAAAACCATCCGTTAGAAGTGTCTCCATACATTAATGAATATCCGACTAGCCAATATGTCAACGAGCCTACGCAAATGTCCAATAGGTTTTTCATGGCAATGTTGGCAGCATTTTTAGATCGTGTCATTCCGGTTTCTACTAATGTGAAACCTGCTTGCATAAAGAATACCAGGATACCGGAAAGTAACATCCAAAGCATGCCTAAATCGCCGTTTATAGCGCTTACCGCATCTTCAACGTCTTTTGTGGTCGCGGCTACGGTGTCCTGCACAATAGCTAGATTTGGGAGTATAGTTAAAAAATTATCTATCATAATAGTTGGTATTAGTTAGTATGTTGGTTTAGAACGAGTAGATTGCAGCTAAAGTAAATGCGGCTAAGCTACTTGCATCTTCTCCGTCAGCATCAAAGTAAGCAGCATCGTTATTGCTCCAAGAATCTAATCTTATCTCAGGCTTAATAATTAAATTGCTGTCTACTGTGTAACTTCCAGTTAAAGTTGCAGCGAATACGCTCGGTAAATCGTCTCCTTCTTCAGCATGATATCCAAAATATTCACCTCTTAAACCAAGTGCTAAATTATCAGATAATGTATATTGTGGATAAAGAGCAGCGCCATAGAATCCATTTTTAAAATCATTATTTAATACGTTTCCGAAATCATCAAAAACATAAGACGTGGTTTGGTAAGCCGCATTGATTCCTAAGAAGAATTCATCAGAGACATCAAAACCACCTGTGTAATCAACTTCAAAACCTAAGCCATTATTGGCTCCACTATCATAGTATAGGTTTAAGAATTGTCCTTTATAGCCAAATTGAGCTCCAAAAGAATATTCTCCAGTAAAAGAAGTATCGTTGGTGTCCCATGGGTTCATAACCGCTAACATTAAACTAAAATCATCAGATAAGGCAAAATCTGCTTTTAAACCCACATGAGAGAAAGGGCCATTTGAAAATAAATAAGATGTACTGTAGTTAAAATTTGCGACTGGAGAAATAACTTCATAGCCTAAAAATGTATTAAAACGTCCGAAAGTTAAAGTAGTACTTTCTGAAACATTCCAATAGGCATAAGCTTGATTTACAATACCGTCAACAATATCATCACTGAAAGTGGCGCCAGCACCTCTCGGGCCAACAACTAAATCAAGAACGGCACCTACTTTACCACTTTCATAGCTGGCAATTAAGTTACCCATGCCCAAGGCGAATCCTGTTTGGTTTGCAAAAGCAGTTCCGAAGGATTGTCCGGAATCATCAGAAGCGGTCAATAAAATTTGGTAATAAGCATCCACGCTTCCGCTAAGGGTAAACTTCTTTTCAGTTACTTCTTCAGTAGTGTCCTGAGCAGTTAAAACTATTGACATTAATAACAATGTTAATGTAAAAATTTTTTTCATAATAATATAAATTTAAAACAGTTAGTTCGAATCAAATCTATATAATATTAATTTGCACCCCCCTAAAAAAATAGGGTTAAAATTTAATTTTTATGAATATGTAATTTTATACCCCTAAAATTTTAGGGTTGAAATTTATTTAAGCGTTTTTTTATTATATCGATAATTTCTATTTTAAAGAAATGATTAAGAAATGAGCCATTTGTTGAATTATATTCAATAGTTAGTATTTTTCGAAAACGTTTTCGCATTAAATATGGTTTTTTGTTAAATATTTTTCATTAGCTAATTATTAGTAAATCACGTTATTATTGCAAAATTTTCATTTAGAATGCACTTTACTATCGATATGAAAAAAGTGTTTCAACAATTTTATTAATCAATTTTTTGCATCTATATTAGAGCAGGAATAAGGTGTAAAATCCTTTAAATTTTTATCGAATATGTTTAAGCAACAAGGCCTCTATTTACCAGAATTTGAACACGAAAATTGTGGTGCTGGATTCATCTGTAATCTAAAAGGCGAAAAGACAAATCAAATTATTCATGATGCCTTAGAAATACTAGTAAAACTAGAGCATCGTGGTGGCGTAAGTGCTGATGGAAAAACTGGTGATGGTGCTGGTCTTTTAATAGATATTCCGCATGCCTATTTTAAAAGAGTTTGTGGATTCAAAGTCCCTGTAAAAGGAAAGTATGCGGTCGGCATGGTGTTCTTGCCAAAAAACAGAAATCAGTATAAATTCTGTAAAGATACTTTCGAAAAAGAAATCATCGCTCAAGGCCTTACGGTTATAGGTTGGAGGGAAGTGCCTGTCGATTCTACGCAATTGGGTGAGATAGCCGCTGCATCAGAACCAAATATAGAGCAACTTTTCGTTGGAAAATCCAATGAGGTTTCAGAAACAGATTTTAAAGCTAAACTTTATGCTGCTCGTAAAATAACAGAGCATACGGTTCGGAAATCTAAAATGTCTCAGAGCTCGTATTTTTATGTGTCTAGTTTATCTATGAATACCTTGATCTATAAAGGCATCATTATGCCCGAAGATATTGGGCCTTATTATAAAGATTTACAGGAAGATGATTTGGTCACTCGACTAGCCTTGGTACACCAACGTTTTTCAACGAATACGATGCCGACTTGGGAATTGGCGCAACCATTCCGATTTATGTGCCAAAATGGCGAAATCAATACACTTCGTGGTAATGTGAGTAGAATGCGTGTACGTGAGGAAATCATGAAAAGTGAAGTCTTCGGTCCTCAAATTGATAAATTGTTCCCTATTATTTTGCCAGGGAAATCCGATTCGGCATCCATGGATATGGTGGTAGAATTATTAACACATACAGGACGTTCTTTACCAGAAGTGATGATGATGATGATTCCTGAAGCATGGGAAAAACACGCCACCATGTCGCCAGAACGTAAAGCGTTTTACGATTATAACGCCTGTATTATGGAACCTTGGGATGGGCCAGCTTCGGTGCCATTTACCGATGGAAATTATATTGGTGCGTTATTAGATAGAAACGGATTAAGACCTTCAAGATATACGGTGACCAAAAGCGGAAAATTAATAATGTCTTCGGAAATAGGGGTTGTTGACATTGAGCCTGAAGACGTAGAAAGTCATGGTCGTTTAGAACCTGGAAAAATGTTCTTGGTAGACATGAACCAAGGCAGAATTATCAATGACGAAGAAATTAAAAGTAAAATTGTAAAAGAACGACCATATCAACAATGGTTGGATAAAACAAGATTGCACCTGAAGGATATTCCGTATACGGGCGAAACTTGTCCAGTGGAATTGTTGGATATTAAAACGCGACAACGTTTATTTAATTACACGTTTGAAGATATTCAAGAAGTCATCACACCAATGGCTCAAAAGTCTAAGGAAGCATTGGGCTCAATGGGCATCGATACACCTTTGGCCGTTTTATCTAATAAACCACAGATAATTTCAAACTATTTTAAGCAGTTATTCGCTCAGGTTACCAATCCGCCATTAGATGGGATTAGAGAAGAAATTGTAACTGATATTAGTCTCTCATTAGGAAAGGATAGAAATATTTTCAGCATAACGGAACGGCAATGTAGAAAGTTGAAAATTCAGAACCCTGTGATTTCAAATGATGATTTAGCTAAAATCAGAAATATACAAGTTGAAGGTTTCAAAGCAGAAACTGTTGAATTGTTGTATCAAAAAGATAAAGGCCTTAATGGGCTCGAAGATGCTTTGGATCACATAATTGTTCAAATTGAAAAAGCCCTTTTACGAAAAACAAACATTATCATATTGTCAGATAGAGGCGTAAGTAAAGAGATGGCACCAATACCTGCGTTATTGGCTTGTTCTTATGTGAATCATCAAATGAATCGTTTGCGCAAGCGTTCTTATTTCGATATCATAATTGAATCTGCAGAGCCTCGTGAACCACATCATTTTGCCACCTTATTTGGTTATGGAGCAAGTGCTGTAAATCCTTATATGGTAAACGAAATCATCCGAGCGCAAGTGAAGGAAGGGTTTATCACAGGTATGGACGAGCAAAAAGCAGTTGACAATTTCAACAAAGCTATTGGTAAAGGAATTTTAAAAGTGATGAACAAAATTGGCATCTCAACTCTACATTCTTATAGAGGTTCCCAAATATTTGAAATTGTTGGATTCAATTCGCAATTTGTTGAAAAATACTTTCCATATACGGCATCACGGATTGAGGGTATCGGGTTGTATGAAATTGAAAAGGAAATTGATAAACGCTACAAATACGCTTATCCAAATACCGAAGTAGATAAACGATTAGGCCTAAATATTGGAGGCGATTACCGTTGGAGACGAAATGGTGAAAAGCATTTATTCAATCCAACGACAGTAGCAAAATTACAACAGGCCGTTAGATTAAGTGATCAAGCGAGTTATGATATATATGCTAAAGCCATTAATGAGCAAGCTGAAAACTTGATGACCATTCGTGGGTTGTTCGAGTTTAATAATATCGACCCAATTCCTATTGAAGAAGTAGAACCTTGGACGGATATTGTGAAACGATTCAAAACAGGTGCCATGTCTTATGGTTCGATTTCACGAGAAGCCCATGAAAATTTAGCTATTGCCATGAACAGAATTGGAGGGAAATCCAATTCTGGAGAAGGAGGTGAAGACCGAAAGCGTTTTCAGCCAGATGTGAATGGGGATAGCAGAAACTCTGCGATAAAGCAAGTGGCTTCTGGTCGATTTGGGGTAACATCCCATTATTTAACGAACGCTAGAGAGATTCAAATAAAAATGGCCCAAGGTGCAAAACCTGGAGAAGGCGGTCAGTTACCTGGCGAAAAAGTATTGCCGTGGATTGCAGCAGCAAGAAATTCAACGCCATTTGTAGGATTGATTTCACCACCACCACATCACGATATTTATTCAATAGAAGATTTAGCACAACTGATTTACGATTTAAAAAATGCAAACCGTGAGGCAAGAATTAATGTAAAACTGGTGTCTGAAGTAGGTGTAGGTACGATTGCGGCAGGTGTCGCCAAAGCAAAAGCAGATGTGGTTCTCATCGCTGGTTACGATGGAGGCACAGGAGCTTCGCCATTAACCTCGTTGAAACATGCAGGCTTGCCATGGGAACTTGGGCTCGCTGAAGCACAACAAACTTTAGTGCTTAACAATTTAAGAAGTCGAATCGTTGTTGAATGTGACGGTCAACTAAAAACAGGTCGTGATGTGGCAATTGCAGCCTTATTGGGAGCTGAGGAATTCGGATTTGCCACCGCGCCTTTAGTCGCTTCAGGATGTATTATGATGCGTAAATGTCATCTGAATACGTGTCCTGTTGGCATTGCTACGCAAGATAAAGAGCTGCGTAAAAACTTTAAAGGGACACCAGAACATGTGATTAATTTCTTCTATTATATAGCAGAGGAATTGAGAAGTATAATGGCCGAATTAGGGTTTAGAAGCATGTCCGAAATGATTGGGCAAACCCACAAAATAAATGCAAATAAAGCCATTAAGCATTATAAGGCTAAAGGTTTGGATTTATCTTCCATTTTGTACCGACCAGAAGCGTACAGTAAAATGACGGTTAAGAATACCAAAAAGCAAGAGCATAATTTAGATGATGTTTTGGATTTTACAATTTTAAAAGATTCGCATCGTGCGCTTTATAGAAAAGAACAGATGACGTTGTCATACCCAATTAAAAATACAAATCGTACGGTTGGCGCAATTGTGAGTAATGAGATTTCAAAAATTTATGGTCATTTGGGCTTACCTGAAGATACTTTGAATATCAATTTCACGGGTTCTGCCGGACAAAGTTTCGGTGCTTTCGGTGCTCATGGATTAACATTTAAACTGGAAGGAAATTCCAATGATTATATAGGAAAAGGATTGTCTGGTGCAAAGCTGATTGTTAAAAAACCAGCAAAAGCAGATTTTAAAGCCGTGGAAAATATCATTGTTGGTAATGTGTGTTTATTTGGCGCAGTGGAAGGACAAGCTTACATCAATGGTATCGCCGGAGAACGTTTTGCCGTTAGAAATTCAGGAGCAATAGCTGTGGTGGAAGGTGTCGGAGATCACTGTTGTGAGTACATGACAGGTGGAAAAGTAGTTGTTTTAGGTAAAACAGGACGAAATTTTGCCGCAGGTATGAGTGGAGGAATCGCTTACGTTTATGATCCTGAAAACAACTTTGTCAATGGCTTGTGTAATATGGAAACTATTGAATTTGAAAAAATTCTAAAAAAAGATGGCAATGATTTAAAAGGCTTAATTGAGAAGCATGTGAAATATACAGATAGTCAATTAGGTAAATCGCTATTGGAAGATTGGGAAACAAGCTTAAAGGATTTTGTTCGCATTATGCCGACCGAATACAAACGTGCATTAAAACGTTTAGAGACGGAAGAACAAATGGTAGAAGAATTAGAAACAGTATAATATTAGTGGTTTCTAAAGCATAAAATTATTGTATAACTAAAATTAGAAAGCAGGATAATCCCGAAAGTTTTCGGGACTGCCTTCGCAGGAATAAAATGGGAAAAGTAACAGGTTTTAAAGAATTCGAAAGAAAAGATGAGCCATACAAGCCAGTAAAGGATCGAGTAAAGCATTATAATGAATTTACTGTGCCTTTAAAGGAAGATGATATGCGAGAACAAGGCTCACGTTGTATGGATTGTGGTATTCCATTTTGTCATAGTGGTTGTCCATTAGGAAATTTGATTCCAGATTTTAATCACATGGTTCACCAAGGCGAATGGCAAAAGGCCTCATGGATTTTACATTCTACAAATAACTTTCCAGAATTTACAGGTCGCTTATGTCCTGCGCCATGCGAGCAGTCATGCGTTTTAGGAATCATTGAAGATCCTGTATCCATAGAAAATATCGAAAAAAATATTGTAGAACGTGCCTTTAAAGAAGGTTGGATTAAACCACAACCACCTAAAACAAGAACGGGAAAAACAATTGCTGTTGTCGGTTCGGGACCAGCAGGTTTGGCCGCTGCGCAACAATTAAACAGAGCAGGCCACACCGTTACTGTTTTTGAACGTGATGATGCTATTGGCGGCTTGTTACGCTACGGAATCCCGAATTTTAAAATGGAAAAAGGCATCATCGATCGTCGATTAAAGATTTTGGAAGCTGAAGGTATTGTGTTTAAAACCAATGTTAATGTCGGCGTGAATTACGATGTGAAGGAGCTGAAAAAATTTGATGCTGTTGTACTTTGTGGAGGTTCTACCGAAAGACGAAGTTTGCCAACACCAGGCATTGATGCTGATGGCGTGGTACAGGCTATGGATTTTTTAACGCAACAGACTAAAGTGGTTTTCGGACAGAAAGTAAAGGATCAGGTTTTAGCGACAGGTAAAAATGTAATAGTTATTGGTGGTGGCGATACAGGATCGGATTGTATTGGAACCTCAAATCGTCAAGGTGCAAAATCGGTCGTTAATTTTGAAATTATGCCGAAGCCACCAGGACATCGCTCACCAGCTACACCTTGGCCATATTGGCCGTTGCAATTAAAAACATCGTCTTCCCATAAAGAAGGTGTTGAGCGTAATTGGTTAATTAACACCAAAGAATTTGTAACGAATGCAAAAGGAAAATTAACGGCTCTGAAAACTGTCAATGTAGAATGGGAAATGGTGCCTGGCGAACGACCTAAATTGAAAGAAATTGCAGGAACAGAAAAAACTTGGAAATGTGATTTAGCTTTATTAGCACTTGGTTTTACAGGGCCAGAGTCAACAATTGCGGATAAACTAGGTTTAGATAGAGATGTTCGTTCAAACTACAAAGCGAGCTATGGAAAATACCAAACCAATGTTCCAAATATTTTTACGGCAGGCGATATGCGAAGAGGCCAATCCTTAATTGTATGGGCTATCTCCGAAGGAAGGGAAGCAGCACGACAAGTGGATATTTACCTGATGGGTAAATCGGATTTAGCGACTAAGAATGAAGAAGGGGATTTGGTGGCGTTGTAAAATCGAATCAATATGTATATATATCCTGCAAGGTCTTTTTTTGACCTTGTAGGTATCGCTTTTTCACATACCTACAAGGTTTTAGAAACCTTGCAGGATTCTAACATTAGACTTTTGGATAAAGTATAGAATATTGGGGAATTGATAGTGGCTTTTTTAGAAGTATAAACTTATTAATGACGACCCTTCAAAACGCCCTCAATATCCTCAAGCGTAAAGCCTTTAGCTTTTAGTAAAATTAAATAGTGATACATTAAATCAGCAGCTTCGTTTTTAAACAAATCATCATCATTATCTTTGGCTTCAATAACTAATTCTACAGCTTCTTCACCAACTTTTTGAGCGACTTTATTAATGCCACTTTGGTAGAGTTTGTTGGTGTACGAATTCTGGTCGTTGGTATCAATACGGTCGTTGATGGTTTGTTGTAAATCGTATATAAAACCTTTTGCGGTTTCTTCTTTAAAACAAGAGGTACTTCCTGTGTGGCAAGTTGGGCCTTTCGGTTCTGCTTTTATTAAAATGGTATCGTTATCACAATCGATTTGGATGTCTTTGACCGTTAAAAAATTACCAGATTCTTCACCTTTTGTCCAGAGTCTATTTTTACTTCGGCTAAAAAAAGTCACTTTATGTTCTGCTTTGGTTTTGTTGAAGGCTTCCAAATTCATATAACCTAACATCAACACTTGTAAGGTGCTATTGTTTTGAATGATTACAGGAACCAGTCCATCGCCTTTTGAAAAATCTATGTCCATCGTATTGCTATGTTTTCGTTTTTTAAATACTGTTTTAATTCCGGAATTGGTATTTCGCCATAATGAAAAATACTGGCCGCCAAACCGGCACTCGCTTGCGTGGTTTCAAACAGGGTTTTGAAATGTGTTTTACTTCCTGCACCTCCTGAAGCAATAACAGGAATGTTAACCGATTTGCTCACTGCTTCCGTAATATCGAGTGCAAAACCTGATTTTGTGCCATCATTGTTCATCGAAGTGAGTAAGATTTCGCCAGCGCCTAAAGCTTCCACTTGTTTTACCCAATCTAATGTTTTTAAAGGTGTTGCTGTTCGTCCGCCATGTACAAATACGGTCCATTCATCATTCACAAATTTCGTATCAATAGCAACAACAACGCATTGACTTCCAAATTCTTTAGCGATTTTAGTAATTAAGTCAGGATTCTTAACGGCTGAGGAATTTATACTCACCTTGTCTGCACCAGCTTTTATGATTGCAGAAACATCTTCAATGGAATTGATGCCACCTCCAACTGTAAATGGAATATTGATTTCTTCTGCTATGTGAGTTACCAATTCGACTAATGTTTTTCGTTTTTCCACAGTTGCGGTAATATCCAAAAACACCAATTCGTCGGCTCCGTGCGCCACGTATTGTTTGGCGAGTTCAATGGGGTCGCCAGCATCTCTGATGCCGATAAAATTGATGCCTTTAACTGTTCTGCCATTCTGAATGTCCAAACATGGTATAATTCGTTTTTTTAGCATAGTTTTTGTAATTCTGTGAGTGATATATTGCCTTCGTAAATCGCTTTTCCAAGTATAACGCCTTCGCAACCTATAGCATTTACATGTTCTAAATCGTGTAAAGACGAAACGCCTCCACTAGCAATTAATTTTACATTCGATTTTGAAATTATCTCTTCATATAATTCATTGGACGTGCCTTGCAGCATGCCATCTTTTGCAATATCTGTACAAATGACATACTGAACACCTTTAGATTCATAATCTTTTATAAAATCGACAACATCCAATTCAGAAGCTTCCAACCAACCGTTGGTGGCAATTTTTCGGTCTTTGCAATCGGCTCCTAAAATTATTTTTTCAGAACCATAGGTTTCCAACCATTCTAAAAACACCTTTGGATTGTTCGCTGCGATGCTTCCGCCAGTAATTTGATTGGCGCCACATTCAAAAGCGATTCTTAAATCGTCGTTAGATTTTAATCCGCCTCCAAAATCGACCTTCAAATTGGTTTTTGTGGCTATACTTTCTAAGATGTTGTGATTGACGATGTGTTTGGATTTGGCGCCATCCAAATCCACTAAATGTAAATATTGAATGCCATTGGCTTCAAATGCCTTGGCCACTTCCAAAGGATTTTCGTTATAAACTTTTTTGGTGTTGTAATCTCCTTTTGTGAGTCTTACACATTTGCCGTCTATGATGTCTATTGCTGGTATGATTCTCATCTTAGTTCCTGCGAAAGCAGTCCCGATAGCTATCGGGTTCCCGACTTTCTTGTTTTTATTTTAATACTTCATTTTATTACTTGATCAGACCTGCTAGGTTTTTAAAACCTGCGAGGTCTGCAATACTTTATTATAGCTCCAAAAAATTCTTTAATAATTGTGTTCCAATGTCAGCCGACTTTTCAGGATGAAATTGGGTAGCATAAAAATTACCCTGTTGAATTGCCGTTGCAAAAGGTAAAATATAATCGCAAGTTGCAATGGTTTGCTCATTTTTTTCAGCATAATAACTGTGGACATAATACATGTCGTCTTTCGTTTTTATATTTTGAAAAAGTTTCCCAGTAACGTCTGAAAAACTATTCCAACCCATATGTGGTACTTTTTCATTTGGAGGAAATTTTTTCACTTGTGTGCTGAAAATTCCCAAACATTTGGTATCGCCTTCTTCGCTATAGTCACACATCAACTGCAAACCTAAGCAGATACCAAGCATTGGTTTTTCAATGGATCTGATAACGTCGTCAAGGCCTTTGTCCTTTAGATATTTCATGGCAGAACTCGCTTCGCCGACACCAGGAAAAATGACTTTGCTAGCATTTAGGATTTCGGTTTTATCATCAGTAATCATACTTTCATAACCCAAACGGTTTAAAGCATTTTGAACTGAACGAATATTGCCAGCGTTGTATTTTATGATTGCAATCATTTTGACTTACGATTTTAGATTTACGATTTATGAATTTTAGTTTATGATAACAATTATTTATTTCTCAATTTTCGTCCCGTGAGGGACTTTATATGGGTAATAACTTGTAATACTCATGGTAAAGTGTGCCTTTAGGTACACCATATGCAATACCTAAAGGCATTGTGAGTAAAAAACTAA
The DNA here is from genome assembly GCF_013394595.1 of Winogradskyella forsetii. GTDB lineage: Bacteria > Bacteroidota > Bacteroidia > Flavobacteriales > Flavobacteriaceae > Winogradskyella > Winogradskyella forsetii. The sequence continues at coordinate 489,150 of NZ_CP053348.1, forward strand.
AGTTTTTTTACCCATATTTTGTCCATAAATGGACAATTTACGATTAAAAATAGATTGCGAAACCAACCATTTAAATGTCTCTCTTGCATCGATTTTTTCATGAACTATTATTTGTTTCATCTGATACTTTAATTAAATCTGATATCGTAATTCAAAAATCAAAAATCATAAACTTCCTTTCGTACTTGGAATGGAAAAATTATTCGTTTTTGAAACAGCCATTTTTATTGCTTTTGCAAAAGCCTTGAAAATGGATTCAATTTTGTGATGTTCGTTATCGCCTTCGGCTTTAATATTCAGGTTACATTTTGAGGCATCACTAAAGGATTTAAAAAAGTGCATAAACATTTCGGTTGGCATTTCGCCAATCATTTCACGTTTAAATTCAGGCTCCCAAACCAACCAAGGTCGTCCGCCAAAATCAATGGCAACTTGCGCCAGACAATCATCCATTGGCAATAAAAAACCATAGCGTTCAATGCCACGTTTGCTTCCTAAGGCTTTAATAAAAGCTTCTCCAAATGTTATGGCAACATCTTCTATGGTGTGGTGTTCGTCTATTTCTAAATCACCTTCAACCTTTACAATTAAATCGATATTTCCATGTTTTGAAATTTGTTCTAACATGTGGTCGAAGAAGCCCAAGCCTGTAGAAATATTACTTTTTCCAGAGCCGTCTAGATTGATTTCAACTTCAATATCCGTTTCATTGGTTTTTCTCACCACAGTAGCCGTTCTGGGAATCGCTTTTAGATAATTGTAAATTTCCTCCCAAGAGGTGGTGTTTAAAATGGCATCATCGCTGCCTTCTTCATTTATATAAATGCCTTTGCTTCCAAGATTTTTTGCCAACTCGATATCAGTTGCGCGGTCGCCAATGACATAAGAATTCTTTAAATCGTAATTCCCATGAATGTATTTTCCTAATAATCCTGTTCTTGGTTTTCTGGTTGGTGCATTATCTTCTGGGAAACTCTTATCGATTAAAATTTCCGAAAATTCCACACCTTCATTTTTAAAAGCTTGAATGATTTTGTTCTGTGCTGGCCAAAAGGTATCTTCTGGAAACGAATCTGTACCCAAACCATCTTGATTGGTCACCATGACCAATTCGTAATCAAGTTCTTTGGCGATTCGTGATAACCATTGAAAAACCCCAGGATAAAACTCTAATTTCTCCAAACTATCAAGTTGAAAATCGATTGGTGGTTCTATGGCTAAGGTTCCGTCTCTGTCTATGAATAGTACTTTTTTCATTTAACTTTTAGTGTTTTAATTGTCATTCTGAATGCAATGAAGAATCTATTTTAATAAAATGAGATTTCTCACATTCGTTCGAAATGACAAGGTTTTATTTTTATTTAAGTCCTGAGTGACAGGTCTGCTAGCGTATTTATCAATTTCTCATTCTCTTCAGGTTTGCCAACTGTAATTCTAATACTGTTTTTTACCAAACTATTCCTTTTTCGAGTAATCACTTTTTGTTCCACTAAATTTTGGTAAAGTTTATCGGCATCCTCAACTTCAACTAACAAAAAGTTCGCATCCGAAGGATATATTTTTTTTATGATTTCTAACTTTTTCAAAGCTGTTATTAGTTTCTTTTTTTCTTCAAGAATGATTTGCTTGTTGGCTTCAAAAGTTGTTCTGTTCTCTAAGGCTTCAATAGCTGCGGTTTCATTTAGCTTACTGATGTTATACGGCATTTTTACCTTATTGAGCAATTGAATAATCTCCTCATTGGCATAAGCAATTCCGATGCGTGCTGCAGCCAAAGCCCAAGCTTTACTAAAAGTTTGCGTAACGATGAGATTTGGATACGTTTCAATGGATTGGCTCCAAGATTTATTATCATTAAAATCAGCGTATGCTTCATCAATAATAACAATGCCATTAAAATTCTCTAAAATAAATTCAATATCAGATTTTTTAAAACAATTTCCGGTAGGATTATTTGGCGAACAGATGAAAATGAGTTTCAATTTTTCGTCTTTAAAATAAGGTTTCAAATCGTCTTTTTTAATTTGAAAGTGATCATTTAAAGGGAGCGTTATTAATTCAATAGCATTGATATCCGCAGCGACTTGATACATCCCAAATGTTGGTGTAAACGTAAGTGCTTTATCTTTTCCTGGATTGCAAAAAATGCGATAAATAAGGTCAATAATCTCATCGCTACCATTGCCAATAAATATGTTTTTAATAACAATTCCGTTATATGCTGAAAGCTTTTGCTTTAGTGTTTTTTGGTCAGAATTAGGATATCGATTTAAGGTGCCGAAGGGATTTTCATTGGCATCTAAAAAAACACCTTCGTTACCTTTGAATTCATCGCGAGCACTTGAATAGGGTTTAAGACCTAAAATATTTGGTCGAACTATAGTTTTTAAATCAAACATTCTTTTACTTTTTCCTGCAAGGTTTTAAAAACCTTTTAGGTATTAAACTGTACTTTTTGTACCAATAAGGTTTAGATACCAAATCAAGTTTGGTATATGCCTTGAAGGATTTTTAAGGTGCTGAAACCAGTTCAGCACTGTTTACTTTAAGGTTTTAAGCCTTAAAGTAACTGCGTTTTTATGAGCATCCAATCCTTCGGCTTCCGCCATTAATTCTATTGCTGGTCCGATGTTTTTAATGCCTTCTTCGTTTAAATTTTGAAACGTGATTTTCTTTACAAAACTATCTAACGAAACTCCACTATAATTTCTGGCATATCCATTTGTAGGTAAGGTGTGATTGGTGCCACTTGCATAATCGCCAGCACTTTCGCAACTGTATTTTCCCAAGAAGACAGAACCTGCATTAGTAATTTGTTCTATATAATCTGAAGCATTATCGGTTGCGATGATCAAATGTTCAGGCGCGTATAAATTACTGAATTCGATGCATTCGTTCATTGAGTTAAGCAGAATAGCACGACTAATTTTTAACGCTTCAGAAGCCAGATTTTTTCGAGATAATTGAGGCAGCTGCTTGTCTAATTCTTGTAGCGTTTGATTGATGATGGCCTCGTTGTCAGATAGCAAAATCACTTGACTGTCTGAACCATGTTCTGCTTGTGATAATAAATCTGCTGCAACAAATGATGGATTACTAGTTTCATCTGCAATAACCAAAACCTCACTCGGGCCGGCTGGCATATCTATAGCAACGCCTTGCTGTTGAATCAGTTCTTTTGCTTTGGTGACAAATTGGTTTCCAGGCCCGAAAATTTTATACACTTGAGGAATAGATTCCGTTCCAAAAGCCATAGCCGCAATAGCTTGTGCACCACCAGCTTTAAAGATTTTCTTTATTCCCACGAGATTTGCTGTATATAGAATAGCTGGATGTATTTGGCCTTCTTTATTTGGTGGAGAACATAAAATAATGTCTTTACAACCTGCTAATTTGGCCGGAATCCCGAGCATTAAAATTGTTGAAAATAATGGTGCGGAACCTCCTGGTATGTATAAACCAACCTTTTCAATACCAACGGATTTACGCCAGCATTTTACACCTTTGGTCGTTTCAATTAGTTGTTCTTTTTCTTTTTGTGCTGCGTGAAACTTTTCAATATTTTGCTTTGCCAGATTGATAGCCTGTTTTAAATCCTCAGGAACTTGATAAATGGCTGCCTCAATTTCGGAATTTTCAACTTTAAGTGATTCTAATTTGGTGTTGTCAAATTGCTCAGCATATTTAAATAGAGCTTTGTCTTTATGCATTTTCACGTCCTCTAGAATATCTTTAACGATGGTATCTAGGGTTTGCTGTTCCAAAACTGGTCGTTTCGCTAGCGCATTCCATTCAGGCTTATTGGGATTTTTATAGACCTTCATTACATTACCATTTTATCAATTGGAACCACTAAAATACCTTCTGCTCCTGCATTTTTAAGCGCGTCAATGCTATTCCAAAATTTTTCTTCATCAATTACGGAATGCAAGGAGCTCCAGCCTTTCTGTGCCAAAGGCAGAATTGTTGGGCTTTTCAAGACAGGTAGAATAGCTGTGACTTCATCGATTTTATCGTTCGGCACATTCATCAAAACATATCTTGAATTTTTTGCTCTTAAAACGGCTTGAATTCTGAATATGAGTTTTTCGAGAATCGCTTCTTTTTCGGCATTCAGGTTGCTATTTTTTGCCAAGACTGCTTCTGATTTTAGAATAACTTGTGTTTCTCTAAGTCCATTTTTAAATAGCGTACTTCCTGAACTCACAATGTCACAAACACCATCTGCCAATCCTATATTTGGTGCAATTTCCACAGAACCAGAAATCACATGAATATCGGCTTCAATACCATGTTCGTCTAAATAAGTTTGAAGTGTGTTAGGGTAGGAGGTTGCGATTTTTTTTCCATTAAAATAGGAGGCGTCATTCGTTTCAACTGGTTTAGGTACCGCTAACGACACTCTGCATTTGGCAAAACCAAGCTTTTCAACAACTTCTGTTTTTTTCTGTTTTTCAATAAGGATGTTCTCGCCAATAATAGCGATATCAACTACACCATCTTCAATATATTGAGGAATATCTGAATTCCGTAAATACAGGACTTCTAATGGGAAGTTACGCGCTGCAACTTTCAATTGGTCTTTGCCATTATCTATTTTAATACCGCAATCCTTTAAGAGTTTTAAGGAATCTTCGTTTAATCGACCGCTTTTCTGAATGGCAATTTTTAGCTTACTCATTTTTAAATTTTTAAGTCTGAATAAACCAAACGTTAGGCAATAAAAAACCCGTCTGATTTATTCAGACGGGTTTTGAAATATTTTAAATTACATATATCAATTCCAGCTCGCCTGAATGCAAGTATGAAAATGATGATGATGTAATTGACTTAATGTCATTTGTTTCTTATTTGAAAATCAAAGGTAACATTAATTTTCAATTGAAAAAATATTTCAAAATCATTTTCAAATTATTTATCCTGCAAGGTCTTTTTTTTTGACCTTGTAGATATTTTTAATACGAAACCTACAAGGTTTTAGAAACCTCGCAGGTTAAATTTGAGGAAACTTAGCTCTAATATCCTCCAAACATAAATTATGAATACTCCCAATATGCGAGTGCTCTTTTCCTAATTCGGGTTTATAAGTTCCATTCTGAACTTGGCCTCCAATTTTTTGGTAGGCTTCCCTAAAGCTCATACCCTCAACCACTAAATTGTTTATACTATCTACTGTAAAAAGGTATTGATATTTTTCGTCATTTAAATCAATATCTTTAACAATGATTTGTTGAATGGAATAATTAAAAATGTCTAAAATATCTTTTACATCTTCAAAGGCATTGATGATGTTTTCTTTCAACAATTGAAAATCCCTGTGGTAACCACTTGGTAGATTATTTGTGATTAATAACATTTCAGAATGTAAGGCTTGAATTTTATTACACTTACCTCGAATCAATTCAAACACATCAGGATTCTTCTTATGTGGCATAATGCTACTGCCCGTAGTCAATTCATCTGGAAACGTAATAAAGCCGAAATTCTGACTCATATATAAGCATATATCCATAGCAAAACGTGCCATGGTATTACATAATCCGCCTAAAGCACTTGCAATAGCACGTTCACTTTTTCCTCTAGTTAATTGCGCTGCAACCACGTTATATTTTAAAGTTGAAAACCCTAATTCTTTGGTTGTGATATTTCTATCAATAGGAAAAGAACTGCCGTAACCTGCAGCTGAACCTAGAGGGTTTTGATCCGCAATTTTAGAAACCGCATTTAGCACATAAACATCATCGATTAGTAATTCTGCATGGGCTGAAAACCATAAGCCAAAGGAGGAAGGCATAGCGACTTGCAAATGTGTATAACCTGGTAATAATTGGGTTTTGTGTTTTTCTGCTAAGTTTAATAAGGTGTCAAAAAACGTTTTTGTTTTGCTATTAATGATTTGCAAATTCTCTTTGTAGTAGAGTTGAAGTGCGACTAAAACCTGATCATTTCTAGAACGTGCCGTATGGATTTTTTTGCCAACGTCGCCTAGAGTTTTTGTAAGTTCATGTTCAATTTTAGAATGGACATCTTCAAATGACGCTTCAATATTAAACGAACCATCCTCAATAGATTCCGCTAAAACTTTTAATCCTGATTTCAATTGTTCTAACTCATCAGATGTTATAATGCCGATGGATTCTAACATAATAGCATGTGCTAAGGATGCTTGTACATCGTACTTGGCAATGTGCATGTCTATTTCTCTGTCGTTGCCAACGGTGAATAATTCTATTTTCTTATCTATTGAATAGCCTTTGTCCCACAATTTCATAATGTAAATTTTAATTCTTAAAATTTAGAACCAAGATGCTAGACCGCTTCGCTGTTAGAGCATAAACTACTCATTAATGTTTTTGAGGTTTTAGTCTAGATTCTAGTCTCTTGATTCTCCTGTCTTTTTTTTACAATACCTTTTCCAACAATTTAATGTACAACTCAACACCTTCTTCAATTTCCGCAAGATAAATAAATTCATCTGCCGTGTGAGATCGTGTACTGTCTCCTGGTCCTAATTTTAATGATGGACACTTTAAAACGGATTGGTCTGAAAGCGTCGGCGAACCGTATGTTTCTCTACCAAGTTCAATTCCTGCCTTTACTAAGTCGTGATTAATTGGAATAGATGATGAATTTAACCGTAAGCTTCTTGCTGTAATGTTGGTGCAAGGTGATTCCTGTGTTAAAATATCTGCAATCTCTTGATTGGTATATTTATCATTTACCCGCACATCAATGACTAAATTGACTTCTGCCGGAACCGCATTGTGTTGTTTGCCTGCATTGATTTGCGTAACGGTCATTTTTACTTCGCCTAAAACGGTTGATTTTCGTTCAAACTTATAATCTTTAAACCATTTTAAAACGTCAATAGTATTGTAAATTGCATTGTCAGTATTTGGATGTGCCGCATGGCTAGCGGTTCCTTTTACCTTCGCATCAAAAACGACTAAGCCTTTTTCTGCAACTGCTAATTGCATTAAGGTCGGTTCGCCAACAATAGCTACGTCAATTTTTGGAATGATTTTCAGCATACTGTTCAATCCGTTTGGACCACTACTTTCTTCTTCAGCAGAAGCGACAATGACCAGGTTATAATTCAGATCTTTTTTGTCGTAAAAATAAGTGAACGTAGCAATTAAAGATACCAAACATCCGCCTGCATCATTACTGCCCAAACCATATAATTTACCACCTTCAACAATGGCTTTTAAAGGATCCTTGGTATAGCCACTATTTGGTTTTACAGTGTCGTGATGCGAATTTAATAAGAGTGTTGGTTTGCTCTCGTCAAAATATTTATTGGTCGCCCAAATGTTGTGATGGTCTCTTTTGAAAGGGATATGATGTGTTGTAAACCAATTTTCAATGAGCAAAGCTGTATTGTCTTCTTCCGAAGAAAATGACTGTGTCTCTATCAATTGCTTTAGTAAAGCAATGGCATCTTGCGTTAGTTTTTCAATCATTGTGTGATGGTTGTGTGTTTGTTTTTGGTATTGAAAAGCATATCTGATGTTCCGATACAAACTTTTTGAACGTTTTGATTTATAGCATGAAAACAGTTATTTAACTTGGGTAACATGCCTTCGTAAATAATACCGTTTTCGATTAGTGTTTTATAAGTGCCAGTATCGATGTGTTCTATCACAGAATCAGCATTATCGACATCTTGGAGAACACCATTTTTTTCGAAACAATAATACAGTTCTGTGTTATAGGTCGACGCAAAAGCGATGGCGATTTCAGAAGCAATAGTATCTGCATTGGTGTTTAGTAATTGTCCTTTTTCATCATGAGTTATGGCGCAAAACACAGGTGTGATATTGTTTTTTAGTAATACCTCTAAAGTGTCTGTATTCACTTTTTTAACATCGCCAACAAAGCCATAGTCAATAGTTTTAATCGGTCTTTTTTCAGAAATAATGGTATTACCATCAGCACCAGAAAAACCAATCGCATTACAACTATGAGCTTGTAGTTGTGCCACTATGTTTTTGTTGATTTTACCAGCATAAATCATTGTAATAATATCTAAAGTATCGGCATCAGTAATGCGTCTGCCTTCATTCATTTGAACCGGAATATTCATTTGTTCGGCTAGCTTGGTTGCCAATTTTCCGCCGCCATGGACTAAAATTTTTGGTCCTTTTAAAGTTGAAAAATCTTTAATGAAGGTTGTTAATGCTGCTTCATTATCGATGATATTACCTCCTATTTTAATGACTTTTAGTGTTTTCATCTTATGCCCACGAAAGCGGGTATCTTTTTTGTTTTAGACCTATTAGATTTAAAGCACTTTCAGGTCTTACTTTATAATTACGTAATTGTTTCATTTCAGACCTATAAGGTTATTGAAACCTTGCAGGTCGGTCGTAGTCATTTATAAATTCTCTAAAATCTGCTTGAGCACCACTTGCGCCGCATACGTTCTATTATTCGCTTGCTGAATAACTATAGATTGTAAACTGTCTAAAACTGCATCTTCAACCACAACATTTCGTCTTACTGGCAAACAATGCATAAATTTTGCATGACCTAATTTTGCTTTGGTCATCATCCAATTTTCATCTTGATTCAATACTTTTCCGTAATCCTTATAGTTGCTCCAGTTTTTTACATATACAAAATCAGCATCCTTTAATGCTTCCTCTTGATTGTAATTAATAGGTGTGTCTTTTGTGATTGCTTCGTTTAATTCATATCCTGAAGGATGTGTAATCGTTAAATCAACTTCCAGATTTTGCATCATTTCTATAAAGGAATTTGGAACCGCTTGAGGTAAGGCTTTAGGATGTGGTGCCCATGAAATAACTACTTTTGGCATCGCTTTTTCCGTCAATTCTGAAATCGTAATAGCATCAGCCAAAGCTTGCAAGGGATGCGCAGTAGCACTTTCCATATTTACTATAGGAACCGTTGCATATTCCTGAAAGTTATTCAATACATATTCTGATTCATCTTTTGTTTTATCTTGTAGCGTTGGAAAGGCTCTTACGGCGATAATATCTGCATATTGGGAAATAACCTGAGCAGCTTCTTTAACATGCTCCGATTTATCCATATTCATTATGGTGCCATCTTCAAATTCTAAATTCCACGCGTCGTTCACATTTAAGATCATCACCTCCATACCTAAGTTTTTCGCTGCTTTTTCGGTGCTTAAGCGTGTTCTCAAACTCGAATTAAAAAAGAGCATTACTAAGGTTTTGTGTTTTCCTAAATCTTGAAATTCAAAAGGATTCATTTTTAATAAAATGGCATCCTTAATGGTTTCTGAAAGGTTAGAAATATCTTTTATTTTGGCGTAGTTTTTCATCTTTAGTTCCCGCTAAAGTGGGAATCTTTTTAATTAAACTTAGTTCAAACCTACAAGGTTTTTAAAACCTTGCAGGTGGCTTCAAAAAATACATCAATATGCTTTTTCTGAATCGTTAAAGGTGGAAGAATTCTAATTAGATTAGGATTTTTAGCACTTCCTGTAAATATGTGATGGTCAAAAATGAGCTTTTTACGTAAATCTGCAATTGGAAAATCGAACTCCAAGCCCAGCATTAATCCACGACCTTTAATGGATTTTAACTGAGGCAATGATTTTGCTTTCTCTTGAAAATATTCTGACATAGTTTTAGCATTTTCCATTAATTGTTCTTCTTCCAAAACGTCTAAAACCGTAATAGTTGCAACGCATGCCAGATGGTTGCCGCCAAAAGTGGTTCCTAATAAGCCAAAAGAGGCTTTAATCGATGGATGAATTAAAATTCCTCCAACCGGGAAACCATTGCCCATGCCTTTGGCGATAGAAATAATATCTGGAGTAATGTTATGTTTTTGAAATGCAAAAAAGTCGCCAGTTCTACCAAATCCAGATTGTACTTCGTCTGCAATGAATACTGTGTTATATTGTTTGCAAAGTGTTTCTAGCCCTTTGTAAAATGCTGTGGTACTTTGGTCTAAGCCACCAACACCTTGAATACATTCTACAATAACAGCACAAGTGTCGTTTTGTTTTAAAATGGTTTCTACACCCTCTAAATCGCCTAATTCCACAAAATCAACGTCTTGTTGTGCATTGATGGGTGCCACAATCTTTGGGTTGTCGGTGGCGGCAACCGCAGCAGAAGTTCTACCATGAAATGAGTTTTTAAAAGCTAAAACTTTCTTTTTTCCATTATGAAAGGAGGCCAACTTTAAAGCATTTTCATTGGCTTCTGCGCCCGAATTACATAAAAATAATTGATAATCTTTACAACCAGATAAGGCTTCAAGTTTATTTGCCAATTCAACTTGCTTCGGATTTTGAATCGCATTGCTATAAAAGCCAAGTTTACTAACTTGATCCGAAATAGCTGCAACATATTTCGGGTGGGAATGCCCAATTGAAATCACGGCATGTCCACCATACAGGTCTAAAAATTCTACACCTTTTTCATCATAAACATAAACGTCTTTTGCGCTTACTGGTGTAATGTCGTATAATGGATAAACATTGAATAAACTCATATTGTTATTTCTTTATCCTGCAAGGTTTCAAAAAACCTTGTAGGTATGTTTTTAACTCTTATACCTACAAGGTCTCCAAGGCCTTGCAGGAAAATCCTGTTAGATCTGCTCTTTTTTAATATTACTAATCTTATTAAACGAAGCCACCATGCCTTGAATTAAAGACGAACTCAATCCTTTATGCTCCATTTCATTCAATCCCGTAATGGTGCAACCCATTGGAGTAGTGACGCGGTCTATTTCTTCTTCTGGATGGTGTCCATTTGTTATTAATAAATTGGCAGCGCCTTCACTTGTGTACATCGCTAATTCTTGAGCTTCTTTAGCATCAAAACCTAATTGGATTGCGGCTTGGGTTGTGGCACGAATCAATCGCATCCAAAACGCTATGCCACTGGCACAAACAACAGTTGCAGCTTGCATTTGAGATTCGGGTATCGCTAAAGTATGACCCAATCTGTTAAAAATAGCTTCTGCAATTGGTATGCGTTTTTTACCTTTTTCATTACTACACATACATGTCATCGATTTACCAACGGCAATCGCAGTGTTTGGCATAGCGCGAATAATAAAATTATCTTCACCAACTTGCGATTCAATTTTTGGAATCAGAAAGCCTGTGATGGTAGAAATTAATACATGATTTTCCGTTAAATGTGATTTTATATCCTTTAAGATATTTTCAAAATGTGCTGGCTGAACTGCAAAAATTAATATATCGGATTGCTGTACGGCTTCGATATTGTCTGTAGTTAAATGCACATTTTTGTAACCTTCAAATTCCTTGATACCTTCTAAATTTCTTTTGGTTAGATATAAGGTGGTAATGGCATTGTTAGTAATTAAACCTTTTGCTATGGACTTTCCTAAATTTCCTGTGCCTATGATTGCTATTTTCATCTTTAGTGACCGCGACAGCGGTTATCTTATTAATTAAACTTTCTTTATCTAAAAGCATATCAACTACGCTCTTAATTTATACCTAACAGGTCTGAGTATATGTTAAAAATAATTAGCTTTCAATTGTAATCCTTCGGTTTCCTTAAATCCGTACATTAAATTCATGTTTTGAACAGCTTGTCCTGATGCGCCTTTTAATAAATTATCAATGATGCTAGTTACTAATAGTTTATCTTCATGTTTATGCAAATGCAGGAAACATTTATTGGTGTTTACGACTTGTTTTAGATGAATATCTTCATCCGATATAAAAGTAAAAGCAGCATCTCTATAAAATTTGGAATATAATGCTTTGGCGTCCTCAAGTGTTCCATCGTATTTGGTATAAAGCGTAGCAAAAATTCCTCTTGAAAAGTTACCACGGTTAGGCATAAAGTTGATGTCAGAATTAAAATCAGATTGTAATTGATTGACGGTCTGATTAATCTCTCCTAAATGCTGATGTGTAAAAGCCTTGTAATGCGAAAAGTTATTATCTCTCCACGTAAAATGCGTGGTCGTCGATAATGACGTTCCAGCGCCTGTGGCTCCTGTTACCGCATTCACATGAACATCGTCTTTTAGTAATTTTGCTTCTGCCAATGGTAATAAGGCGAGTTGAATTGCTGTGGCAAAACAACCAGGATTAGCGATATAAATCGATTGCTTTATGGCTTCTTTGTTCAGTTCTGGTAATCCATAAATAAAGGTTTTTCCATTTAAAACTTCATCTTTTGTTAATCTGAAATCATTACTTAAATCAATGATTTTTGTTGCATGAGAAAAACTGTTTTCTTCTAAAAATGATTTTGAATTACCATGACCTAAGCACAAAAACAAGACGTCAACATCAGGATTGATTTTACTTGAAAATTCTAACTCTGTAGAACCAATTAAGTCTTGATGTATCTTGCTGACGTTGTTTCCCGCATTAGATGTGCTGAACACAAAATTGATGTCTACTTTGGAGTGGTGGATTAATAATCTAATCAATTCTCCTGCGGTGTAACCAGCACCTCCAATGATACCTGCTTTGATCATAATTCTGAATTTACTTGCTGGTATATCTTATTTTGATTGCCAAATATTTTAATAAACCCTTTCGCTTCCTCTGCGGTCCAACCTTTATTTTCTTCGCCATAACTTCCGAATTTGGCGTTCATTAAATCGTGTTTAGACTTAATGCCATCTAATGAAAAATGATAAGGTTTCAAAGTCACAATTACATCGCCCGAAACTTTATCTTGACTACTTTGTAAAAAAGCTTCTATGTCTCGCATCACAGGATCTAGATATTGGCCTTCATGCAAATGCATACCGTAAAAGCTCGACAAATACTCTTTATGTTGCAGTTGCCATTTGGTTAAGGTGTGCTTTTCTAATAAATGATGTGCTTTGATGGTTATAAGCGCTGCTGCAGCTTCAAAACCAACACGTCCTTTGATACCAACAATAGTATCTCCAACATGGATATCCCTTCCGATAGCGTAAGCTGAAGCCAGATTATTTAGGACTTGGATATTGATTTCAGGATTATTTCCAATGCCATTAATAGCTGCTAATTCTCCTTTGGAAAATGATAAGACTACTTTTTCCGGGTCTGAATGTTTTAATTGAGAAGGATAAGCAGAATCTGGTAATGGCTTTTCAGAAGTTAAGGTTTCTTCCCCACCGACACTTGTTCCCCAAAGTCCTTTATTAATAGAATATTTAGCTTTGTTCCAAGACATGTCTATTCCGTTTTCAATGAGGTAATCAATTTCTTGCTGTCTGGTTAATTTGCCGTCTCTAATCGGCGTAATGATTTCAATGTCTGGTGCTAAAGTTTGAAAAATCATATCAAAACGTACTTGGTCATTTCCTGCGCCTGTACTGCCGTGTGCAATATATTTTGCATTGATACTTTTGGCGTATTGAACAATTTCGATGGCTTGGATAATGCGTTCAGCACTAACGGACAACGGATAGGTGTTGTTTTTAAGGATATTTCCGAAGATTAAATACTTGATGACTTTGTCATAATATGAGGCGATGGCATCAATATTTTTATAGGTCGAAACGCCCATTTTATAGGCATTACTTTCAATGTTTTTAATTTCTTCAGATGTAAATCCACCTGTGTTTACACTTACGGCATGGACATCGTAACCTGCTTTTGATAAACTTACAGCACAATAGGATGTGTCCAATCCTCCACTATAAGCTATGACTAGCTTTTTTCCTTCTCTGTCGCTATGCGACATTTCTTCCAAGGGAAGAGAATCATCGGAATTATTATTATTTTTCATTATTATCTTTTTTTAGGAACATGTTTTGCTTAATAAGTTTTAGTCTCGTCCATACTTTTTTATCGTAATTATGCTCATGCTTTCTTTCTGCTTCTTTTTTAGAAGGATCATACAACATACCCGTACATAAGCACATTTTTTGTTCAGTTCTTGTTAAAACATCGAAATTTTTGCAGGTTTGGCAACCTTTCCAGAAGGATTGATCATCTGTTAATTCTGAAAACGTCACAGGCTTGTAACCCAATTCACTATTCATTTTCATAACGGCCAATCCTGTTGTGATACTGAAAATTTTAGAATCTGGAAATTTTGTTCTTGAATGGTCAAAAATCACTTGTTTTATTTTCTTGGCAAGCCCTTGATTTCTAAAATCGGGATGAACGATGAGTCCGGAATTGGCTACAAACTTACCATGACTCCAGGCTTCGATATAACAGAAACCTGCAAATTTATCGCCGTCTAAAGCGATCACGGCATTGCCATTTTCCATTTTTGTAATGATATACTCTGGTTTTCGTTTGGCAATACCAGTACCTCGGACTTTCGCAGCTTCTGCAATGGTTTCGCAAATGAGTTCTGCGTAAATACTATGTGATTTGTCAGCAATAACAATTTTCATTGTGATTGTTTTTATTAATTATATAATTTTTTTTGTTTTGGAATGAAGAACTGGACACACCTTAGTTCCTAATGTAAATCGTACCCAAAAGGGCGAACACTGCGACTATAGCACAAAGTAGGTCGTTTAGTAAATGAAATTACTAAAACTAAAAGTGGAAAAAAATGTGATGAATTGTTCAATGTGAAAAATTAAAATTGATTAACTAAATGGTTTAAAGTAGCTCCATTAGCGACGTCGCCTGTTGATGAACAAGCGTGTGGGTCTTTCAATTCTATTTCTTTGAATTAACATACTGTAAATTTAGAATTATTATTTAATAATGTCCTTAATATCATCCATTTTTTAAAATATTTACGAAATTCTTAATTGTTTCGATTTAAACTGTAAATATTTCACTGATATGCGATTTCCATCCCTTTCCATTAAAGAATGTAATCCGTACTCACAAAATTAGAAGCTTTCGAATCCATTAAATCCTTTAAAATAGCATTATTATAATCGTTGTCTTTTGAAGCAACGAAAGTTCTGATTGAAAAAGAACGTAAAGCATCATGTACACTTAATGTTCCCACGGCTGAATCTTTCCGTCCTGTAAATGGATATACATCTGGTCCACGTTGACATGAACTGTTTAAATTTACTCGACAAACCAAATTCACGAGTGTATCAATCAATGGCGCCAAGGTTTTTACATCTTTACCAAACAAACTCACTTGTTGTCCATAATTAGATTCCGCCATATCGTCTAAAGGCTCTTCAATGTCTGAAAACGGAACGACCGGAATTACAGGGCCGAATTGTTCTTCTTGAAAAACCCGCATATCCTTCGTAACAGGATGTAAAACGGCAGGGAAAATATAGTTTTCTGTAGTTTCTCCACCTTTTTCGTTAATCACTTTTGCACCTTTATCAGTGGCGTCATCAATAAGTCCTTGAATATAGAGCGGTTTATCCGGTTCTGGTAATGGTGTTAATTTTGCACCATTTTCCCAAGGATTTCCGAATTTTAAAGCATCAACTTTAGCAGCAAAGCGTTTGTTGAATTCTTCCACAATGTCTTCATGAACATATAATACTTTTAATGCTGTACAGCGCTGACCGTTGAAAGAGGTCGTTCCTGCAATACATTCTTCAATAGCTAAATCCAAATCGGCATCTGGTAAAACTATCGCTGGGTTTTTAGCTTCCAACCCTAAAACCAAACGCAATCTATTACTTTTTGGATGCTGATTCTGCAGTGCATTCGCAGATTTACTGTTTCCTATTAAAGCTAAAACATCCACTTTTCCTGATTGCATAATTGGTGCGGCAACGGTTCGTCCACGTCCATAAATAATATTGACAACACCTTTTGGAAAACTATCCCTAAACGCTTCCAACAAAGGTGAAATTAATAAAACCCCGTGTTTTGCAGGTTTGAAAATGGCTGTATTTCCCATAATCAAAGCAGGAATCAATAGTGCAAAAGTTTCATTTAATGGGTAATTATAAGGCCCTAAACATAAAACAACGCCTAAAGGGCCTCTTCTAATATGAGCGTTAACGCCAGAATTTTTTTCAAATTTAGCGCTGTTCCGATCCATTTGTTTATAATCCTCAATGGTATCGTAGATATACTCGACTGTTCTATCAAATTCCTTTTCTGAATCTGGAAGATTTTTGCCGATTTCCCACATTAATAGTTTGACGACTTCTTCACGTTTGGTTTTCATTTGCGTCACAAACTTTTCCATACATGCAATTCTGTCCACAACTTTCATGGTTGGCCATAACCCTTGTCCTTTATTGTAAGCGGAAACCGCAGAATCCAACGCCTTTAAAGCTTCTTTTTTTCCTAAAGTTGGAATAGACCCTAGAAGCGTAGGCTTGTAATCTTCAGTAGATGAAATTGTAGAATACACATTGGAAGTTTCTCCTCGCCATGGTATTAGTCCTCCATCTATTAAATATGTATCTTGGTTAACTAAATTTTTAATTTGAAATTGCTCTGGAATCTCCACAAATGTCGAAGTCATAATTATTCATTTTAACTATTAATAATAAAGATACCAATAACATTTTTTGATTCGGTTAAGTCTATGTTAATCTATACCAAAAACTGAAATAAATCTGGCTTATCATTGAGGTAATCTCCAAAGACATTATGAAGCTTCATTTTGGTAATGAGAGGGTCCAAATCTTCAGGAGATTTTAATTGTAAACCTACGACCGCGACATCATTTTCACGATTGGCTTTTTTGGTGTACTCAAAATGGGTAATATCATCTGTAGGTCCTAAAATATCCACAACAAATTCTCTTAAAGCACCTGCACGTTGCGGGAATTTAATGATGAAATAGTGTTTTAAATTGGTGTAAATAAGAGCGCGTTCTTTGATCTCGGCCATTCGAGTGATATCGTTGTTGCTTCCACTAATAACACAAACAACATTCTTGCCTTTTATTTCATCTTTAAATTGCTCTAACGCACAAAGGCTCATAGCACCTGCTGGTTCTACAACGATGGCATCCTTATTATAAAGATCCAAAATTGTCTGACAAATTTTACCTTCATCGACCGTAACCACACGATGTAAGGTTTCTTTACAAATGGCAAAGCTTAAATCACCTACACGTTTTACAGCAGCACCATCTACAAAGTTATCTATAGACTTTAAAGTGATATTTTTATTGTTTCTGATGGAGTTCAGCATTGCAGGAGCACCTTTCGGTTCTACGCTGATAATTTTGGTTTGTGGTGATAAAATCTTAAATACTGAGGATAATCCAGCCGCTAATCCACCACCACCAACAGGCACAAAAACATAATGAATGGGATGCGTTTTCGCTTGGTCAATAATTTCTAAACCAACTGTTGCCTGACCTTCAATAACTTTTTCGTCATTAAAAGGATGTACAAATGTTCTGTTCAGTTCTTCGCTTTGCTGCATCGCAGCATGGTAAGCATCGTCAAAAGTATCTCCAATTAAAACCACATCCACATAGTCTTCGCCAAACATTTTTACCTGCTCAATTTTTTGATTAGGTGTTGGTGAAGGCATAAAAATAGTACCTTTTATTTTTAAAAGTTTACATGAAAGTGCCACGCCTTGTGCATGATTTCCTGCACTAGCACATACAATTCCGTTTTCAATTTGATCACTGGTTAAGGACGAAATTCTATTATAAGCACCTCTAATTTTATAGGAGCGTACTTGTTGAAGGTCCTCCCTTTTAAAATAAACGTTTGCATCAAATTGCTTTGAGTAACGCGCATTTTTAATTAAAGGTGTTACCGAAGCCACACCGTTTAGTTTTTCAGCGGCAGCTTCAATAGCTTTTAATGTTGGTCTGTATGTGGTTTTGGTTTCTTTCATTCCCCTAAATCCCCAAAGGGGACTTTCTTATTTTAATGAGACCTGTCAGGTTTTTAAAACTTGACAGGTCTGAAGTATTTAGGCTAAAACAGATGTTTTGGCATCCTCAGTTTTAATCACTTTCATCGCTGTCATTGCAGAACGTAAACGCTGACCTACGGCTTCGATAGGATGGTTTCTTATTGCATCGTTGATGGCAATTAGCTCTACATTGTCAACACCATTTGAATTTGAAAATGGCTTTCCAATAATAGAGGTGTCAACGGTTGTCATGAATTCCTTTAATAATGGTTTACAGGCATGGTCAAATAAATAGCAACCATATTCAGCCGTATCTGAAATCACGCGGTTCATTTCGAATAATTTCTTTCTGGCGATGGTGTTTGCAATTAATGGTAACTCGTGCAAAGATTCATAGTAAGCAGAATCTTCAATAATACCTGCGGCAACCATGGTTTCGAAGGCTAATTCCACACCAGATTTAACGAAGGCTACTAATAAAACGCCGTTATCAAAATACTCTTGTTCTGAAATATGATCTGAGGTTAATTCTGTTTTTTCAAAAGCGGTTTCTCCTGTTGCCTCTCTCCATTTTAATAAGTTGACATCATCATTGGCCCAATCTTCCATCATGGTTTTTGAGAAATGACCGGAAATAATATCGTCCATATGCTTTTCAAATAATGGACGCATAATTGCTTTCAATTCTTCGGAAAGGTTATAAGCTTTAATTTTTGCAGGATTGGATAAACGGTCCATCATGTTGGTAATGCCACCATGTTTAAGTGCTTCTGTAATGGTTTCCCAACCGAACTGAATTAATTTGGCAGCATAGCCAGGTTCAATCCCTTCTTCGACCATTTTGTCAAAAGATAAAATAGCACCTGTTTGCAGCAGACCACAAAGAATGGTCTGTTCTCCCATTAAGTCAGATTTCACTTCAGCAATAAATGATGATTCCAAAACTCCAGCTCTATGGCCTCCAGTGGCTGCAGCGTATGCTTTTGCTTGTGTCCAACCTTTTCCTTCTGGATCATTTTCTGGGTGTACAGCAGTCAATGTAGGTACACCAAATCCACGTTTGTATTCTTCCCTAACTTCTGTTCCGGGACACTTTGGTGCGACCATAATTACGGTTAAATCTTCACGGATTTTTGTACCTTCTTCAACAATGTTGAAACCGTGCGAATAGCTTAAGGTTGCGCCTTTTTTCATTAAAGGCATCACAGCTTTTACGACGCTTGTATGTTGTTTATCTGGTGTTAGGTTTAATACTAAATCTGCTGTAGGAATTAATTCTTCATAAGTCCCAACAGTAAATCCATTATCGGTCGCATTTTTGTAAGAGGCACGCTTTTCATCAATGGCTTGTTGTCTTAAGGCATACGAAATATCAAGTCCCGAATCACGCATGTTCAATCCTTGGTTAAGGCCTTGAGCTCCACAACCTACGATGACAATTTTCTTTCCTTTTAGAGCGTTTACGCCATCTTCAAATTCTGAAGCGTCCATAAAACGACACTTTCCCAATTGCTCTAATTGTTCTCTTAATGGTAATGTGTTAAAATAATTTGACATTGTTTTTTCTTTTTTTTGGATAATAGAAAATGGACGACTAGAATATAGACTCATTTATGGTAAATTTTGAAATCTTTCCTGTTGTATAAAATCTATTTTTATTTATGATCTTTCTAATTTTTGTGTCTAAAATCTAGCTGTCTATGCTCTAGACTCTAATTTATTAATCTTGAAATGCCTTAAGCATTGTTGATATTTTCATTTCGTCTTTTGTCACCGCAATTCTACCTGAACGCGTAAATTGCATAATGCCAAAGACAGACAGTTCCCTGTACAATAAATCTATTTCTTCTTTTCTTCCAGATTTTTCGATAGCAAAAAATTCTTTGTTTACGGTTACAATTCTGGCATTGCTTTCTTTGATGATATTCTGAATCTGACGTTCATCAAATAATAATTCAGACTTAATTTTGAATAAACACGATTCTTGATAAATGATTTCATCTTCGGTATGATAGAAAGCTTTGATGACTTCAACTTGTTTTTCAATCTGACCGATAATCTTTTTCATTTGAGACTCTGTAATATTAATTACTAATGTGAATCTTGAAACGCCGTCAATCTCAGAAGGCGAGGTGTTAAGACTCTCAACATTCATATGTCTTCTTTGGAAAATTGCTGAAATTCTATTCAACAATCCAATATTATTTTCCGTATATATTGAAACAGTATATTGTTTGTTTTCGCTCATTACTTTGAGATTATAGTTGATTTAAGAAGAAAATAGATAATTGAATCTAGAACATAGACTTTATCTCATTTCAAATTATTTACTATTATTTATCTTTTTTTTAATTGTTTAGTCTCTAAACCATTTTAATACTTTTTATTTCACGACTCACGACTCACGACTCACGACTCATATCATTCTAATCTTATATCTGAAACACTGGCTCCTGTTGGAATCATTGGAAAAACATTATCTTCCTTTTCAACTCTAACTTCTAAGAAATAAGGGCCTTTGCAATCAATCATTTCTTTTATAGCCGCTTTTAAATCTTTACGCTCTGACACTTTTTGGGCTTCGATATGATACCCTTTTGCAATGGCCACAAAATCTGGATTTACCATTTCTGTTGAAGCGTAGCGTTTCTCAAAAAAGAGTTGTTGCCATTGCCGAACCATACCTAAAAATTCATTGTTCAGTACCACAATTTTTACAGGTACTTTTTGCTGAAAGATGGTTCCTAATTCTTGAATGTTCATTTGGTAACCACCATCGCCGGCAATCATAATTACTTCCCGTTCTGGCGCTGCCATTTTGGCTCCAATAGCTGCTGGTAATGCAAATCCCATGGTTCCTAAGCCACCAGAAGTGATATTGCTTTTAGTTGTGTTGAATTCTGCATAACGACAAGCAATCATTTGGTGCTGACCAACATCACTGACAATAGCTGCTTCGCCTTTGGTCTGGATGTTGATTTCTTTCAACACTTCGCCCATTGTTAAACCTTCCTTTGTGGGATGCAAATCATTTTTAATAACTTTTTCGTATTCAATTTTATATAAATCCTTGAATTTTTGATGCCAATCTGTGTGTGAATTCGGGTGTAGTAATGGTAACAACTCTGTTAAACTAGTTTTAGCATCGCCAAGAACAGCGATATCAGTTTTTACGTTTTTATCGACTTCCGCGGGATCAATTTCAAAATGAACAATTTTTGCTTGTTTTGCATAAGTTTCTAAATTTCCTGTAACACGATCGTCGAAACGCATGCCGATGGCTATTAAAACATCACATTCGTTAGTTAAAACGTTAGGTGCATAATTACCATGCATACCAACCATTCCTACATTTAATGGGTGTGACGTTGGAATAGCCGAAGCCCCTAAAATGGTCCAAGCCGAAGGAATTCCGGCTTTTTCAATAACCGCTTTAAATTCTTCTTCCGCCTTGCCTAAAATAATACCTTGTCCCCAAACTATTAGTGGTTTTTTGGCATTATTGATTAATTCTGCTGCAGCTTTGAGAGAATTTTCATCGGTATCTGGAACAGGTTTGTAACTTCTTACGCCTTTACATTTTTTGTATTTAAAATCGAAAAGTTCGATTTGAGCATCTTTAGTTATGTCAATTAAAACAGGTCCTGGTCGTCCGCTTTTGGCGATGTAAAAGGCTTTGGCGAAAACTTCTGGAATTTCTGAAGCTTTAGTAATTTGATGGTTCCATTTGGTCACTGGTGTCGAAATCCCGACGATATCAGTTTCTTGAAACGCATCACTTCCCAACAAATGCGAACCTACTTGACCAGTGATACAAACCAAAGGCGTAGAATCTATTTGTGCATCAGCAATTCCAGTAATTAAATTAGTCGCTCCTGGACCAGAAGTTGCCATAGCAACACCGACTTTGCCAGAAATTCGTGCATAACCTTGTGCAGCATGGGCAGCACCTTGCTCGTGGCGCGATAAGACATGGTGAATTTTATCTTGATACTTATATAGTTCATCATATACTGGCATAATTGCACCTCCTGGATAGCCGTAGAGAATGTCAACACCTTCAGCAAGTAAGCATTTTATAACTGCTTCGCTTCCAGAAATACGTTCAGTAGTTTCTGTGTCTTTAGTGTTATTTTGAATGGTTTTTGTGTCCATATTTTTAATGGATTAGTTTTTTAAAAGAGATAAGAAAATTGAGTGCTTACTCTTACTCTTAATTTTTGCTTTTACCTCTTGCTTCGCTTGAGGATCGTTATTGTTATTTTTTTTCAGCTTTTGGCTTTTTCGATGTTGAGATTCCTGCCTTCGCAGGAATTTGTTAAAACTCATCAGTTACACAGCCTTTTGAAGCTGAGGATACTGTTTTGGCATATTTATATAAAACACCACGTTCGAATTTTAATTCTGGCGCTTTCCATTTTTCTCTTCGTTTTTGAAGTTCTTCTTCAGAAACTTCTAGTGATATGGAATTGGTTTCTGCATCAATGGTAATGATATCTCCATCTTTAACAACAGCAATTGTTCCACCTTCTTGTGCTTCTGGCGTGATGTGCCCTACCACAAAACCGTGGGTGCCTCCTGAAAATCTTCCGTCAGTAATTAAAGCCACATCTTTACCTAGACCAGCTCCCATAATAGCAGCCGTTGGCTTTAGCATTTCAGGCATTCCAGGACCACCTTTTGGACCTTCATATCTAATGACAACGACATCTCCTTTTTCAACTTTTCCATCTCTTATGCCGTCATTTGCCGCATATTCCCCTTCAAAAACTTTCGCCTTTCCTCTAAAACATAAGCCTTCTTTACCCGTAATTTTAGCGACGCTTCCTTCGGTTGCTAAATTGCCATAGAGCATTCTTAAGTGTCCTGATACTTTAATAGGCTCTTCAATGGGTTTTATCACATCTTGTCCTTCTTTTAAGTCGTCAACGTCCAATAAATTTTCAGCGATAGTTTTTCCTGTAACGGTTAAACAATCGCCATGAATCAACCCTTTTTTCAAAAGATATTTTAGTACCGCAGGAATTCCACCGACCTCATGAACATCTTCCATTAGATATTTACCGCTTGGTTTTAAATCGGCTAAAAATGGTGTGTTGTCACTAATATTCTGAAAATCTTTTAATGTAAAATCGATTTGTGCAGCTCGTGCTATGGCTAAAAAGTGTAATACTGCATTTGTAGAACCACCTAAGATGGTTACTAAACGGACAGCATTTTCAAGCGATTTTCTTGTGATAATGTCGGAAGGCTTTATATCCTTTTCCAACAATAAACGTAAGGCTTCGCCAGCTCTAACGGATTCTTGTTTCTTTTCATCACTTAATGCAGGATTTGAAGAGTTGAAAGGCAACGTCATACCCAAAGCTTCAATTGCAGAAGCCATAGTATTTGCCGTGTACATACCTCCACAGGCGCCTGCTCCTGGACATGCTTTTTCAACAATACTTTGGTATTCGCTTTCTTCCATGGTTCCGGCAACTTTGCTTCCCCAAGCTTCAAAAGCGGAGACGACATCTAATTTTTTACCGTTATGGCAACCAGAGTCTATAGTGCCACCATACACTAATATGGAAGGGCGATTCAATCGTATCATCGCCATTAAAGCACCTGGCATATTTTTGTCGCAACCAACAACTGTGACCAGTCCATCATAACTCATAGCTTGTACCACGGTTTCCATGGAATCTGCAATAATATCTCGAGAAGGCAGGGAGTATCGCATTCCTGGTGTTCCCATAGAAATACCGTCACTTACACCTATAGTATTGAAAATCAAACCGACAATATCTTCATTCTTAGTTCCTTCTTTAACCAATTTTGCCAAGTCGTTAAGGTGCATATTGCATGGATTGCCTTCATAACCTGTACTTGCAATGCCGACGATAGGTTTAAAAAAATCTTCCTTTGTTAATCCAATAGCATGCAACATGGCTTGAGCCGCTGGTTGTGTAGGATCTTGAGTAACCGTTTTACTGTATTTGTTTATTTGATTCATAGTTTTATTTAGGCATTTCGACTGTGCTTAATGTGACACAAAATTGATTTGCAGAAACTAAATTACTTGATATGGAATGTTTCGTTTATAACTTTCTTTTTCTTAATCTAAATCCAATTATAATAGAAACACATTAAGTACTTGAAAATTAGTACTTTAGGTCTAAATAAATATGATGTTCAAATGTGTTAAATTTTCGGATAGAAATTGCTTTTAGCGTTTTAAACACTACTTAAATTGGAAGTCTAATTTTTGTTAAAGTTATATTAAACCCATCATCATCTAAATCCAAAGGTCGGTATTGCCGTATATATAGTATAACCAATAAATATTTATATTATGAAATTTAGAATGAATAAAATATTAGGAACAGTGATGTGTATGCTATTCGTAGTAATAACTGCCTGTGATGATGGTAAAAAAGAAGCGGAGCGAATGAAGATGGAAGCTGAAAAAATGGAGATAGAGGCCAAGGAGCAAAAAGACTTGGAAATGAAAAAGATGGAGGAAGAGAAGAAAGCTATGGAGATGAAGAACAGTATAGCAGGAAAAGCAATGGCTAATGAAGATCTATCTACTTTAGTAGCTGCCTTAAAAGCTGCAGATTTGGCAAATATGCTATCCGAGCCTGGCGATTATACTGTTTTTGCACCTTCTAATAATGCATTTGAAAAATTACCAAAAGGTACAGTAGACAACTTATTGAAGCCTGAAAACAAAGAAACACTTCAAAGTGTTTTGCAATACCATGTTGTATCAGGAAAAATAACCTCAGATGAAATGATGGCAGCTATTAAAGGTGCAAAAGGAAAGTATACTTTTAAAACCGTTGCTGGAGAAGAATTAACGGCGATGATGGATGGAGATCAGTTTGTGATTAAAGATTCTAGAGGAGAAAAATCTCAAGTTGTTCAAGGCAATGTTGATGCATCAAATGGTATTGTTTACATTATTAATGATGTGTTAATGGCTAAAAAGTAACAAACAGAACTTATAGTTCATAAAGGTTCAACTTTGGTTGAGCCTTTTTTTATGGTCGGATTTTAAGAATAAGATGCGTAGCTTTGGATCAAATTGTTAATTTTAAACAATTTCATTAAAAATTTATGTGTTATTTCAAGATGAATAAGTGTTTATCTTTTTTACTATTATGCTTTATTTTTTCATCGGAATGTTTCGGCCAATTCTCACCTAGTGTACACAATTATACATTGGCAGAGTATAAAGCAGGTAACCAAAACTGGGATATTTCTAGAGCTAAAGATGGTAGGGTTTATGTTGCAAATCATAGCGGCTTATTAGAATATGACGCCTTAATTTGGAAGTTTTATCAATTACCGAATAAAACCACGGTTAGATCGGTTTTAGCAGAAGATGATGTGGTCTATACAGGATCTTACGAGGAATTCGGATATTGGAAACGAGACAATTTCGGTTTACTAAGATATTATTCCCTAAGCGATTCGATAGTGGATTTAATTTCCCCAAATGAAGAAATTTGGGAAATTGTAAAATTTAACGACAAAATTATTTTTCGCTCCTTCTTAAATATATACATATACGATTATAAAAACGTAACACTTTTAAAACCAGAGTCTATAGTAATTTCTTGCAGTGTAGTTGAAGATAAGCTATATGTAAGCACATTAAATAAAGGTATATTTTTATTGAAAGACAATGGGTTGGAACCGTTTTATTTCGATGATTCTCTGCTCGACACTAAAATTATTTCTATTGATAAATACCAAGGCAACCTCCTTTTAATGACGTCGTTGAAAGGAAGTTTTTTCTTAAAAAACAGAAAACTTACGCCGACTAAATTTGAAATCAACGAACCTATAAAATTACATCAGCTAAATACGTTCTCAAAATTAAGAAATGGGAAAATGGTATTTGGCACCATTAAAGACGGCGTTTTTTTAACCGATGCTAAGGGAAAATTAGAATTTCATGTCAGCAAGGAAAATGGGTTGTTAAATAATACTGTTTTGGGTCAAACATTAGATGAATCAGATAATCTTTGGCTGGGTTTAGATAATGGTATTGCCAACATAGAGCTCAACAGTAGCAATTATTTTTTTAACGATGTTTCGGGTAAATTGGGTGCGGTTTACGATATTATAGAATATCAAAATGTCATTTATATTGGAACCAACACCGGTCTTTTTTGGTTAAATGCCAATGATAAATTAGAATTTCTAGAGGGTTCCCAAGGTCAAGTCTGGGACTTAAAGATTTTAGAAGGTGATCTTTTATGTGGTCATAATGAAGGTACATTTTTGGTGAATAAGGATAAACTTGAATTGATTTCTAGCCATACGGGAGGTTATACCATTAAAAAAATACCAGAAAAGAACCATACCTATATACAAGGTACTTATTCAGGACTTGTGAAATTTGAAAAGGTACTTGGCGAATGGAGCGCAAAACACCTTGGTGAAACTACAATTCCGTCTCGATTCTTGGTGTTTGAAAACGCCTCTACTGCTTGGGTAGCTCATGCCACAAAGGGCATATATAGGGTTAGATTTGATACTAATTATGATACCATTATTAGTATCAAGAATTACCAAGATAAAGGTATAAATTCAAATTATAATGTTAGGGTTTATAATATAAAGAACATTATAACTTTTAAAACGAATGAAGGTTGGCAGAAGTATGAACCTATTTTAGATTCTATAGTTCCATCAAAGCTGCTCAACGAAAAATTAGGAAAAGAAAACTACATCATTTCAGAAGAAGATGCCTCGCTTTTTGCTATAAAGAATAAAAATGGTTCTATTAATTTCAAATCGTTCTCAAGTGATGAGGACTTGGTTTTAAGCGACGGATTTTTGAAAAATAGATATGTAGTAGGATATGAAAATGTTTCTAAACTAAAGGATTCTATTTATGCTTTAAATTTGGATAACGGTTTAATGATTGTCAATGGGAATTCCAAATCCACCATAAATCTAAATAAACCGAGTATAGATGCAGTTTTTATAGAAAATGAGCGCATCAACATTTCAAATGTAACTTCGGAAGGGGTGAGTTTTAAGTATGGAAAAAATATGATGGTTGCGTTGTCCTCTCCTAATTCAAAAAATCATTTTTTTGAGTATAATATTTCCGAAATTAATGATTTGTGGTATAGAGTTGATGGCAATACAATTGATTTTTCAAGTCTGAAAGATGGTGATTATACCATTGATTTTCGGGCCAGTGACATTTCGGGCAATATGTCCCCTAGTCAAACATTAATGATAGAGATTTTGCCACCTTGGTACCGAGATATATGGGGTTTTTTACTGTATTTAATATTGGGCTTGGCTCTCGTGCTGGTATTTTATGCCATGCACCATAAAAAAATTGCGAAAGAACAGCGGCTCATCAAAATTAAATATCAAAGGGAGCAGCAAAAGTTATTAAGGGAAAAAACATTAGAAAATGAGAAGCAAATTGTGCAACTTAAAAATGAATCCTTACAGAACGAAATAAAACTTAAAAGTAAGCAGTTGGCGAATAACGCTATGGCTTTAGTTAAGAAAAACGAAACCTTACAAGATATTAAAAAAGAACTTACTGTCAATAAAGATGGGTTTAATAACTACTACGTCTTTAAAAAACTGTTAAAAAAGTTAGACAATTCCATTTTGCACAAGGACGAATGGGAAGTCTTTGAAAATAATTTCAGCCAAGTGCACGATGAGTTTTTCGAATTATTAAAGGCCAAGCATTCAAAATTGACTCCGAAGGATTTAAAGATTTGCGCCTACATTAAAATGAATTTATCCTCTAAGGAAATTGCGCCACTTATGAATATCTCAATAAGAGGTGTTGAAACCCACAGATATCGATTGAAAAAGAAATTAGATTTAGAAAATGATATTTCTTTAGTGGATTATTTGTTAAATATTAAAATTTAAACACATTTTCTTACCAATTTCTTGTTTTTTACTACGTCATTATTACGTCATTCTGTTAATTTTCTTTCGACTACAACGTTTTTTTTATAGCTTTATAGTACGTCAAAACGAGTTTTCTTAACATTTCTTAACCTTCTACATACCTAATGGCGTATTTAAAATGTAAATGGATGTTAACTTAAATTGACATAAGATTATAACTTGGGCTTGTAAATAAACTAACAAATTAATCAAATAATTAATCAATTTTTATGAAAACAAAAATCAGTCTATTGTTGATGCTCTTTTTTTCAATTTGTGCTATTGCCCAGCAGATTGAGGTCAATGGAGTTGTAACAAGTGAAAGTGATGGAATGCCATTGCCAGGTGTGAATGTCATTGTTCAAGGAACAAGTAGGGGAACTTCTACTGACTTTGATGGTAAATACACTATTCAAGTCAGTCGTGGTGAACAAATTGAATTCAGTTATGTGGGTTTTTTAGCACAAACGGTTACGGTTGAAGATCAAACAGAAATTAATATTATCCTTAAGGATGATGTTGCCTCATTGAACGAGGTTGTTGTGGTTGGTTATGGAACTGCAAAAAAACGGGACTTAACAGGTTCTATCTCAAGTGTCAATGGGGAAGAGGTCGCGGACAAACCTGCTAGTAACCCTTTAGCATCCCTTCAAGGTAAGGTTTCTGGGTTATCAGTAGTAAATTCTGGACAACTTGGTCAAAATCCAGATATAAGGATTAGAGGTACAAGTAGTAGATATAATGTAAGTCCATTATTTGTTGTGGATGGTATATTTGCAGATAACATAGACTTTGTAAACCCAAATGACATTGAGTCCATTGAGGTTTTAAAAGACGCTTCATCTTTAGCAATCTTTGGTGTAAGAGGTGCAAATGGCGTTATAATTGTGACTACGAAAAGAGCTAAAAATGGCGAATTTACTTTAAATTTTACATCTTCAATAGGGGTTAAAAATATTACGGATGCACCAGATATGGCTGATGCAGCTCTGTTTAGACAACTTTATGATGAACAATTGGTGAATGAAGGAGTGGCACCTTTTTCATATTATGATGAGTTTACTGGAGATACCGACTGGGTGGATACAATTTCAAACAAGTCAGCATTTATACAAACAAATAATTTAAGTATCCAAAATGCTACGGAAAAAAATTCCCTGTCTTTTGGGCTGGGCTATCGTTTAGAAGAGGGGCTTGTTAAGGATGAGGAATTACAAAGAATTACCTTTAACCTGAATAATGAATATAAGATAACTGATAGTTTTAGGATGGGTTTAACTATCAATGGTTTACAAGACAAACTGCCAAATACAGGTGGTTTTGGATCCGCATTGAATGCAACTCCTATTGTTGATCCTATACATTTTGACGATCGACCAGAATTCAACGGGTTGTATAACCAATTACCTATACAAATTGGTGGACCTCAAATTGGAAATCCCGCATTGGTTGCAAATGTAACTAAAAACAAAAATATTGGTGAGCGGTATCGTTTTGTAGGAAGCCTGTTTGCAGAAGTGGATTTTCTTAAGCACTTTAATTTTAGAGCTAATATATATGGCGACTATAATAATTTTAAGGGTAGAGCCTACACGCCTATTGTTCCAATATATGTATCTGAAACGGATGAAATTGATAATTTTAATGGAAATCAAATAACAAGGGTAAACCAATCGAGTACAGTAGTATTTAATTTTCAGCAAGAATATTTGTTGACCTTCAAAAAAGAATTCGGAAAACACGATGTTAACGCAGTGACAGGTTTTACAACTACTCAAACTGCTTTCGAAAGCATTTCAGGTAGCGTGGCACACGATCCTAATTCTGCAGTAGGTATCATCCCTGATGATTCAAGGTTTTGGTATCTTAATGTTTTCCCTTATGGGGATCCTTCAACTAGAACTTCCAATTCAAGTCAATCAGAGAGGGCAACGTCATCATTTTTAGCTAGGGTGTTGTATAATTATGATGGAAAGTATTTATTGAACACCTCTTATCGTAGAGACGCTACTTCCCAGTTGGCTCCTGATAACAGAGCACAGAACTTTTGGTCTGTTGGTGCTGGTTGGTTGGTTACTGAGGAAGGATTTATGGATAATTTTAGTAGTTTGAACAATTTGAAATTAAAGGGGTCTATTGGTGAATTAGGAAATCAAGCTTTGCCAGGTGGTACCAATTATCCCTATTATCCTGGGGTAAGCCAAGGTGCTACTGCGGTTTTTGGAGATCAGGTTTTTCCAGGTTTTATTCAAAAGTTTGAGGAGAATCCAAATTTACAATGGGAAACCGTAAATATGTGGGAAGCAGGTTTTGAATCCACATGGTTAGATTATAGATTAACTTTTAATGCTACTTACTACAATCGGAAAACTGAAAATTTATTAGTTTTTGTTGACACAGGTGTCCAAACATTTTTTGATAATTTTGGCGAGATTAGTAATAAGGGATTCGAGTTTGAAACTTCTTGGAGTGATGAATTTAATGATAATTTTAGTTATTCCATTGGTGGTAACCTTACAACGGTAAATAACGAAGTGTTATCTACTTTTGAAGATGCTGCAATATTTGCCAATGGTTCTGCCTCTAGAACTATTACAGGACAACCGATAGGGAGCTTCTATGGCTACATTGTAGATGGTATTTATCAATCTAATGCAGACATCGCTGCACTACCGCCGAGTACCTTAGGTAGTTATGCGCCAGGTGATTTTAAATATAGGGATGTTAACGGTGACGGTGAGATAACCCCAGATGATAGAACCAAAATAGGAAATCCAACTCCAGACTTTACATATGGTTTTTATCTCAACCTTAAATATAAGAATTTTACTTTAGGTATGGATTTTCAAGGCGTATATGGAAATGAGATCTACCGTAATTGGGGTAATGGAAATTCTTTCACCCAATTTAATTTTCGAACAGAAAGAGCTGGCAGATGGAATGGTTCAGGAACTTCGAATTGGGAACCAAGGCTGTTTTCTACAGAGTATAACAGTTTACCGTCGACTTATATGATTGAAGACGGTAGCTACATAAGATTACGAAATATTCAATTGGGTTACACGCTTCAAAATAAGTTGCTCGAAAAGTTGAAATTACAACAAGTGAAAATATATGCTAACGTCCAGAATTTATATACTTGGTCAGATACATCTGGTTTTACGCCAGAGGCTGGAGGTTCTCCAACATCTTTTGGTGTTGATACTAGTGGTTATCCATTACCTATTATATCGACTGTTGGTGTAAATTTAACATTCTAAAAAAAAATTATTATGAAAAATATAAAACGTATGTCAAAACTTAAAGTGCTGTGCTTAATAGCTTTGCTGACAGTTTCTTTTTCTTGTCAAGATGACTTTTTGGACAGGTTACCACAAGGCGAAGTAGCAAATAATGAAGAATTAGGTGTCGGTGGCGAAGAAGCTGCCGTATTTGGAATTTATTCCTTAACGAGAACCACTAATATAGGAACTTGGAACAGATACTGGTTTGGAAGCATTAGATCAGATGATGCTAAAAAGGGTAGCACAGATGGTGATTCGGCGGCCAATGGCACCGCATTCAACGATTTCCAGTATATCGCTACAAACGGGTTAAGTACAGGTTGGTGGAATTCTCATTATGAGGTTATTTTCGCATGTAACGAGGTTATTAATAATGTACAAGAATCTGGGTCTACAGACGAAGGAAGTCTTATAAATGAAGCAGAGGCAAGGGCGATAAGAGCATTAATGTATTTTGAACTTAGAAGAGATTATGGTGAAGTTCCTATAATAACGGTTACTATCGATGTACCTTCAGATGCCTTTGCACCAAAATCTTCTATAGCAGAGATAGATAACTTTGTCATTGCAGATTTGATGATTGCCGAAGAAAACCTACCACTTACGTGGCCAAATTACCCTGGAAGAGCAACTTCAGGTTTTGCAAAATCACTATTAGCGAAATTGTATCTGTATAAAGAAGATTGGTCAAATGCGTATAATAAATGTATGGAGGTCATTGATTCAGGGGTTTATATGTTGGACCCTAGTTTGGTAAATTTGTTTGAAAGGGAAGGTAATAACGGTGTTGGTTCTATTTTTGAAATTCAACAAACTATAACCGATAACGGCGACCAGTTTAACAATAACTATTTTATTTCACAAGGCGTCAGGGGAACTGGTGATTGGAACTTAGGTTGGGGCTTTAATGTACCCACACAAAATCTCGTAGATGCTTTTGAACCTGGTGATTTAAGAAAAGCCAATACAATTTTAGAGTCTGGTCAAGACGATGGAGGCTTTGGTGGCGGTACTTTACCAGATTTTCCGCCATTGGCTCAGCCATATTGGAACAAAAAAGCTTATACCGATGAAAGTATTCGTTCAGATTTAGGAGTAAACGGTAACAGGTGGGAGAATATTAAAATCTTTAGATATGCAGATATTCTTCTTATGGCTGCAGAAGCTGGTAACGAATCTGGATTAGCTTCTTCAACTGAGGTAGCTAATCTTATAAATCAGGTTCGTACAAGAGCTGGACTTCCAAATACGTCTGCCAATTCTCAAAGTGCTTTGAGAGATGCCATTAAGCAAGAAAGACGAGTGGAATTTGCATTAGAAGAGTATCGATTTTACGATTTGGTTCGATGGGGAGATGCGTCTTCAGTATTAGGGAGTTTGGGTTATTTGCCTAAGCATGCATTGTATCCAATTCCTCAAGATGCCATTGATCAATCAGGTGGAGTAATTGTTCAAAATCCTGATTACTAATTAATATCATTATAACAAATAAAAAGCATAGAAATGATGAAAAATAAACTTTTAAACTATTTGGGCACCATATTTATAGGAATACTATTATTGGGTTGCCAAGATTTGGAGCAGCCTGGATTTAGTGATTTTCCTTATGACGGTCCTGTTATTACACTTTCAAGCCCTATGGATTCTGGTGTTATCACTTCACAGGAAGAAATGGCAACTGTCGTCATCCAATTTCAAATTGAGGATGATTTAGGAATTGCTGATGTTTCTGTACAAATTGATAATGTTGAGATAGTAAACATTAGTGAGTTTACAAACAATAGATTACTGGTTGTTGATGATTTGACAACAGAGGTGTCAACGGGAATCCATACATTAACAATTACGGCTACTGACATCAATGATGTTGTAGTGATGGAAACTGCTGTTTTCGAAAAAATAGATGTACCACCGTACACGCCATTATTTGACGGCGAACAGTTTTATATGGCTTTTGAAGGGGACTATTTAGAAGCTATCAGCGGAATTAGTGCAACTGCTGTAGGAAACCCAGGTTTTACAGCTGATGCTAAAGTGGGCACAGAGGCTTATGAAGGTGCAGCGGATTCTTACTTAACATTTCCAACCACGGGATTATTAGGGGCTCAGTTTAGTGCTTCATTTTGGACTAAGGTTAATGCAACTCCAGACAGAGCAGGTGTTTTAGTTATTGGCCCTCCAGATGCTGATAACCCTGATGCTCAAAACAATAGAACAAGTGGTTTTAGATTTTTTCGTGAAAATGCAAATGGAATGCAGCGTTATAAACTAAATGTAGGAAATGGAACGGCAGATTCATGGTTTGATGGCGGAGCGGCAGCTGATGTAGACCCTACAACTAATGAGTGGGTGCACCTAGCATTTTCAATTTCAGAATCTGAAGTGGTTGTTTATATCAACGGAGAAGTAGTTAGTCAAGGACCTTTTAGCGGTATAGACTGGACCGGTTGTGATGTGCTTTCTATTATGTCTGGAGCACCTCGATTTTCAGGTTGGGGACATTTATCTGATAGTAGTTACTTAGACGATTTAAGGTTATTCAATACGGCATTAACTCAGAATGAAATTCTAGCAATGGTAGCTCAAGGTGATGAAATTTTTAAACTTGGGTTTAATGGCAACTACACGGACAGTTATAGTGGTGAAGATTGCACTGAGGTAGGAAACCCTTCATTTACTGGTATGGCTGGAGCTTTTGAGGGTAGTAGTGCCTATTTAGGAGCCACAGATTCATATCTTACATTTCCTACAGATGGATTGCTAAATGAAGAATTTTCAGCAGTATTTAGATATAAGGTTAATGCCATACCAGATCGCGCAGGGATATTGGTGGTTGGTCCTCAGGATACTGACAATCCTGATGCACAAAATAATCGTACTAGTGGGTTTAGATTATTCAGAGAAAATGCAGGAGGAATGCAACGTATTAAGTTAAATGTTGGTAACGGAACTGGAGATAATTGGTTTGATGGTGGTGCAGCTGCTGACATTGACCCAAATAGTAGTCAATGGACTCAAATAGCATTTACAATTTCTGGAACTGAAGCTGTAGTTTATATCGATGGACAAGTTGTAAGACAAGATGCTTTTGCAGGAGTTGATTGGACAGATTGTAATATACTTTCCATTATGTCAGGTGCTCCTAGATTCACAGGTTGGGGGCATTTATCAGATGAAAGTGCAATGGACGATTTAAGAATTTATAAAAAAGCACTGTCCCAAGCTGAAATTCAATCAATGCTTTAAATATAAATTCAACTTAAATTAATGTAAAATGTTTTGAATTAGTCTTCAATACTCTAGCTGCATTTATGTATCATAAGTGCAGCTAAAGTTTATCTAAAATTTACTTTCTTAAATGAAACAATCAAATCACGTGATTCTTCTGGTTGTAATGGCAGCGCTATTCTTATTGATGAGTTGCAATTCGTCTAAAGAAGATAAAACAATTACGGAGGTTCTACCAAAAGAAAAAACGATTAGTGACACAGGGTTATTGGATACAATCCAAAAACAGACTATAAGTTATTTCTGGGAAGGTGCGGAACCCAACTCTGGTTTAGCGAGAGAACGTCTGCATATGGATGATAGTTATCCTACTTCGCCTAAAAACACGGTAACAACAGGTGGAAGTGGTTTTGGACTAATGGCCATTTTAGTAGGAATAGAAAGAGGTTTCATCCCAAAAGAAGAAGCGCTTAATCGCTATTTAAAAATTGTAGATTTTTTAGAGGAAGCCGATCGTTTTCATGGAGCGTGGTCACATTGGATAGATGGAGAAACAGGTAAAGTATATCCGTTTGGTAAAAAAGACAACGGAGGTGATTTGGTTGAAACGGCTTTTTTAATTCAAGGATTATTAACAGTTTCAGAATATTTTGATGGGGAAAATACCAAGGAAAAAGAACTTCGTGGCAAAATAGATAAACTTTGGAGAGCGGTTGAGTGGGATTGGTACACTAAAAATGGTGAAGATGTTTTGTACTGGCATTGGTCGCCAGAATTTGGTTGGGAAATGGACTTCCCAGTTGGTGGTTATAACGAATGTTTAATTATGTATGTTCTAGCGGCTGCTTCTCCAACACATCCAATTAGTAAATCCGTTTACGAGAAAGGTTGGGCCAAAAATGGAGCCATTGTTTCAAATGAAACGTATTACGATGAAGATTTAGTTTTAAATTATTACGAACACAGTGATGCTAAAATCGGTCCTTTATTTTGGGCTCATTATTCCTATTTAGGCTTAAATCCAAAAGGCTTATCAGATCAGTATGCGGATTATTGGAAGCTAACTCAAAATCATGCGAAAATCCACTATAAATACGCTGTAGATAATCCGAAGGATTTTGAGGGTTATGGCGATAGTCTATGGGGATTAACATCAAGTTATTCTGTAAATGGTTATAAAGGTCACAGACCTGGAAATGACTATGGAGTCATTTCACCAACGGCAGCTTTATCGTCATTTCCATATACGCCTAAAGAGAGCATGAATATGTTGGCTAACCTCTATAAAAATCACGATAGTCTTATTGGTAAATTTGGACCTTATGATGCATTTAGCCTTGAACACAATTGGTCAACTCCAAGATATTTAGCCATAGATCAAGGCCCAATTCCAGTAATGATTGAAAATTATAGGACGGGTTTAATATGGAATCTATTTATGGAAAATATAGATATACAGAAAGGATTAAAAAAATTAGAATTTAGAACTGATAACCAATGAAAAGAAAAATCG
This sequence comes from Winogradskyella forsetii, assembly GCF_013394595.1. Lineage (GTDB taxonomy): Bacteria > Bacteroidota > Bacteroidia > Flavobacteriales > Flavobacteriaceae > Winogradskyella > Winogradskyella forsetii. Next base: position 524,827 of record NZ_CP053348.1, read on the forward strand.
ACATATTTTATTTAGTAATGACTTTATTTCTTGTTGGGTGTTCTAGTAGTGATTCAGGAGATACTAATAACGAACCATCTACAGGTGATCTCAATATCTCTTATGTGCTATTTGGAAATGTAACACTCTCAAACAATTTAGAGTTTGATTTAGCTAATCAGTTTTTCATAAAATTTAATAAAAGCATAAGTCCAAATTCCTCGATGTTTGCATTGACCCACTTAGACTCCAATATTCCTTTAACAGTTGAGCAAGGTCAAAACAATGATGAGCTCATTATTACACCAAGTATAATATTAGAACAAGGAGAAAGTTACATCTTCTCAATATCAGATAATCTCATGGCAAATGATGGTTCTACCTTTGATGGTAGGACTTATGCATTTTCAATAAAGCTTGATCCTTTAGAGTTATTAGAAGCTCGTATAGGGGATGAAATATTAAATCTAGATCAAAGAAATTTAGAAATTCCATTGAATGAAAATTTTAATTTTGTTTTTTCTCATACTGTTTCTGCCTCAGATTTTCAGGCTAATACTAGCTTTTCACCAAGTGTGCCTTTTTCCGTAGAGCAGGTCAATGATGTCACCATCAAAGTTGTTCTTTCTGAAATTCTAGATTATTGGAAAAAATATGAAATTATTATTGATCAGAACATAGGAGTTAATATTGGTAGAGATTTTGAGTCAGAATATATTGAATTATTTACAACTTTTGATAATACTGACAAGTTCCCTCTAATATCTGACGATCAATTGTTAACATTAATACAGGAAGAAACCTTTAAGTATTTTTGGGATTTTGGACACCCTGTTTCAGGAATGGCTAGAGAGCGTAACACCAGTAATGATATAGTAACAACCGGAGGTACGGGTTTTGGGCTTATGGCAATGATTGTAGGTGTTGAAAGAGGATTTATAACAAGAAGTGAGGCCATTGCACGTTGGGAAACTATCGTGAATTTTCTAGAAACAGCAGATAGGTATCATGGTGTTTGGCCGCATTGGTTGAATGGTAATTCGGGAAGTGTTGTGCCTTTTTCTGAATTCGATGATGGAGCAGATTTGGTAGAAACGGCTTTTTTGATACAAGGGTTGTTAACAGTGGAACAATACCTAAACGCTATGGATGCCCAAGAAAATTTATTAAAAACCAAAATTACGACTTTATGGCATGAAGTAGAATGGGATTGGTTTACAAAAGGAGGTGAAAACGTTTTGTACTGGCATTGGTCTCCAAATTATCAATGGCAAATGAATCTTAAAATTCAAGGGCATAACGAAACACAGATCGTTTATGTTCTTGCAGCTGCATCACCTACGCACTCAATAACACAATCAGTATATGATGAAGGCTATGCTGTTAATGGAAATATGTTAAATGGAAATGTGTATTACGATTATACACTTCCTGCGGGAGGTAATTTTGGTGGCCCGCTTTTCTTTTCGCATTATTCTTATTTGGCGCTAGACCCAAGAAACCTCCAAGATCAATACGCCAACTATTGGACGCAGAATGTAAATCATACTTTAATAAATCGTTCATACTGTATTGATAATCCAGAAGACTATGTAGGCTATTATGCCAATAGTTGGGGTCTCACCGCTAGTGATAATAATAATGGATATTCAGCTCATAGTCCAACAAATGATTTGGGAGTAATTACTCCAACGGCAGCCATATCCTCGTTGCCTTACACACCAATAGAGTCTATGAATGCTATACGTTTTTTTTATTATAAGATTGGAGATAGAATATGGGGTGATTATGGGTTTATAGATGCATACAATCCCACTGAAGAGTGGTATGCAAGTTCTTATTTAGCCATAGATCAAGGTCCTGAAATTATTATGATAGAAAACTATAGAACTCAATTATTATGGAATCTCTTTATGCAAAATGAAGATGTTCAAGGCGGTTTGGATGCTTTAGGTTTTAACTATTAAAAATTTAAGTCAATAGAAATGAAAAATATTGTTTTAAGATTAATTTTGACATTTACTATTTTTAGCCCATGTGCTAAGGCTCAGCAAATTGATTCTTCAAAAGATTTATTCTCAAAAGAATATCATGTTCAAAAAGAGGATACTCTAAGGTACAGAATGCTATTACCTAAGAACTTTGATGAATCCAAACAATATCCACTGGTTTTGTTCCTTCACGGCGCAGGGGAAAGAGGAAGCGATAATAAAAAACAACTGGCGCATGGCAGTAGTTTATTTCTGAATGAAAAACATCGCGATTCCTTTCCTGCAATAGTCATTTTCCCACAATGTCCTCAACAGGATTACTGGTCTAAGTTAGAGGCAGATCGCTCCACAAAACCAATCACATTTAAGTATAAATATGATGAAGCGCCTACAACAGCAATGGCTTTAACTATGGATTTAATGGATGAGATGGTCACTAAACCGTATATAAAAACAGATCAGGTTTATGTGATGGGATTATCAATGGGAGGTATGGGAACTTTTGAAATTATCCATAGAAAACCCGAAATGTTTGCAGCTGCCATTCCCATTTGTGGAGGTGGAGATCCTGATTCGGTCACCAATTATGCCCAAAAAATTCCATTATGGATATTTCATGGCGCCAAAGATGATGTGGTAAATCCATTATTATCCATCAATATGGCAAGTGCAATTCTAAATGCTGGTGGATTTCCGAAATTTACACTATATGACTTTGCAAATCACAATAGCTGGGATCCAACATTTGCGGAACCAGAATTATTAACATGGCTTTTCTCTAAAACAAAATAATACAATGATAAAAAACTTCAACGTTAAATTAATAAGTACAGTAATAATTGTTTTCATATTTACGAGTTGTAAAACCGAATCAAAATCTAATTCTAATTCTGATCGTAACCCATTTGAAGCAAAGGTAGATTCTATTTTAGGTTTAATGACGATAGAGGAAAAAATAGGACAACTTAATCTGCCCGTTTCTGGGGATATTACAACTGGTTTAGGCAAAAGTTCTGATGTTGGAAAAAAAGTTCAGGAAGGAAAAGTTGGAGGGATGTTCAATATTAAATCTGTCGAAAAAATTAGAGCGGTTCAAAAAATCGCAGTTGAAGAAAGCCGATTGGGCATCCCATTACTATTTGGAATGGACGTTATCCATGGTTACGAAACAACATTTCCTATTCCATTGGGACTCTCCTCGACTTGGGATATGGAACTTATCGAAAAAACGGCACGAATGGCAGCCACCGAAGCGAGTGCAGATGGCATCAACTGGACATTTTCTCCTATGGTTGATATTTCACGAGATCCTCGCTGGGGCAGAGTGTCTGAAGGCAACGGTGAAGATCCATATTTAGGAAGCCGAATTGCAGAAGCTATGGTAAAAGGTTACCAACAAGATGATTTAAGTCAAAACAACACGTTGATGGCTTGTGTGAAACATTTTGCGCTTTATGGAGCGCCTGAAGCTGGCCGTGACTATAACACCGTCGATATGAGTAAAATAAGAATGTATAACGAATATTTAGAACCTTATAAAGCAGCTGTTGATGCAGGTGTAGGTTCGGTTATGGCATCTTTTAATGAAATTGATGGTGTGCCTGCAACAGGCAATAAATGGTTATTGACAGATTTATTGCGAGACGATTGGGGCTTCAATGGTTTTGTAGTCACCGATTATACAGGTATTTGGGAAATGATGGCTCACGGCATGGGTGACGAAGAAGATGTAGTTGCTTTAGCGCTTAACGCAGGTATTGACATGGATATGGCTGGGGATTCACCTTCGGCTTCAGCAGCTTTCATTAAATCCTTGAAAACAGCTTTAGACAAAGGTATGGTTAGTATTGATGATATCGACACGGCTGTAAAACGTATGTTAACTGCAAAATTTGAATTAGGATTATTTGAAGATCCTTATAAATATTTAGATAATGATAGAGCCAAGAGCGAAGTATTCACAGACGAGAATAGAGCATTTGCCAGAAAAGTAGGAGCGGAATCTGCCGTTCTGCTAAAAAATGAAAATAATTTATTACCGTTAAAAAAAGAAGGAACCATAGCCTTAATCGGGCCTTTGGCTAACAATGCGGTCAATATGGCGGGTACGTGGAGCGTTGCCACACAACAAGAAAAATCAAATCCAGTTTTAGCAGGTTTCAAAACGGTTGTTGGTGATAAAGCCACTATTTTATATGCCAAAGGAAGTAACGTGGATTACGATTTAGATTTTGAAAAACGTGTTACTATGTTTGGTAAGGATATTCCAAGAGATGATAGAACGGATAAACAATTATTAGATGAAGCGTTGGCCATTGCTAATAAATCAGACGTCATAATTGCGGCTATCGGCGAATCTGCAGAGCTCAGTGGCGAAAGTAGTAGTGTAACAAATCTTCAAATTCCACAGGTTCAAAAAGATTTATTAAATGCTTTATTAAAAACAGGGAAACCAGTGGTATTGGTATTGTTTACAGGAAGACCTCTTGCTATTGTTGACGAGAATGAAAATGTTCCAGCAATACTAAACGTTTGGTTTCCTGGAAGTGAAGCTGGTTTAGCAATTTCAGACGTATTGTTTGGTGATGTAAATCCTTCAGGAAAGCTAACAGCAACGTTTCCGATGAATGTGGGCCAGATACCCATTTTCTACAATCATAAAAATACAGGACGCCCTTTAAACAATAAGGAAGGTAAATTTGAAAAGTTCAAATCCAATTATTTAGATGTTCGAAATGAACCCTTATACCCATTTGGTTATGGACTTAGTTACACAACATTCGATTATTCAAACTTCAAACTGGATAAAACAGCCATCAACTTTGATGGTCAAATAACAGTTTCAGTAGATGTTACCAATTCTGGTGATTATGACGGAAAAGAAGTGGTTCAACTTTACATAAGGGATGTTGTCGGTACAGTGACAAGACCTGTAAAAGAATTAAAAGGCTTTGAAAAAGTGGACATTCAAAAAGGGGAAACTAAAACTATAACATTCAACATAACTATTGAAGACTTAAAATTCTATAATTCAGATTTAGATTTTGTAGCAGAACCAGGAAAATTCCATGTGTTTGTGGGAACTGATTCCACTACGGAAATGATGAAAGAATTTGAACTTACAAAATAAAATAAATCTCGAAAATTAGATTTCTTTTTGTGGATTTGGATTGTCCCCTTGAGGGGACTTTAGGGGTGTTTCGAATAAATTTAATTATTATAAAATGAATTTTAGAATCGTTTTTTTATTAGCTTTTTTTGCTGCTAACTACAGTTTTTCCCAAAACTATGAAGCTAAAGTAGATTCGATTATGAGTCTTATGACGCTTCAAGAAAAGATTGGACAAACAGTAATGTATGGTGGAAGTTGGGATCAAACAGGTCCAATAGTTGGTTCCGATAATGGTAAATATATTCGTGAAGGTCATATGGGAGCGATGCTAAATGCTATGTCAGTAAAAGGGACTCGCGATTTACAAAAAGTAGCAATTGAAGAAACCCGTTTGGGTATTCCGTTACTATTTGGATATGACGTAATTCATGGTCACAGAACAATTTTTCCAATAAACTTAGGCTTATCAGCAAGTTGGGACTTAAAAATGGTCGAAGAAAGTTCGCGCATCGCAGCCGAAGAAGCCTCTGCAGAAGGTATCCATTGGACATTTGCACCCATGATTGATGTTTCAAGGGAACCACGATGGGGCAGAATATCAGAAGGTGCTGGTGAAGATGTTTATTTAAATAGTGAGGTCGCAAAAGCTTACGTTCGAGGTTTTCAAGGTGAAGATTTATCACAACCCAACACCATTTTGGCCTGTGCCAAACATTATGTGGCTTATGGAGCAGCTCAAGCCGGACGGGATTACCATACCACAAATATGAGTGACGGAGAGTTAAGAAACGTCTATTTACCACCTTTTAAGGCTGCAGTCGATGCTGGTGTAGAAACCTTTATGTCTGCTTTTAACGAGCTAAACGGAGTACCGACTTCGGGCAATAAATATACCTTAAGAGATATTCTTCGTGGCGAATGGGATTTTGAAGGTTTTGTTGTTTCGGATTATACGTCCATTAATGAAATGGTTCAGCATGGATTCGCAAAGGATAGTATTGATGCTGCTAGAATAGGAATGAACGCTGGTGTGGATATGGATATGATGGGTCATATATATCGTAAAAATCTAAAGGCGTTGGTTGAAGAAGGTAAAGTACCGGAACAATTCATAAATGAGGCCTGCAAGCGTATTTTATTGGCTAAATATAAATTAGGTTTATTTGATGATCCGTATCGCTATATTGATGAAAATCGTGAAAACACCACTAAATATAAACCAGAATTTTTAGCCAAAGCAAGGGAAATTGCAGCAGCTTCATCTGTGTTGTTACAAAACAGGAACGAAGCCTTACCACTTTCAAGCACTTCAAAATCGATTGCATTCATTGGCCCTTTGGTTAAAGATGAATACAATATCATAGGAAATTGGGCAGCAAAAGGAGATCGCAATGGAAAAGCGGTTAGTGTTTTTGAAGGCGTCTCAGAGTATTTAAAACCGAAACAAATTCAATATGCTAAAGGTTGTGAGATTTTAAAGGATGACACTTCGGGATTTGATGAAGCTATTTCAGTTTCGAAAAAGGCAAACGAAATTGTCCTGGTGATGGGAGAAGGGCATCATATGAGTGGTGAAGCGGCTTCCAGAACAAATTTAAGAATTCCAGGAGTTCAAACTGAATTGATAAAAAGAATTCGTGAAGCTAATCCCAATAAAAAAATTACTTTGGTCTTAATGAATGGAAGACCAATAAATCTCTCCGAAGAAGTCAATTTGGTTGATGCCATTTTAGAAGTGTGGTTTCCAGGAACTATGGGAGGCGCTGCAACTGCAGATTTGTTGTTCGGTAAAGTTAATCCTTCAGCGAAATTGACCGTTACATTCCCAAGAAATGTTGGTCAGGTGCCGATTTACTACAATATGAAAAATACAGGACGACCAATTCCTCAAAGCAATCCAAAGCAAGATTATAAAAGTAATTATATCGATGTGCCAAATACACCATTATTTGTCTTTGGACATGGCTTGAGTTATACCAATTTTGAGTATTCGGATTTGAAATTATCATCAAACACATTTGGTTTCACTGATGAACTTTCAGCATCGGTAACCATTACCAATTCAGGTAGTTTTGATGGATATGAAATTGTACAACTTTACATTCACGAGAAAGTAGGAAGTGTCACCAGACCAGTTAAAGAACTCAAAGGATTTCAAAAACTATTTTTGAAAAAAGGAGAAAGTAAAACGGTAACATTTGCTATTTCGGCCGAAGATTTAAAATTCTATAACACTGAAAAAGAATACACTGTTGAGCCAGGAGAATTTGAAGTTGCAATTGCACCAAGTTCAGACTTTAAATTTAAGAATACCATTACCCTAATTGATTAATAGCTAGATATGCCACATACCATTCATAAGATATTATCCCTTTGCTTATTAATGGGTGTGGCTTTATCGTTCCATTCCTATTCACAGTCTAAAGTTATTAATTCAGGTTGGCAATTCTCTGAGGATCAATCCAACTGGCAAACTGTAAACATTCCGCATACTTGGAACAAGACTGATGCCTTTGATGATCTACGCGGTTATAGACGAGGCTTGGGTTATTACCAAAAACAAGTATTTATTCCGCTAGAGGAAAGTGATAAAATCCATTATTTAAAATTTAATGCCGTAAACCAAGAAGCCACCATTTTAGTCAATGGAATTAAAGTTGGTAGCCACAAAGGCGGTTATACCGCTTTCAATTTCAATATTACTGAATTTGTAAAATACAATGCTTATAATCTTATTGAGGTGACTGTCGATAATTCTCACAATGTCGATATTCCGCCGTTAGATGCAGATTTCACATTCTATGGAGGCATTTATCGCGATGTGGAATTAATCACGCTTTCAAAACAACATTTTAGTTTAGATGATTTTGCGTCGGAAGGTTTTTATATCAATTACCCTTACGTTTCTAAAGGTGCTGGAAAAATTGAAGTAACAGGAATAATTAATAATTCAGATGTATCTGATGCTAAATTAAAACTAATCATAAGTCTTATTGATCACGAAGATTATTTATTAATAGATAGAACTGAAAAGTTTGAAATAAAGTCTAAATCTTCCGAAAGCATTGTAAGTAGTACTTTGAAAATAGTGCATCCAAAGCTTTGGTCACCAGAAAGTCCATATTTATATAAGCTCAAACTAGTTCTACAAGATAACGAAGGAAATATTTTAGATTCTAAAACTTCTAACGTAGGTTTTCGTTGGGCATCTGTAGATCCAGAGAAAGGCTTCTTTTTAAACGGAAAACCAATCAAGTTAATTGGCGTAAATCGTCATCAAGACTATAAAGGTTTTGGAAATGCAGTACCAATGGCGCTTCAAAAAGAGGATATTCATCTCATAAAAGATATGGGTGCAAATGTGGTACGATTTGCCCATTATCCGCATTCACGAGCACTTTATGATTTATGTGATGAACTTGGCATTTTAGTTTGGACAGAAATACCCGTCATTAACTTAGTGACAGACTCAAAAGCCTATTTTGATGTGAGTTTAGCCATGCAAAAAGAGCATATTAAGCAGTATTACAACCATCCATCGGTCGTGATGTTTGGTTACATGAATGAGATTTTTATCCGTTTGGCATTCAATAATAAATTAACAGCTGCAGATAAAGAAAACTTAAAAGTAGAATCCGTAAAATTAGCCACACAACTCGAAAATTTAACGCGTAGACTGGCACCACACCACATAACCGTTATGGCTTGCCACCTTAACGAGGTTTATAACGAAACAGGCATTGCAGATTTGCCAATGCTATTGGGTTGGAACTTGTATTTTGGTTGGTACGATAGACAGATTGAAGATTTAGGGCCTTTTTTAGATGAACAACATAGGCGTTTCCCAAATCGAGTCTTGTTTTTGTCAGAATATGGTCCTGGAGCAGACGTTAGGATTTTTACGGATAATCCTAAAAAGTTCGATTTTTCAACTGACTATCAGGCAAAACTCCACCAATCCTATTACAAGCAAATTACAGACAGACCATTCATGGCAGGCATGACCGCTTGGAATTTTGCCGATTTTGGGTCAGAGTTTCGTGGCGATGCCATTCCACATGTCAACCAAAAAGGTTTGGTACAATACGACAGAACACCCAAAGATGTTTACTACTGGTACAAATCGGTTTTAGATGATACTGAACCATTCGTGTACATAGCAACAGCGTATCTAAACGGACTCACATTGTTTCAAAATGAAACCTATCCTATCCAAATCTATTCCAACCAAAAGGAAGCTTCGGTCATATTGAATGGTAAAACTTTAAAAACCGTTCAGTTTGAAAATGGTGTTGCAACAATAGAGGTGCCTTTTGAGCATGGGAAAAATAAGATTAATGTTGTTTCTGGTGACATTGATATTCAAAACGAAATAGACATCAATAGAATACAAAGCTTAGATTTTAATGATTTCGAACGTTTTGGAATCAATATTGGCGCTCATTTCTATTTTTATGACGAAGAACGAAACATCACCTTCGTGCCAGACCAGCCTTATAAACTAAATTGGTTTGGACATATTAATGGTGAAGCTTTCGGTATGACAAAAGATAAAAATCAAGGCATTCCGCATAATATTAAAAATTCAACCTCAGAACCGCTTTTTCAAACAATGCTTGAGGCTTGCTCAACGTATAAAGTCGATATTCCAAACGGAAGGTATAAAGTGGATTTGTTTTTTGTTGAACCTCAAATAAGAGCCAATGAAAACATTTATAATTTAAAGGAAACCAAAGCTAATGCTGATCAGAAGCAACGTGTTTTTGATGTTTCCGTAAATGATGTAATAGTTGAAAAACAATTCAATATAGCAAATTCATATCCCGAAAAATATGGAGTTACGTTATCAACAACTATTGAAGTGGCTGATAATAAAGGTTTGAGTATAGTGTTAAATCCTATTGAAGGTAAGCCTGTAATTAGTGGTGTCTTAATAGAAAAAATGAAATAATTCAGTATGGAAATCTTTTAGGTTTTTAAAACCTTAAAGATCTGATAAACAATCAATAATGAAAAACAAAATCTTCATATTATTTACTTTCATCACTTTCGGCATTTCCGCACAAAACATGGAAACTTTCATCTATGCCATTAAAGGAAACGACACACTTAGAATGGATGTGTTCACACCAAAAAATATTAAAAAAGCAGACACACTTCCCGTATTACTTTGGATGCATGGAGGCGGATTTTCAGGAAGTCATAGAGCGTATCCAGATGATAATGAATTGGTAAAATACGTAGCAAAAGAACAGAATTATATTGGCGTTTCTATTGATTATCGCTTATTAAGAAAAGGAACAACTACTGGTTTTGGCTGCGACTGCACCAAAGATGAAAAACTCGAAACCTTTAAACAAGCTGCAATTGATTATATGGACGCGGCAAAATACATGGTTGAACATGCCGGAAAACTTCAAATAGATACCACCAAAATTATAGCAGGCGGCAGTAGTGCAGGGGCAGAAGGCATTCTGAATGCGGTATTTATGCGAGAATATTTCATTACAAATAAAGAAACCTATAAAAATGTGAAATTTGCAGGCCTGTTTTCTTGCGCTGGAGCTGTAGTTGATGCAAGTTACATTACAGAAGAAAATGCAATTCCTTCCGTTTTATTCCATGGAACCAAAGATCAATTGGTGCCATTCGGCAATGCGCCGCATCACTATTGTGAACCAACAAGAGATGGTTATATTATGCTAGATGGTTCCGAAGTTATTGCAGAGAAACTCGAAGATTTTGACACCTCTTATTATTTTAATATTGTAAGAGGCGGACGGCACGAAATTTCACGAATCCCATTTGAAGATTTAGAAAAAGTGTTCCAGTTTTTTGAACAAACTGTTATTAGCGATGAAGTGATTCAAACTAAAATTATAAAAACCAAGCAACCATGAGATATCTAATACTGACATTAGTTGTGCTTTTTGCCTTTCTGTCCTGCAAAGATAATGTAGAAGAAAAGAAGGAGGAGGTAAAGCCAAAGCCACGTCCAAACATCGTGTATATCATGGCAGATGATCATGCCGAACAGGCAATAAGTGCTTACGGTCACCCAATAAGCCAACTGGCGCCAACACCAAATATTGATAGAATTGCCAATGAAGGCGCACTCTTTAAAAATAACTTTTGTACCAATTCTATTTGCGGACCAAGTAGAGCGGTAGTATTAACGGGTAAGTTCAGTCATGTCAATGGTTTTAGAATGAATGGCGACCAATTTGACGGCAGCCAACAAACATTTCCTAAGTTATTACAGAAAGCAGGCTACAATACAGCAGTCATCGGAAAATGGCACTTACATGGTCTGCCACAAGGGTTTGATTATTGGAAAATTCTAACGGATCAAGGCAATTATTATAATCCAGATTTTATCTCTGTGAACGAAGAAACAAAAGTAGCCGACACCACTCGAATCGAAGGTTATACCACAGATATAATTACTCAAGATGGTTTGGCTTATCTCAACTCGGTAAAGGATAGTAATAAGCCATTTATGCTGATGTTGCAACACAAGGCTCCACACAGAAACTGGATGCCAGCCTTAAGACATGCCAATAAATTTGACGATGTTGAATTTCCACTACCTGGTACTTATTTTACTGCTCACGAAGGCTCATTAGGTTCCCAAAACCAACAACAAACAATTTATAAGGATATGTATGAAGGTCACGATCTAAAGTTGACCAAAAAGAAAGGTAGCCCTGAATTGGCATGGAATCCATGGAAAACAGATTTTGAACGTATGACGCCAGAGCAAAGAACGGCTTGGGATGAAGCGTATCAAGCTAAAAATGATGCCTTTCATGAGGCGAATCTTTCAGGGAAAGAGCTGGCAAAATATAAAGGACAACGTTATTTACAGGAATATTTGGCAACAATTGCTGCTGTTGATGAAGGTGTAGGACAGGTTTTGGATTTTCTTGAAAAGAATGGGTTAGCCGAAAATACTATTGTCATTTACACCACGGATCAAGGCTTTTATCTCGGTGAAAAGGGCTGGTTCGATAAACGTTATATGTATGAGGAATCTTTGGCCATGCCTTTGGTTGTAAAATATCCTGAGGTCATAAAACCAGGAACAGTCATTGATGCCATGACCCAGAACCTTGATTTTGCCGAAACATTTTTGGATTATGCGCAAGTTGAAATTCCAACGGATATGCAAGGAAAATCACTTCGACCGTTATTGGAAAATTCATTTGAAGGCGACCAATTTAGAGATGCAGTCTATTATCATTATTACGATTATCCGGCTTTTCACATGGTGAAAAAACATTATGGTGTACGAACAGAACGTTATAAATTAATGCACTTTTATGATGATATCGATACTTGGGAATTATATGATTTGGAAGAAGATCCAAAAGAAATCAATAACCAAATCGATAACCCTGAATACGATGAGGTTGAAGCTAAACTGAGAACAAAACTAGCTGAACTTCAAGAGAAATACGAAGTTACACCAACGGATTTTGAGCGTGCACCAGAAAAGCGTGTTGAGCGTGCGTATAAGCAATTTGAAAAGCTTCGTGGTAAAACAGGGACATCTTATGATCCAGTGACTGATACAGATACGAAATTATAAAGAAACTATTTTAGACCTTTCAGGTTTTCAAAACCTGAAAGGTCTGGAAACGAAATTTAAATATGAAAAATTTATACATTCTAACATTAATTTTACTTGCATTTTCGTGTAAGAATACCACTGAAAAAACTGAGGCTAGTTCTAATTTAGGTGATAAAACAGTCTCGAAACATCGGGATCAAAACGAGGCGCAAACTTATATCAACCCATTGGATATAGACTACACTTACATGTTGTATAATTCAAGCAAAAACAAATCGTACCGTTCTGGGGCAGATCCGGCAGTGATTGAATTTAAAGGGGAATACTATATGTTTGTCACGCGTTCTTTTGGGTATTGGCATTCTAAGGACTTAGTGAATTGGAAATTCATCAAACCACAACAATGGTTTTTCGAAGGCAGCAATGCGCCGACAGCTTTCAACTATAAAGATTCGTTAGTGTATTTTGCTGGCGATCCAGCGGGTTATGGTAGTATACTTTACACGGACGATCCTAAAAAAGGCAAGTGGACACCCACAGCCTCTATTTCCAGTAATATTCAAGATTCAGAATTGTTTATTGATGATGATGGTAAGACCTATTTGTATTGGGGAAGTTCTAATGTGCATCCGCTTCGCGTGAAGATGCTTAATAAGGATGATCGATTTTTAGAAACTGGTGAGCGAAAAGAATTATTCAACCTTGTCGAAGCAGAACACGGTTGGGAACGTTTTGGAGAAAACAACTTTCATCCAACGCTAAAAGAAGGTTATATGGAAGGGGCTTCCATGACCAAACACAACGGAAAATATTATTTGCAGTATGCAGCGCCAGGCACACAATTTAATGTGTATGCTGATGGTGTTTATATAGGTGAAACGCCACTTGGTCCTTTTGAATACATGAAAAATAATCCCATGAGCTTTAAACCTGGCGGATTTACAAATGGTGCTGGACATGGTATAACAGTTAAGCAAACCAACGGTCAATATTGGCATTTTGCCACTATGGCGTTGGCGTCTAATGCACAATGGGAACGGCGTCTTTGTATGTTTCCGACGTATTTTGATGATGAAGGTTTAATGTATACGAATACAGCTTATGGTGATTATCCACGGTTTGGACCTAGCCATCCAACCAAAGCAGGGCATCACAACGGTTGGATGTTACTGTCTTACAAAGGTGATGTCACCGTATCGTCTTCTTTAAAACAAGTTATGAAATTCACTTCAAACGACGATGAGGTAGAAGAGAAAGAATTACCTGTTGAAACAACTGCTGAAGGACAAATCACTTCTTCAGTATTAACAGACGAAAACCCAAAAACCTTTTGGGTTGCGGAAGCTAATGACGATAAACAGTGGATGACTATCGAAATGAAAAACGCAGGAACTATTCATGCTTTACAACTAAATTTTCACGATCATGAATCTGGAATATACACACGTGTTGAAGGCTTAAGACATCGTTTTACGATTGAGGCTTCCGACGATGGCACCAACTGGCAAACGGTTGTTGATAGAAGTAAAAGTGATATTGATGCACCAAATGCTTACATGGTATTAGATAAGCCTGTCAAAGCGAAATATGTACGTTATAACAATGTAGAAGTGCCAGGTGAAAACTTCGCCATGTCCGAAATTAGAGTTTTTGGATTAGGCTTAGACGAAAAACCAGCAGAAGTAACAGGGTTTGAAATTAATAGAGAAAAAGATCGCAGAGATGCCTCATTTTCTTGGAATCCTGTTGAAGGCGCTCAAGGTTATAACATACGCTGGGGAATTGCAAAAGATAAGCTTTATCAATCGTGGCAAGTTTATGATACCACCAATCATTTTATGAGAAATCTAGATCGAGATACGCCTTATTATTTTACTATCGAAGCGTTTAATGAAAATGGAATTTCAGAAAAAAGTAAAATTTTATTTATTCAATAAATTAATAAAAATGAAACATATAATAGTCATGGTTTTAGCCATTTCAAGTTTTGGGTTTGCCCAAGATTTTTCGGTAATGTCATATAATATCAAATTAGACTACCCAAAAGAAGGCAAAAACAGTTGGGAAAGTCGACAGGAATTTTTAACGAACCAAATTAAGTTTTATGAGCCAGATGTTTTAGGCGTGCAAGAAGCAATGCCAAACCAGATGCGAGCCATGGATAGTCTTTTGGTAGAATATAGTTTTGTTGGCGTTGGTCGTGATGATGGAAAGGATAAGGGCGAATATTCCGCAATTTTTTACAAAAACAAAAATTTAGAAGTCATACAGTCTGGTACATTTTGGCTATCTGATACGCCAACGGAAGTATCTATGGGTTGGGATGCCGTCTGCAATAGGATTTGCACATATGCATTGTTTGAAGATATAGATTCTAAGAAGAAGTTTTGGGCTTTTAATACGCATTTTGATCATATAGGCAAGGAAGCCCGAAAGAACAGTGCAACATTAATCATTGAAAAAATTAAGGAGCTCAATTCAGAGAATTATCCTATTGTATTAACGGGTGATTTTAATATGGAACCAGATCATGAGAGTATAAATTATATTAAAACTGAGTTGAAAGATTCAAAAGATATAGCAGACCTAGATTTTGGGCCAGAAGGTACCTTTAACGGATTTCATTTTGACAAACCTGTGACTAGACGTATTGATTTTGCCTTTGTCAGTGAAAATGTTGAAGTTTCTAAATATGCAGTTTTAAGCGATAATTGGGATTTGCGCTATCCTTCAGATCATATGCCTGTTTTCATTAGAATAAAAATTTAAATAGTCCATATCTGGATTAAATCAAAACAACTAAACTAATATTAAAATAAATACTAAAAGATGAAAAAAGGTGGTTTCTTATTATTAATTGCGGCAGTCTCAGCTTTAGGAGGCTTACTATTTGGTTACGATACAGGTGTTATCAATGGCGCACAGTTTTACCTTACCGAATATTTCGATTTAAGTGATGGGTTAAAAGGTTGGGTCGTAGGAAGCGCTCTTTTAGGGTGTTTTGTAGGTGCTATTATTGCTGGACCGTTGAGTATTAAGATAGGAAGAAAATGGTCTTTGATTATTTCGGCCATATTCTTTACGGTTTCTGCATATGGATCTGGTTTGCCAGAGATTTTTCCGCAATCGGTAACGATGTTAGTAATTTTTAGAATTATAGGTGGTTTAGGTATTGGTGTGGCATCGATGAATGCACCTATGTACATTGCTGAGATTGCACCATCAAATATTAGGGGACGGATGGTAACCTATTACCAACTGGCTATCGTTATCGGCTTTTTTGTGGTATTCCTAGCAACTTATTTTATTGGAAATGACTTAAGCGTAGCAGAAAACATAGAATTCGGCTGGCGTCGTATGTTTTGGTCAGAATTAGTGCCAAGTATTTTGTTTTTGCTGCTATTGTTCCTTGTTCCTAAAAGTCCGAGATGGTTGGCTTTAAAAGGAAAAGATGAAGACGCTTTGTCTATTTTGAAGAAAATTAATGATGACGACATAGCAACTGTAGAGATGGCAAATATTAAAGAATCTCTAAATAAATCCAATGATGGTATTAAGGTAAGTTACATGTCTAAAGGAATTTTGGCAATTATCGCTATTGGAACTGTGCTTTCAGTTTTACAACAATTCACAGGAATCAACGCTGTATTATATTATGGTGCGGATATTTTTGAAAAAGCCCTTGGTTTTGGTAAAGAAGATGTTTTGGCACAGCAAATATTATTGGCCTTTGTGAATTTGGTATTCACTTTTGTGGCGATGTTCACGGTCGATAAATTTGGTAGAAAGCCATTACTTTATATTGGATCTGTTGGAATGATTATTGGGTTTTTGCTTTTGGCCATAACGCTTCAACAAAATAGTGTTGGTGTTTTGTCTTTAATAGGTGTATTGGTTTTTATAGCATCATTTGCTTTATCTATGGGACCAGTAGTTTGGGTATTATTATCTGAAATGTTTCCAAATAAAATAAGAAGTGTGGCCATGTCAGTCGCAGTGGCAGCACAATGGGCAGCTAATTATGTAGTATCACAATCGTTTCCTGTAGTAATGGGCAGTGAAATGAACAATAGTGCTACTTGGAACGGATCCTTACCTTATTATATATTTATAGTTTTCATATTAGTTATTGTCTTTGTAACCTATAAGTTTATACCAGAGACAAAAGGGAAGACTTTAGAAGAGATTGAAGGCTTTTGGAAGTAATTGAATTTCTAAAATAGTATAAAAACCAAAAAACCCGATTCAAACGAACCGGGTTTTTGATGGTGGTGCTTCCAGCTCCGAAGCTTCGGAGGAACCATGGACGCAACTATCTTTTATTGAGGATATCAGTTAGTATGTCATTATCATTAACTAGTTTTAGAATAAATTTTTTGCTTTTCATGCGTTTAACAAATCGCTCGAGATACACGGCATCATTCTTTGTTTTGCAGCTATAATTTAAAACAATTTCCCAGTCAATGGCAGCATTTGTAAAGGCTTTTTTGAAATGGTGATTATTATGCAGTATAAGTCTCAACTCAACGGATGCGGATTCGCCAGTATAAAATTTGTCAAGAGATTTTGAGTATATTATATAAAGACTATGCATTAGATTTTTTATTAAACCAAAAAACCCGACTCAAACGAATCGGGTTTTTGATGGTGGTGCCTCCAGCTCCGAAGCTTCGGAGGAACCATGGACGAACTATCTTTTGTTGAGGATATCAGTTAATATGTCATTATCATTAACTAGTTTTAGAATAAATTTTTTGCTTTTCATGCGTTTAACAAATCGCTCGAGATACACGGCATCATTCTTTGTTTTGCAGCTATAATTTAAAACAATTTCCCAGTCAATGGCAGCATTTGTAAAGGCTTTTTTGAAATGGTGATTATTATGAAGTATAAGTCTCAACTCAACGGATTCGGATTCGCCAGTATAATATTTGTCAAGAGATTTTGAGTGTATTATGTAAAGGCTATGCATTAGATTTTTTTTATTAAACCAAAAAACCCGATTCAAACGAACCGGGTTTTTGATGGTGGTGCTTCCAGCTCCGAAGCTTCGGAGGAACCATGGACGCAACTATCTTTTATTGAGGATATCAGTTAGTATGTCATTATCATTAACTAGTTTTAGAATAAATTTTTTGCTTTTCATGCGTTTAACAAATCGCTCAAGATACACGGCATCATTCTTTGTTTTGCAGCTATAATTTAAAACAATTTCCCAGTCAATGGCAGCATTTGTAAAGGCTTTTTTGAAATGGTGATTATTATGAAGTATAAGTCTCAACTCAACGGATTCGGATTCGCCAGTATAATATTTGTCAAGAGATTTTGAGTGTATTATGTAAAGGCTATGCATTAGATTTTTTTTATTAAACCAAAAAACCCGATTCAAACGAACCGGGTTTTTGATGGTGGTGCTTCCAGCTCCGAAGCTTCGGAGGAACCATGGACGCAACTATCTTTTATTGAGGATATCAGTTAGTATGTCATTATCATTAACTAGTTTTAGAATAAATTTTTTGCTTTTCATGCGTTTAACAAATCGCTCGAGATACACGGCATCATTCTTTGTTTTGCAGCTATAATTTAAAACAATTTCCCAGTCAATGGCAGCATTTGTAAAGGCTTTTTTGAAATGGTGATTATTATGAAGTATAAGTCTCAACTCAACGGATTCGGATTCGCCAGTATAATATTTGTCAAGAGATTTTGAGTGTATTATGTAAAGGCTATGCATTAGATTTTTTTTATTAAACCAAAAAACCCGATTCAAACGAACCGGGTTTTTGATGGTGGTGCTTCCAGCTCCGAAGCTTCGGAGGAACCATGGACGCAACTATCTTTTATTGAGGATATCAGTTAGTATGTCATTATCATTAACTAGTTTTAGAATAAATTTTTTGCTTTTCATGCGTTTAACAAATCGCTCGAGATACACGGCATCATTCTTTGTTTTGCAGCTATAATTTAAAACAATTTCCCAGTCAATGGCAGCATTTGTAAAGGCTTTTTTGAAATGGTGATTATTATGAAGTATAAGTCTCAACTCAACGGATTCGGATTCGCCAGTATAATATTTGTCAAGAGATTTTGAGTGTATTATGTAAAGGCTATGCATTAGATTTTTTTTATTAAACCAAAAAACCCGATTCAAACGAACCGGGTTTTTGATGGTGGTGCTTCCAGCTCCGAAGCTTCGGAGGAACCATGGACGCAACTATCTTTTATTGAGGATATCAGTTAGTATGTCATTATCATTAACTAGTTTTAGAATAAATTTTTTGCTTTTCATGCGTTTAACAAATCGCTCGAGATACACGGCATCATTCTTTGTTTTGCAGCTATAATTTAAAACAATTTCCCAGTCAATGGCAGCATTTGTAAAGGCTTTTTTGAAATGGTGATTATTATGAAGTATAAGTCTCAACTCAACGGATTCGGATTCGCCAGTATAATATTTGTCAAGAGATTTTGAGTGTATTATGTAAAGGCTATGCATTAGATTTTTTTTATTAAACCAAAAAACCCGATTCAAACGAACCGGGTTTTTGATGGTGGTGCTTCCAGCTCCGAAGCTTCGGAGGAACCATGGACGCAACTATCTTTTATTGAGGATATCAGTTAGTATGTCATTATCATTAACTAGTTTTAGAATAAATTTTTTGCTTTTCATGCGTTTAACAAATCGCTCAAGATACA
Source organism: Winogradskyella forsetii (assembly GCF_013394595.1). GTDB lineage: Bacteria > Bacteroidota > Bacteroidia > Flavobacteriales > Flavobacteriaceae > Winogradskyella > Winogradskyella forsetii. The sequence goes on from NZ_CP053348.1 coordinate 544,178, forward strand.
CGGCATCATTCTTTGTTTTGCAGCTATAATTTAAAACAATTTCCCAGTCAATGGCAGCATTTGTAAAGGCTTTTTTGAAATGGTGATTATTATGCAGTATAAGTCTCAACTCAACGGATGCGGATTCGCCAGTATAAAATTGGATCAATCTCAAAAGTTGTGTGTGAGTTGGATAAATAATTTGATCTTTGCCCAAAAAAAGATCGTACATTGAATTTATCCCTAGACCTGCTCAAGTTACTATTACCAGAATTACTAGTTTCACATTTTGACATCACTAGACATAGTATAGAACAAGATACTGTCCATCTGTATTTTGAAGAGAAAAAAGATACGCCTAAAGAAGAAAAGAGCCGTACCCTTATAGCCCACGGTTTTCATAAACAAGTGACCGTTCAAGATTTTCCTTTGCGCGGTAAAAAAGTATTCTTGCATATAAAGCGTCGGCGTTGGCTCGATAAACCCAGCAAAGAAGTTGTACAAAGAGATTGGAATCTAGTAGCACAGGGAACTCGTATGACCGTAGAGTTTGCTGCTTTTTTAAAAGTACTTGGTCAGTACTAAGGCTAATGACTGTCATACCATTGGTCGTTTTTATGGCGTTAATGGTAAGAAGCTCGGGCGGCAGTATCGAGATTATCTTAGTGAGTTTAAAGACTGGAAAGCCAAGAAACATGCTAAAGAGTGGCTCGTCTTTCCTGAGAACATGGGCAAGTATTTATCCATTGATGAAACAGCTCTCTCCAAAGGTGAACTCTATACCATTATCACCAATAAAAAAGCTAAAGGCAAGAAAGGAGCTATAGTAGCTATTATGGCAGGAACTAAGGTGGAGCCTATTATAGAACAACTCCTTAAAATTCCTAAATCAAAAAGAGATAAGGTTAAAGAGATCACCTTGGATATGGCCAACTCTATGAAGTTCATTGCTAAAAAGTGTTTTCCCAAAGCTATACAGGTTACCGACCGTTTTCATGTACAAAAACTAGCTTTAGAAGCTTTGCAAGATATCAGAATAAAACATCGTTGGGAAGCTATAGATATGGAAAATGACCAAATTAAACAGGCTAAAACTATCGAAAAAGAGTTTATCTCTGAAACATTTAATAATGGAGACTCCAGAAAGCAACTCCTTGCCAGAAGTAGGTACCTGCTCTATAAAGCGCCTAACAACTGGACTCAAAACCAATACCTTAGAGCTAAAATCTTATTTGAACAATATCCGGATATTAAAAAAGCTTATAATCTGGTACAAGGACTTAGGAATATATTTAATACCGCTACTTCTATACAAACAGCTTATACTAAACTCGCCCACTGGTATAAAGATGTAGAGGCTACAGGATTTAGGGCTTTCAATACTATTGCAAATACAATTACCCTAAACTATAGATCGATACTCAATTATTTTATTAATAGAAGTACTAATGCATCCGCTGAAGCTTTCAATGCCAAAATTAAAGCCTTTAGAGCACAGTTTAGAGGTGTCAAAAACATAGAATTCTTCCTCTTTAGATTAACAACAATTTTTGCCTAACACACAACATTTAGGCATGATCCATAAAATTTGTCAAGAGATTTTGAGTATATTATATAAAGACTATGCATTAGATTTTTTATTAAAAAAAAAAAAACCCGATTCAAACGAATCGGGTTTTTGATGGTGGTGCCTCCAGGAATCGAACCAGGGACACAAGGATTTTCAGTCCTTTGCTCTACCAACTGAGCTAAGGCACCAATTGCTTAATTAAGCGGACCTGCCAGACACTATTATTATGTGTCATTCAGGCGGGTGCAAATATAGTTGCATTTTTAATATTCGCAAAAAGAAATTGCTAAAATTTGATTTTATAAATTTGTAATTCCAAATGAAAGATTAGAATGCTTATGAATCTTATTGTTGATGTGGGAAATACGTACGTTAAGTTTGCTGTTTTTAATGACGTGGAATTAATTTACAAGGTTAGTTTTAAACTTGTCGAGTTTAAAGATCAATTCAGAATACTTAAAAAAGACTTTCCCAATTTAAAGCATGCCATAATTTCTTCTGTTGGTCATCTTTCTGAAGAACAAGTGAGATTTATAGCTTCTGACCTAAATGTTATTCAATTAAATTCAAAGACAAATTTGCCTTTTCAGAATCGATATACAACCCCAAAAACACTAGGCGTAGATCGTATGGCTTTGGTAAGTGCTTCTGTCCAGCAGTTTCCAGATAAGAATGTTCTAATTATAGATGCAGGCACCTGTATAACATATGATTTTATTACCTCAGGGAATCAGTATCTTGGAGGCGCAATTTCTCCAGGCCTTAGGTTGCGCTATAAATCCTTAAATAATTTAACCGCAAATCTTCCGTTATTAGAGACGAAGCAGCCTAAATATATTACAGGTGATTCTACTGAAGAATCCATTCATTCAGGCGTGGTCAATGGTGTTGTTAAAGAAATTGATGGAGTTATTGGTCAATATCTTGAGGATTACATAGATTTAACAGTTATTTTAACAGGTGGAGACACCAAATTTTTGTCAAACCAATTAAAAAATACCATATTTGCGAATTCAAATTTTCTATTGGAGGGTTTGAATTTTATTCTAGAATATAATTCAAAATAATGATAAAACGATTCATTGTAATTTGTATTACAATTATAGGTTCTGTTACTTTTGCGCAACAAGGAACTGGTTCCCCATATTCATTTTATGGCATAGGAAGTCTAAAATTTAAAGGTACTGTAGAAAACCGTAGCATGGGAGGTATTGGTGTTTACTTAGATAGTATTCATGTCAATTTAAAGAATCCGGCGGCATATGCTGGTAAAAATTTGGAGACTTATCCATTTGATGGCGAAAGTAGACCTGTGAAGTTTGCAGTTGCAGGTACCATGTCTGATGTGACTTTAAAAAGTAACTCAGGTGAGGCAGAAACCAACAGTACCATTTTTGATTATATTGCCATATCAGTACCAGTAGGTAAATTTGGTTTTGGTTTTGGCTTAATGCCTTATACCTCTGTAGGTTATAGGCTGAATGATATTAATGATGACGATATTTTAGTAAACCGTTATACTGGAGAAGGTGGTGTAAACCGGGTTTTTGCAGGTTTGGGCTATCAAATTAATGACAACTGGAGTGTTGGTTTGGATTTTAATTATAACTTTGGGAATATCCAAAATACAGCGCTACAAATAGAGTACACTTCTGAAGGGAATGTAGTGCAATATCAAACAAGAGAGTTCAATAGATCTGATTTAAGTGGTGTGAATTTTAATTTCGGAGTCGCATATAAAACCATGATCAATGATAAGTTTGAGCTATCGGCTACAGCGACTTATGCACCAGGTAGTAAACTTAGTTCCGAAAATGTTAGAACCTTTTCAACGGTTTCTTTAGATGCCACAACGTTTGAGGTTTCTCGTATTTTTCAAACAATTGATGCTGTTTTAGCAGATGAAAGTCTTGAGAAAACCGACCTTAATTTACCTTCTAGACTATCTTTTGGCGCTGGTATAGGAGAGCCTAAGTCATGGTTTGTTGGAGCGGAATATGCGTTTCAAAATACCAGTGATTTTTCTAATCCCGTTTTTCCCAATGATAATTCTACCTTCGAAAACGCATCCCAAGTTTCAATAGGCGGATTTTATATTCCAGACTATAATGCCTTCTCAGGATACTATAAACGAGTCGTTTACAGGGCTGGCTTTAACTTTGGAAACACAGGTTTAGTTGTAAAAAATGAATCGATTAAGGAGTTTGGCATATCTTTTGGATTAGGTTTACCAGTTGGAAACCGCAATTTGTTTTCTAATGCCAATTTGGGCTTAGAATTAGGAAGACGAGGCACAACGAACCAAAATTTAATTCAAGAGAATTTTGTAAACTTCAACGTAAGTTTATCTTTGAACTCTAGATGGTTTCAACAAAAGAAGTATAACTAACAAAATTAATAAAAGATGAAGACGAGAATTACTGCCCTTTTTGTAGCCCTTTTTATGAGCGCAAGCATAGGGTTTGCTCAAGACGACAGTCAGGAAGAATGTATGAATAACCTATCTATGTTTGATAGTTATGTAAAGAGCAAGAAATATGATGATGCTTATGGGCCATGGAAAATTGTAAGGGAAAAGTGTCCAAAGTTCAATAGAGCGATCTATGCTTATGGAGAGAAAATCTTAACACATAAAATAGAAAATTCAACCGGAGCAGAACAGGTAGCACATATCAAAGATTTAATGTTACTACATGATCAGAGTAGAGAATATTTTGAATCTAAATATGATCTTGGTGAGGTGCTAGCGGACAAAGCTAATTTGGCTTACAAATACAGAGAAGAACTTAATATGTCTGATCAACAAGTGTATGACATGTTTGATGAAGCTTATAAGAAGGATGCTAAAAACTTTACAAGTGCCAAAGGCTTATATACTTATTTTTCATTAGCGGTGGATTTGTATGACGCAGGATCTAAGTCACCTGATGAAACTCAGAAAATGTTTAATAAATATGATGATGTTAGTGCCATTATAGAAGATCTAATTGCAGGTTATACAACAAATCTGAATAAATATGCTGAAAAAGAAGAAGCCGGACAAACTTTAACTAAGAAAGAAGAAAAGTATAAAGGGAGCTATGAGTCGAATATTGAGGCTTTCGAAAATCAGATATTGGGAAGTATGGACAAGAAGCTTGGTGATAGAGCTAATTGTGACGTCTTGATACCTTTATATCAAAAAGATTACGAAGAAAATAAGCAAGATGCCCTTTGGTTGCAGCGTGCCATGAACAAAATGGGTGAAAAGGATTGTACTGATGATCCTATGTTTGAAAAATTAGTAGAACAAAAGAACAGAGTAGAACCAGATGCAAAGACAGCATATTATTTAGGGGTCTTAAAAGAAAAGCAAGGAAAAACTGCTGAAGCGGATAAATACTATAACCAGTCTTTTGAATTGGAAACAGATCCACTTAAAAAATGGAAACTTGTAATGAGAGTAGCTGAGAAAAACTATAAAAGAGGAAACTATGGTAAAGCAAGACAGCAATATATGGAGGCTTTAAAACTGAACCCTTCTAATGGTGGTCCATATTTAAGGATTGCAGCTATGTATGCTAAAAGTGCAAACAACTGTGGCGATACTAACTTTAATAAAAGAGCAGTATTCTGGTTAGCAGCTGATGAAGCGGAAAAAGCAGGGCGAGTAGATGGAAGATTGAAATCTACAGCAGCAAAAACAGCAGCGAGTTATAGAGCTAGCGCGCCTTCTAAGCAGGAAATTTTTAGTTGTACTTGTGCAGGAGAAACCATTAAGATTGGTTGTTGGATTGGACGTTCAATAACGGTTCCAAAAGGTTAATGTCAAAATATCATTTACATATCATAAGAAACTTAGTCACAGCAATTGTTGTGACTTTGTTTTTTTCATGTAAAAATGATTTTGATGAGGTTCAAAAAGTTGGGGTACTACAAAACCAACCTATCGGTGAAGCTAAAGCTATTGATTTAAAATATACCGAGTTTAAGGAAGATACGGTAAGGTTAATTGCCAATCTATTAAGTCCTAAGATGTTGGATTATTCTAACAGGAGTTTTGCCTTTAATGAGTTTCCAGAAGGTATTGAGCTTAAAATTTATGATAAAAATAACAACCAAACCACTATTACTTCTAATTACGCCATTGTATATGACGAGACAGATATCATTGATTTGCGTGGCGATGTGAAAATCGCAACACACGAAAAGGACACCTTGTTTACGGAGCAACTGTACTACAATCAGAAACTCGAATGGGCGTTTACAAACGAACCTTGGTTATTTAAGCGTGCCGTTGGTCCTTTGCATGGTATTGGATTTGACTCGGATAAAGAATTTAAGAATTTTCAGATGCTGGAAATGGGAGGTGAATTTGAACTCGATAATTAACTATCTTTGCGCAAAGAAATTTTTATTTAACAGATGAAGAAAATACAGAAGATTTTTCAATACGCATACATTGTTTTTGCAGTGCTGTTTATATACGATGCCATTACCAAATGGTCCGAAGATAGAAATGGCGCTTTCATATCTTTAGCACTTTCGGCTTTGGCGGTATTTATGTTTTTCTTTAGAAAACGCTTCAGTAGAAAGTTTGACGACCATAACAAGAGTTAATTTATGACTGCTGACTTAGTCATTATTATTACCACGCTTATACTTTCAGCTTTTTTTTCTGGAATGGAAATCGCTTATGTGTCTGCCAACAAAATTCATATTGAAATAGAAAAGAAACAAGGTGATTTCTTAGGAAACATCTTGGGCAAATTAACAGCCAAACCTTCCAAATATATTGCCACCATGCTCATTGGTAACAATATCGCTTTGGTTATCTATGGATTTAAAATGGGTGAGGTTTTGGTACGTTGGTTTCAGTCTATGTTACCTTCAGATAGTACAACTCTAACGTATTTGTTCACGGATTTGCAATTATTAACGCAAACAGTAATTTCCACATTGGTTATTTTAATTACGGCTGAATTCTTACCAAAAGTATTCTTTCAAATTTATGCCAATACCTTGCTGAAGGTTTTAGCACTTCCGACGTATATTTTCTATCTCTTATTTTTTTGGGTTTCAGATTTTATCATTTGGATTTCAGATGCGGTTCTAAAATATATCTTTAGAGTAGAAGGCGAAGATGTTGTTTTGGCCATGACCAAGGTGGAACTAGGGAATTACATCACCGAGCAAATGGAATCGGTGGATGACCATGATGATATGGATAGTGAAATTCAAATTTTTCAGAATGCTTTAGATTTTTCAGAGGTAAAAGCACGTGAAGTGATGGTGCCTAGAACTGAGATTACTGCGGTAGAGATTTCAGATAGTATTGAAAATTTGAGACAGCTTTTTATAGATTCTGGGCGTACTAAAATTATTGTTTATAAAGATAACATAGATGATATTTTAGGCTATGTGCATTCTTTCGAACTATTTAAAAAACCAAAAACAATAAAATCGATAATAATTAGGGTAGGCTTTGTGCCAGAAACCATTTTGGTTAAAGATGTTCTTAATATTTTAACCAAAAAACGACGCAGTATGGCTGTGGTTATAGACGAATATGGAGGTACCTCTGGAATTATGACCGTGGAAGATATCATCGAGGAATTATTTGGTGAAATTGAAGATGAACACGATACGGTTGAGATGATTGAAGAACAAATTAACGATAATACTTATAAATTTTCAGCACGATTAGAAGTCAATTATATCAACGAAACCTACAAACTGAATCTTCCCAAAGGTGAAAATTACGAAACATTAGGAGGTTTGATTGTGCATGCCACGGAAGGAATACCTGAGGAAAAGGATGATGTATTAATCGATAATTTCAAGTTTACGGTTACCGAAGTATCTTCAACAAAAATAGATGAGGTGATCTTAAAAATCCTTGAAGTAGATTGATACTTCACTAACACTTATAAAAACTACACTTCTCCTTTTATTATTAGCTAGAAAATACTATTTTCGCAGACTTATTTAAATGAAAATTATACAATACAATAAAGACTATGGCAGTTTTAAATAAAATTAGACAACGCTCATTGATATTAATCTTTGTAATTGCGATGGCGTTATTTGCCTTTGTGATCGGTGATTTATTCAAAAATTCTACGGCATTTTCAGGTGGTTCACAAGATGTGGTTGCTACAATTAATGGCAAAGATATCAACCGTAATGAGTTTCAACAAAAAGTAAAAAACTATCAAGATAGATCAGGTGGAAGACAAACGTCAACACAATCTATGAATACGATTTACAATCAAGAATTACGTAAAATTGTTTTAGAAACTGAAGCTGATGAATTGGGTTTGTCTGTTGAAAAAGATGAAATGAGAGATTTATTGAAAAATAGTTTTTCTTCTTATCCTGAATTTCAAGATGAAAACGGAAATTTTGATGTTAACCGTTTAAATGCATTTATCGCTAACCTTAAAGATCTAAATGGCGAAGCTGCGCCGTTAGGTAATTTTATGGTTAACTATGATAGTTGGACGAACAACGAGCAGGCCATAGCAGCCAATGCAGTTCAGCAAACCTATTACAATATGATTAAAGCTGGTGTTGGTACAACCATCGCAGAAGCTAAAGATGAATATTTGGCTGATGCAAAAACGGTAGATATCCGTTATGTACAAATACCTTATACAACAATTGCCGATAGTTTAGTTGAAGTTTCAAAAAGTGAGATTAAGGCTTATATGGACAAGCATAAAGACACTTATGAAACTGAGGCAACGACAGAAGTGGTTTACGTTGAATTTAAGGAAGAAGCGTCTAAAGCAGATGAAGAAAAAATTAAAGCGGATTTATTAGCTTTAAAAACTGATAAACAAGAATATAACGAGAGCAGTAAGAACACAGAAACCATTCCAGGATTTGATTCTGCTACTGATATTGAAGAATTTGTAAATTCAAATTCAGATATCAAATACAGCGATTCATTTTTAAGAGCGGCAGAATTACCTGCAACAGTAAAAGATACGTTACTCAAATTGAACGTTGGCGATTATTACGGACCCTATAAAGATGGAGAGTACTATAAATTATCTAAGGTAGTTGCTAAAAAGCAAATGCCAGATTCAGTAAAAGTACGTCACATCTTAATTCCAAATATTGGAGGTCAACGAGCAGATCCTTCAGTAACAAAAACGCCAGAAGAAGCGAAGAAAACCGCAGATAGTATATTGGCTAAAATTAATAGCGGTACTAAATTTATGGATTTATTGGAATTATCTTCTGATAAAGTCAGTAATGAAAAAGATGGTGAAATAGAGTTTGATTACAGAGCCGGAATGGCTCCAGAATTTAAAGCCTATGCTTTTGATAATGAAGTAGGCGATATTGATGTGGTACAAACCTCTTTTGGATATCATGTTATTGAAATATTGGATCAAACGAGTTTTAACCAAACCGTAAAATTAGCAACTTTAGCTGATGAAATTGAACCTTCAGACGAAACGTTACAAGAAGTGTTTAATAAAATGTCCAAATTCGAAATTGCTGCAAAGGATGGTGATTTTAATGAATTGGCAAAAGAACGTGATTTAACGGTTAAGCCGATAACATTTAAAGAATTGGATGAAAATATTCCAGGTTTAGGAAGCCAAAGAAATGTGGTACGATGGGCTTTTGAAGAGGATACTGAAGTAGGAGATTTTAAGAATTTTCCAATTTCTAACTTTGGATTTATCGTCGCTAAGGTTGTGGATAAAAGAGAAAAGGGAATGATGAGTACGGAAGATGCTTCCATTACAGCATTACCAGAAATAAGAAAAGAGAAGAAGGCGAAGATGATTCGTGAGGATATCACTGCAACAACTGTAGCTGACATTGCGAAAAATCAAGGTCAGAGTGCGAGAAGTGCAGCAGCAGTTACAATTAATAATACCACCTTGTCAGGCGCAGGTGTAGAGCCTAAAGTTGTAGGTGCAGCATTTGGTTTGGAAGAAGGAGCAACATCTAAGCCGATCGATGGCGAAAAAGGTGTATATGTTGTGGAAGTGACTAAAATAAATGAAGCAACGGAATTAGATAATTATACCTCTATTATGAACAGGCTAAATTCTGAGCGTAGAAATACAATACAGAGTAAAGTACTAACGGCACTAGAAGATGCGGCTGAAATAGAAGATAATAGAGCAAAAACGGTTTACTAACCGAATTTAAATAGAACAGTTTTAAAATGGCTTTGCTATCCCAATTAATATGGGTAGTTAAGCCATTTTTTTTATGCTAAATTGTTGTTTCATCATCACATGCCCTATGAAGTTTCAAATTTCTCAGAACTATTAAATAGCTTCGTAATATTTTATTATTAATTTGTTTACACTCTTAAATTCCCCTCAAGTGGACATTTGTTCAATTCAACTGAGTGGATTGTCCCCTTGAGGGGACCTTAGGGGTGTTTTTCTTTAAGCATTACATTGCTTTCTCGTTGATTTACTTGAAATAGCATAAATACTTGTTTTCCGAACACATATGTATCTAGCACGTGTTAGGAATTTTTGAAGAATTTAAAAGCTTTTGACAATATTCACAAAACCATATCATCATAAGCGATAACAACCTCAAAACCTTTAGCATTAAAATAAGAAGTCGGATTATCCTCAGAAGCCACCAAAACAAAATCACCTCCCCAAGCGCCTAAACTTTTTACAGCACCATTAAAATCTGAAAATAAGCGCGTTTTAATCGGCACTTCCTGAATAAGCTTTGAGATTATGCTTTCATGGGTTGACATCAAGCTTTCAAATTCTGAAAGGGATTTACAAACAATCATAGCGTCCGTTATGCTGTTAATTTGATCAATGCGGTCTGCGTTGATTTTACCCAGCTTCTTATAACTTGAAATCCCATCTCGGCTATTTTGTTTCTGGTTGAGATATACAAAATATAAATGTTGTTTAAATTCAGGTCGAAATTTTACCTTTTCGACGAATGGATGTTGATGCTGTTGAAGTTGAAATGAAATCGGGTTATCATTTTGCGCGCACGCAATATCATAACCACTACCTCCAAATGTTTGTTTCAATAGTCGATAAGCATCAACATTGGCCCAATTTGCTATATTATTGATTAAAGTAGAGGAAGTGCCCAAACCCCAAAGCCGATTAAAATCTTGATGTGTGGTAATGTTAAAACCTTGATTTGAGCTTAAAAAATCAGGATTTAAGCTTTTTGCGGCTTGTAATATTTCAACAAGTCGCTCTTTTATATCATTGCGAGACTGACTTTTTCTGGCAGTCGTGGCAATCTCATCAAATGGAAGCGTACATTCAAACCACACCTTGTCCAATTCATTGTAACTCTGCCAATAAATAATATTAGTGTCATTCGCTTCAACCGTCAAGCTTTGTCCATATCCAGTTGGAACGGCCAATGCCTTTGCGCCATCTAAAACAGCATACTCTGCAGTGAGTAGTAGTTTTCCGTTGCTTCGGTATGTTTTGGGTTTTGTACTCAAGGTTTTTCTTTGGTTGATAGTTTTTCGGCTGTAGTCAGATTGAGCTGTTCTTCGGTGGCTGTAATTTGGTCACTGAGCGAAGTCGAAGTGAGTCGCTTTTCGGTGGCTGAGCGTAGTCGAAGCCACAATGCATAATGACTATCATTTTTACATTCTGATAATTTGCTTAATTCTTCTACTTTATTTTGTATTAAAGCTTCTTTCTTTGCCCTGCTCCAACCTTGTATTTGCTTTTCTCTATAAAAGGCCTCATCGATTCTTTGATGTTCCTCAAGATAAACTAATAAAACTGGTAAGCGTTTTTTTGTGTGGTTTGCTCCTTGTCCATTGCAGTGTTTGGCTAAACGTATATTCATATCAACAGTGCTTCCTGTGTAATAGGAGCCATCTGAGCATTCTAATATGTAAGTGTAACCTTTTGGCATTTCAAAATGTGTGGCTTCGACTACGCTCAGCCACCGAAAATAATAATCATTTTTTATATCAACAAACCTTTATGTCTTTTGCAACTCTGCGAGAGCATTCTCCGTTCGAGTAAGCCTTTGGAATTTGTTATTTAAAATATTGAGTTTAACTATGCTCTTAATTTTCCTATCTCCTCAACAACCGCACTATGAGTAACAACATTTGTCTTAAAATGTTCGATAAGTTTTGCTTTTTCGTCCTCAGTAGCTTCAAATTGATTCAATATATTCATCAAGTGCATTTTCATGTGGCCCTCCTGAATTCCTGTTGTAGTTAACGATTTTAAGGCGCCAAAATTTTGAGCTAATCCTGCAACAGCCACAATTTTCATTAAATCTTTGGCTGTTGGTTTTTGTAACATTTCCAAAGAAAATTTTACCAAAGGATGTAAGTTAGTTAAACCACCAACGGTTCCTAAAGCTAATGGAATTTCTATCCAAAATTTAAAAATACCATTATCAACAGAACAATGCGTTAAACTAGAATACTGACCGTCTTTTGCCGCATAAGCATGCGCGCCAGCTTCAACGGCTCTAAAATCATTGCCTGTGGCCAATACAACCGCGTCAATACCATTCATAATGCCTTTGTTATGTGTTACGGCTCTATAAGGTTCAACTTCAGCAATAGTCACGGCTTGTTTGAATTTCTTTACAAACGCTTCGGGATTTGGAATGTCCTTACTTTTTAATTCTTCAACTTTACAAGACACTTCCGCGCGCACCAAACATTGTGGGACGTAATTGGAGAGAATACTCATAACCATTGAGATGTTTTTCTCTTCAGCATTAAAACGTTCAAATTGTTCAGCTTCGGTTTTAAAGGTCGTTGCAAATTGTTCCAAGCAGGAGTTGATAAAATTTGCGCCCATCGCATCCAAAGTTTCAAAAGTCGCGTGAAGCTGATAATAATTCGGTAAATCTTGCGATTTGTTTCGTAATTCAATATTGAGAATCCCACCGCCTCTGCGCTCCATGCTTTTGGTCATGCTGGCAGTTTCGCTGATTAATTTGGGTTTTACATGATTGAAAAATGCTTCGAGTTTACCATAATCGCCTTTATATATAAAATGAACCTGACCAATTTTTTCAGTCGATAATACTTCAGCCTTAAAACCACCACGCTCCAACCAAAATTTAGCAGCTTTACTGGCAGCAGCAATAACGGAGCTTTCCTCGATGGCCATTGGAATTGTGTAAAAAGTCTCATTTATCAAAAAGTTCGGCGCAACACCTAGTGGTAAATAATAATTGGTAATGGTGTTTTCTATAAATTCATCGTGTAACTTCTGCAATTTTTCATCAGAATTCCAATAACGCTGAACAAGGTTTCTCGCACTGTCTTTATCCGTGAAATACGTGTCTAAAAGCCACTCAATCTTTTCGGATTTTGAAAGCTTGGAAAAGCCAGAAATGGTATTTGGCATCTTAGTTTTAGTTTTAAAAAAAACAAAGATACTAGGATTGGTATAAAAAGTGCTTATATATAGATTGTAAATGCCGATTTACTGTTAATAATGACTATTTTTTGCATAATTTTTAGTAAACTTGGCATTGCTTTATTAAAACAAAAAATTTATGAATTTTAGACAGGTTGTGGCTGTTTTTGGCTTTTTAATGACTTCAATGGTTTTTTGCCAAGAAAAACAAATCACGCTTCAAGACATTTGGAGTGGTCAGTTTAGAACAGAAGGGATGCAAGCCTTGCATTCTATGGATAATGGAACTCAGTATTCAGTCTTAAATTTTGATAGGCAAACAAGAATCTCGACCATAGATATTTACGATTATAAAACCTTGGAAAAAGTGAAAACCTTGGTATCTTCGGCTGATATAGCTGAGATTCAAGGTTTTTTTGATTACGCTTTTAGTGCTGATGAATCTAAAGTGATTCTCACTACAAAATCGGAACCAGTGTTTAGACGTTCCACTTTGGGCGAATATTATGTATATGATATCGCTTCAAAAAAAGTGACCAAAGTATCTGATAATTTAATCCAAGAACCAACCTTGTCGCCAGATGGCACAAAAGTAGCTTACGGATTAGAAAATAATTTATTCGTTAAGGATTTAAAATCTGGAAAGGTTCAACAAATCACAACCGATGGTGAAAAAAATAAAATCATCAATGGAATTACGGATTGGGTTTACGAAGAGGAATTTGCTTTTGTAAGGGCTTTCGATTGGAACACAGAAAGCAACAAAATTGCTTTTATAAGATTTGATGAAACTGATGTGCCAGAATTTTCAATGGATGTTTATGGTTCAGATTTATACCAAACCCAGCATGTCTTCAAATATCCTAAAGCGGGTGAAGCCAATTCTAAGATTTCTTTGCACTTGTATGATTTAAATTCCAAAAGTGTTAAGGAATTAAAAGTTGATAAAGCTTATGAAGATTTCTACATCCCAAGTATAAAGTGGACTAACGATGCGGAAGTTTTAAGTGCACAATACATGAATCGTCATCAAAACGAATTAGACCTTTGGATGATTGATACAGAATCGATGACCTCTAAAAATGTTTTAGCAGAAAAAGACAAGGCCTATATCGATGTCACTGATAACTTAACGTTTCTAAAAGATAATAGTTTTATTTGGACGAGTGAAAAGGACGGTTTTAATCATATTTATCATTATTCCAAAGATGGAAAATTGATTAATCAAGTTACAAAAGGAAACTGGGAAGTGACCGATTACTATGGTTTGAATGAAAAGTCGAATACCATTTATTACCAATCCACCGAAAATGGTTCTATTAATAGAGCTATTTACTCTATTAAATTAAACGGGAAAAACAAGAAGAGACTTACTGAAAAAGAAGGGACAAATAGCGCATCTTTTAGTGCTGACTTTACCTATTTTATAAACACGCATTCTAGTGCATCATCGCCACAAGAATATACGCTTTATGATGCCAAGTCTGGTGATGTGGTTAAGCGTATTAAAGATAATGATCAGTTGGCAGAAAAAATGGATAGCTATGTCACCTCTAAAAAAGAGTTCAGTACTATAAATGTCAATGGCAACGATTTGAATATGTGGATGATAAAACCAGCTGATTTTGATCCAAAGCAGGAATATCCATTGTTTATGTACCAATATTCAGGTCCAGGCTCTCAGCAAGTCGCCAACCGCTGGAATAGCGCCAATGATTATTGGTTTCAAATGCTGGCACAAGAAGGTTATATTGTGGCTTGTGTAGATGGCAGAGGAACAGGATTTAAAGGTGCAGATTTCAAAAAGGTAACCCAAAATGAATTGGGGAAATATGAAGTGGAAGACCAAATTGAAGCGGCGAAACAACTCGGAAATCGAGATTATATAGATGCCTCACGAATTGGAATTTGGGGCTGGAGCTATGGCGGTTTTATGAGCAGTAATGCATTGTTCAAGGGAAATGATGTGTTCAAAATGGCAATTGCCGTTGCACCTGTAACGAGTTGGAGGTTTTATGATACTATTTATACTGAACGCTACATGACCACACCTCAAGAAAACCCAAGTGGCTATGATGAAAACTCTCCAATCAATCATGTCGATAAGCTTAAAGGGGATTATCTATTAATTCATGGAACAGGTGATGATAACGTGCATGTGCAAAACACCATGCGTATGGTAGAAGCTTTAATCCAAGCCGATAAACAATTTGAATGGATGTTATATCCAGATAAAAACCACGGTATTTACGGTGGCAATACAAGATTACATTTGTATAAAAAGATGACGGATTTTATTAATAGGACTTTGGGAGATAAACTTGAAGCAAGTGATAAGTAAGAATAAGAATCATCGAAAATAAAAGGCTAAACTAACTAACACTAACTAATTATTGAAATTATGTCAACAGCAACTCAACCAATTAAACGAAAAGAACTTTTTGGACATCCAGTAGGTCTTTTTGTTTTGTTTTTTACAGAAATGTGGGAACGTTTTTCTTATTACGGAATGCGTGGAATTTTAGTCCTATATATGGCTGCATCTGCAACAGCTATTGATCCAGGATTGGGTTGGTCCAATAAAGACGCGATTTGGTTATACGGTTGGTACACGATGTTGGTATATGTAGCTTCTATTCCAGGAGGTTGGATTGCTGATAAATTTTTAGGGCAAAAGAAAACCGTTATGATTGGTGGATTATTACTATGTGTTGGACATGGTGTTTTAGCAATTCCTCAAAGTTGGGCGTTTTTCACAGGTCTACTTTTAATTATTTTAGGTGTTGGTGGTCTTAAACCAAACATCTCAACCATGGTTGGTGGTTTGTATAAAGAAGGGGATATTAGACGGGATAGCGGATTTACAATATTCTATATAGGAATTAATATTGGTGCATTTTTAGCAAGTATAACAGTAGGTTTAGTAGCTTATTATTATGGTTGGCACTATGGCTTTGGATTGGCTGGTATTGGTATGCTAGTTGGTCAGGCTGTATTTATTTGGGGCCAAAAATTCTTAAAAGGAGTAGGCGAATTTACAGGTGGTAGCCAAGCTTCGGAAGCTGAACGATTAGCATCAAAACGTCCATTAAGTAAAATTGAAAAGGATAGGGTTATTGTATTATTGATTTCATTCTTAATCGTTGTGGTGTTTTGGGGAGCTTTTGAACAAGCAGGTGGATTAATGAATCTTTATACAGATGCTAAAGTTGACAGACATATAGGGTTAAGTTGGTTGGAGGAAATTCCGGCAGCTGTCTTCCAATCTTTAAATGCAGGTTATATCATAATTTTCGGAACACTTGTGGGTGGTTTTTGGATTTGGTGGAAGAAGAAAGGAAAAGAATCCTCTTCATTGTTTAAAATGGCAATTGGTACCATCATTATGGGATTAGGTTATGTTTTTATGATGTTTGCATCACAAGAAGCTAGCGCGGAAACTTTTGGAAAGGCAGCTATGATTTGGATTTTCTTAGCTTATTTATTCCATACAATAGGTGAATTATGTACATCACCAGTTTCATTGTCGTTCATTACAAAGTTAGCACCTTTAAAATATGCTTCTATTATGATGGGTGTTTATTTCGCAGCAACAGGTTTTGGAAATAAATTAGCAGGAACTATCGGTGAATCTTCTCAACTAGAATCGTTTACAGGTGAAATGGTGGTAAGCAAACAAGAGATATTACCATATCTTTCAAAAGAAACGTTTAAAATTAAAAACGAAAATAAGGATGTTGTTGAAATAACCGAATACCCAATTAATGAAGATAAGAATTTTAGTATAAGGTCTACAGTTTATTCAGAAAATGGACAGGTAGTATTCAAAGATTTTGAAACAGGTAGAGACTTAAATTCATTATTCAAAATGTCTCAAGGAGAAGATTCTGATACGAAACAACTATTAGAAGATTTAAATGAAAATAACGTTTCAGCTTCAAACCCATATCATGCAAAATTAGTGTTTGAAAAAGATAAGGACAAAGCGCAGATTACAGAAAATAAAGGAGACGGAAAAGATTATGGTGTTTCATTTGTATTAGAAGAAGAGCAAAGCGAACAAGAATATGCTACATTTATGTGGTTAACTATTTTTACGGTTGCATTCGGTCTGTTGCTGCTTTTATTCTTGAAGAAATTAAAGAAATTGACACATGGTGCTGAAGATAATGAACGAGAAGTTATGGAAACAGAACCATATGAACTAGCAGACGAAGATTTGCAGAACTAATTATATAAAACCCTTTCAAAGATTAAATTTTGAAAGGGTTATCTATGCTTAACTAAACTAATTATTTTATGAGTACAGACATCGAAAACCTATTTAAAGATAAAGTTCTAGGGCATCCTGCCGGACTTTTTGTATTATTTTTTACTGAAATGTGGGAGCGTTTTTCGTTTTACGGAATGCGTGTTTTATTGGTCAATTTTTTGACTATGGCCGCTATTGGCTATAATCCTGGTTGGGAATGGTCTGTGGAAAATGCAGGTGCGCTTTTTGGTACTTATGCGATGCTGCTTTATATCACACCGATTATTGGTGGTTGGCTTGCTGATAAATACACAGGCTACCGATGGGCTGTTATTATTGGGTCTTTAATTATGACGGCAGGTCATGCATCAATGGCTATAGAAACTGAATTCTCATTATACTTTGGTTTGTTTTTATTGGTTGTTGGTACAGGTTTTTTTAAACCAACCATGACTTCCATTATTTCTGATATGTATAAGAAAAATCCAGAGAAAAAGGATGGAGCTTACACCATCTATTATATGGGAGTAAATGCTGGCGCCTTTTTTGGAATGATGCTTTGTGGCTATTTAGCTGAAAAGATTGGTTGGGCATATGGTTTCGGGTTAGCAGGTATTTTTATGTTGTTGGGAACCATTCAGTTTTGGTTAGCAGGTCCTTTATTTGGAAAAATTGGAGCTAAACCTTCAAATGTCCATGAAGTAGAATTACCTCAAAATGTTAATGAAGAAAGCGTAGAAATAAACAATGACACTGAGGAAAAAGAAGAACGACCAAACCCATTTACAACTTTGGATAAAGTGTTAATACTTATCTCGTCCATTATTGGACTTGGTTATGCTATTAATGACCCGATGTCTAAAATTGCAGGCATTGATATGTTTGCATTCTTACAAATTGGAGATTTTGAAGGGCAATATACAGCGGTACTTTTTGCCTTAGCGCTATTTCTAATATTAGTGATTGGTCGAATTTTAAGATATACAGCAATTGTAAGAGATAGAATGATTGCATTTATCATATTTGCATTTTTTACGGTGTTTTTTTGGATGTCCTTTGAGCAAGGCGCATCATCATTAGTGATTTTTGCAAGAGATAATGTTGATAGACTTTTGAGTGGTAATTCAGCAACAATCTTTAATGTTGTGAACACCTTACTTACGGTAATACCGTTGATTATAATTTCCTATGTACTCTTTATTTTATGGAAGAAAACCTTTTCTAAAATACCAGGCTCTAATATCGTTTTGGTCATTTGTTTCTTGTTAATGTGGGGAATCGTAGGTTGGATGCTTAATAGAGATTATAATACAGTGGCGTATGATGTGGAATATTCTGCGATCAAAACACCAGATTTAGATGAGCAAGGAAAACAGAAACTTGATGCGGATGGAAAAATGCAATTTGTTTACATTCCTGTTTCAGAAAATACAGCAACCAACTCGGATCACCAAGTCGTCATGCGAACCACTTCTATTGCAGAGCCAATGACATTTAATCTAGGTGATAAATTAAATATTACGCCTAAAAATAATGATGGGACAGAATTTGGATTCTTAGATGACAAGAGATTACAACTTACCAAGCAAAAAGCAATAGAGTTGGATAGGGATAATGGCGTTATTGCTGCAACAGTTACGAAGGTAAGAGAAAACGAAGTTGAAATAACAGTATCTTGGTTTAGTATTCTGAACTCATTTTTTATAATTGTATTTGCGTCGTTCTTTTCTAAATGGTGGGAAAGCAAATATAACCCGAGTGCTGCCACTAAATATGCGCTTGGTTTAAGTATTATGGGAATTGGATTTGGACTGCTAGCGTTCGGTGCATTCGGAATAGTGGAAGGTGTAAAAGTGAGTATGATTTGGCTGATTTTAGCCTATCTATTTCATACGCTTGGCGAACTCTGCTTGTCACCTGTCGGATTATCTTATGTGAGTAAGTTAGTGCCAGGACGAATGATTGCCCTGATGTTTGGTATGTGGTATTTAGCCATAGCAATTGGAAATAAACTAGCTGCTGTTTTTGGAGGACAGATCGAAAATATCACAAAGCAATATAGCTTATCAACCTTCTTCTTGATATTTACAATTGTACCAATTGCTGCCGGACTTTTAATATTCTTTTTAAATCCAGTTTTGAAAAAACTTATGCACGGCGTGCGCTAACAAAACCGTTAAAAATATCTAAAATGCTCCGCTTTAGGAGCATTTTTTGTAAGTTCGGCTCATTATTTGCAACAAATCGGATATGATGAAAAAATTGACCTTTGGACTAATAGCTGTGTTTGCCTTTACATTATCGGCAATAGCACAAGAAATTAATTGGGTAACTATGGACGAAGCTCTAGAGCTTCAGAAAAAAGAACCTAAAAAGATTTTTATGGACGTTTATACCAATTGGTGCGGCCCTTGCAAAATGTTAGATAAGAATACGTTTCATAATAAAGATGTTGTAGCGTACGTCAACGAACATTATTACGCTGTAAAGTTTAATGCAGAGGGTAACGATGAGGTTACTTATAAAGACCAGACCTTTGGAAACCCAAATTATGATGCTACAAAAGCCAATCGACGAAACAGCGCTCACGAGTTTTCGAGATTTTTAAAAGTTAGAGCCTACCCAACTATGGTGTTTTTCGATGAGGAAGGTGAGTTTATTTCTCCTATTCAAGGGTATTTAAAACCACAGCAATTGGAGTTGTATTTAAAATTATTCAAAAGCGATGAACACAAAGAAATGACGACCCAAGAGCAGTTTAATGAATATTACAAAGCGTTTAAACCAGAGTTTAAGGAATAAAATAGATCATTTTATAATATAAGTGCCCTTTTCATTTGTTTGATGGAAAGGGATTTTTTTATGCTCACATGTGGCTTTCCAACGTTTTAAATACGATTTGTAATTACTGGCATCGGCTATAATTTGTTCAGGTTTTAAGCTGTCAATGACCCTATTGAGATTAAGTCTTGGCGAATTTCGCAATAAAATATAATGAGGATGAAATGAAATGCCTTTATAAACCCCTATACTATCAATGGCTAATATAATCTTGTTTTTGTATATATAAACCGATTGTAAACTGTCTGTTGTAACAAAGTCAATTGATTCCCCAACTTTGTAGTTTTTAATGGCGTGATTAGCCTGCAGCTGAACCGAATCCAAATTATGGAATAAGGTTAATTTGTTGTTCGTTTTCAGACCGATCATCGAATATCTACTCTTATTGAAAATTACAAATGCATCATTTTGAGTTTGCTGTTTATTGTAAAAATAAACACAATGAAGTCCTATTATGGCAATTAAACTCATTGCTGTCCACTTAAAATTCTGGAATTTATAAGCTTGAATCATAGCTATGACTATAAGGTAAGAAACTAAAACTTGAAGTAACGTAAACGGAATATCTCTAAATAGAAAGCTTTCAAATTGAGCCACCCAAGCGATGAAATTATTCAAACTATCAATGATAAAACTATAGATATCCACAATTGGTTTGGGTAAAAATCCAAGGAGTGCTAAGGCAATTACAAGTAATCCAAAACCAAGAATAATGCCCAGAAATGGAATCACCACTAAATTTGAAATAAAAAATAAGCCAGGGAATTGATGAAAATAGAATAGACTTATAGGCACCACACCTATTTGTGCAGCTAATGTCACCGTGAAAATTTGCCAAGGTTTATCAAATATCCAATTTTTTGGCTGCCAAAGCTTATAAATAATAGGTTGTATGCTTACAATACCTAAAACAGCCAGATAGCTCATTTGGAATCCTACGGCAAACAAAAAAGTGGGTTTAATCAGTAATATCAAAAAGGCAGAAATGACTAAGGTATTATAAATATTTGTTCGTCGTTTAAGATGCATTGCAAAACTAATCACGCTAAACATGGTTACTGCTCGTGTTACAGATGGCGATAAACCTGCAATGACAGCAAAAGTCCAAAGAATAATGATTAAAATAAAAGGTCTTATAAAATTCCCATATTTCAAATAGAGTAGTGGTCTAAATAGAAAGTTTAGAATCCACAAAATAAGACCCACATGCAATCCTGATACTGCTAAAATGTGAATGGTTCCAGAATTGACATAATTGTTATAAACGGATTTGTCAATCATTTGGCGTTGTCCTAGTAACAAAGCATTCATGATGCTTAGTGCATCTTTTTCAAATCCTGCTTCAACAAGTTTTAAATTGATTGTAGTTCTCAAGGCATCAGCATAACCGTAAATAGTAGATTTTGAATCTGAAAGCTTTAAAATAGTATTTGAATTGAGATAAAGTTGGTGATATACCTGTTGCAGTTCTAAGTACTTGCTATAGTCAAATTGATAAGGGTTTAATGGTTTTTGAATCACTTTCAGGTCCGATGAGGTTAAGACTATATCATCAACGTCGAGATATTTTGAAAGACTATCTTGTTTAATGTTAATCAATAAATGCCCGATGGCTTCTTCGTCATTAAAAGATTTTATGACAGCAATATATTTGGCATTGTATGCGTCTGGTTTGAGCCGTTTTTCAATTTGAAAAACAATCGTATTATAGTTTTCAGAAGTATTGAGATGTGTATAATGTTTAGATCGTAATGTTTCATCTTGAAGGTGGTATGAAATTATTCCAACGCCAACCATGCACAAGCAAGCTAAAATTCCAAAATAAGGTGAACGGTTGATTTTAGATTTTAAGGCTAACCAATACACACCAATTAATATCACTAAACCGATGGTTGCATATAAAACCGTTTGGAAATCCAGCCTTAGATAATGTGCTAAAAGAATTCCAAAAACCAAAAAAATGGTCAATTTTATAATTGTAAAATTTAGTAACTTCATAATATATAGTAAGTTACTGAAAATATTGATACGATTTACGTATCGAAATGAATAACCATTTTATATGATTTAATGTCTAGAAACACTAAACTGAACAACCTAAATTAGATTGAATAGCTATCGTAATTTAATTGGTTTTATTTTTGAGCTTATCTGAAGAGGACGTTGGTGTTTAGATAATGAGCCATCTGATTCCAAAGTATAAATTGTGCCTTTAGGTACAACATATAGGTAAAAAAAGTGCTCAAAATGGTTTAGCGTGCCTTTAGGTACGCCATATATTTTTTAGTCATAGACTTATGAAACTCACAACACACGTCTAGCCTGAATAAAAGAGAAGTACCAATATTTTTCTGCCAAAGACGAAATCATAACACCTCTGCTACTAGAAGCATGTATAAACTCAACATTGCCAGTTCTTACATCGGTAACAATACCAACATGATTTACCTTTCGGCTGTTTTTCTTTGTGGCAAAAAACACCAAATCTCCAACATTTACTTCTTTGATATCTACCCAATCGCCTGTGCCTTGAAGTCCAGATGTGGTTCTAGGTAAGTTAACATTGTGCTTTTTGTAGGTGGTATATATAAGACCCGAACAATCCATACCTTTTTTTGTAGTGCCACCATATTTGTAACGGGTGCCATCAAATGTTTTGGCGTATTTTACAATGGTTTCAGCTTCAGCTGTAGGTTTTGCTGTCGTATTAACTTTTACAGTATGCGTTTGCCTTTTTTTACTGGAATATGATTTTTTGGATTTGCAGCTGCTGGCAACTAAGAGAAGAAATAGTATTGGTAATAATTGTTTCATTTTAAAATTCAGAGTTACAGTTTCTCGTTTGATTTTGGCTTTTGAAATTTAGTTTTTAGTATTTGAAATTTTTGAAACAATCAACTTTGCAGCATTCTCACTTGCGCCTCGTCCTCCGAGTTTCTTCTCCAGTTCATAATAATCTAAAAACAGTTGTTCTCGCTTTTTAGTATCTAAAATAGCCGTTAATTCTTTTTTAAGTCGTTTTTTGTTTAAGTCACCTTGAATCAATTCTGTAACCACTTCTCGATCCATAATTAAATTTACTAGCGAAATATATTTTAAGGTCACAATCCGTTTAGCAATTTGGTAAGAAATAGCACTGGCCTTATAACAAACGACTTGTGGCACTTTAAATAAGGCAGTTTCAAGCGTTGCAGTACCAGAGGTGACTAAAGCAGCTGTGGATATACTCAGCAAATCATAGGTTTTATTCGAAATAAATTTAATGTTTTTCTTCTTTATAAAACCTTTGTAAAATTCAAAATCTTGACTTGGCGCTCCAGCAATGACAAACTGGTAATCTTTAAAATCATCCACCAGACTCAACATCACACCAAGCATTTTAGTGATTTCTTGCTTTCTACTTCCAGGTAATAAAGCGATAATGGGTTGGTCACTTAATTGATGTTCTTTTCTAAAATCCTTTCCGTCAACCTGAGGTCTATCTGCAATGGCATCAATGAGTGGGTGTCCTACAAAATTAACTTCGTAATCGTAGGTTTCATAAAAGTCTTTTTCAAACGGAAGGATGCAATACATGGCATCAATATCGCGCTTTATTTTTTTCACTCTACCTGGTCTAGATGCCCAAACTTGAGGTGAAATATAATAATGGGTATTAAAATTATGCGTTTTTGCCCATTTCGCAATTCTAAGGTTAAATCCAGAATTATCAATAAAAATTATCACATCGGGCTGAAATGTTTTGATATCTTTTTTACAAAGGTTGATATGCGCAAAGATTTTTCTGATGTTAATGGCTACTTCAGCAAAACCCATAAATTGACGTTCTTTATAGTGCATTACCAATTCTCCTCCAACACTTTGCATAAGGTCGCCTCCCCAAAATCTAATGTCAGCCTGTTCATCTTGTTTAAACAAGGCCTTCATGAGATTGGAACCATGAAGATCTCCGGAAGCTTCTCCTGCTATGATATAATACTTCATTTCTTACAATTCGTTTTTAGCATTCCTTATTAACAAATCAATGATTTTTACTACTTCCAACCTTTGATCAACCATTCAATTTCCAAGTATTTAATTGCTGGATGGTATGGTGAGCGGTCAAATCGAAATGTACTGGAACGACGGAGACATACCCATGCTCCAAAGCCCATTCGTCCGTGTCCTCGCCGTCATCCATATTAACAAACTTGCCGGTTAGCCAAAAATAATCACGACCCATTGGATTGGTGCGTTTGTCAAATTCTTCTTTCCAATTTGCTCGTGCTTGTCTACAAACTTTAATTCCTTTTATATCTTTTTTCTTAAGATTAGGAAGATTGACATTCAACACAACACCTTCAGGCAACCCGTGTTCTAAAACTTGTTTTGTAATGGTGGCAACAAAAGATTTGCAGTGCTCAAAATTGGCATTCCAATTATAGTCTAAAAGGGAAAAACCAATGGCTGGAATCCCTTCAATACCAGCTTCTAGTGCTGCACTCATGGTGCCAGAATAAATAACATTTATGGAAGAGTTAGAGCCATGGTTAATACCAGAAACGCAAATATCTGGTCGTCTTTCTAAAATTTCATTAACGGCAAGTTTCACACAATCTGCAGGAGTTCCAGAACAACTATATTCAGGTTGTTCACCGTCAATGGTCACTTTTTCCATGTGTAAAGTGGAATTGATGGTTATGGCGTGTCCCATGGCACTTTGCGGACTGTCTGGTGCAACCACAACCACATCTCCAATGGTATTCATTACGGAAATTAAGGTTCTGAGGCCTGGTGCTGTGATGCCATCATCATTAGTGACTAAAATTAACGGTCGTGTGGACATTTCGTACAAAAGTTTAAGGTGTTGTAAAAATACTAAAAATGCTTCTGTAATGAAGGTATTATTAGCTTTAACAAAAAATTAGTGCCTTGTTTTTTTATGGCACGGTTTTTTCTTCTATTTTAGTGAAATATTGAAAGCCTACTTAAATAAGAATTTAATAAAAAGAAAAATACAACGAGTCTTGTTGCTATTTTAAATTGAAACACGATTATTAGAGGCGGAAACATTTTTACCGAATTAATAAAATAAAAAAAGAAAAATGCACCGAGCCTTAGTGCTATTTTCAATTGGAACACAATATATTAAAGGCGAACACATTTTTACCGAATTAATAAAATAAAAAAATAAAAATGCACCGAGCCTTGTTACTGTTTTAAATTGGAACATTGTAGATTAAAGGCGAACACATTTTTACCGAATTAATAAAATAAAAAAATAAAAATGCACCGAGCCTTAGTGCTATTTTCAATTGGAACACAATATATTAAAGGCGAACACATTTTTACCGAATTAATAAAATAAAAAAAGAAAAATGAAAGGGAATTATAAGTTTTTACTGCTGGCATTGTTAATTGCCTTTGCCTCATGTAGTTTTACAAGCAAAAAATTTGAAGATCCAGATAAAGATAAATTGCTCATACAGCTTATAACTTATCTGTTAGATCAAGGTCATTTTGATCCCAAAGATATTAATGATGATTTTTCATCACATGTTTTTGATACTTATTTGGATAATATAGATCCGTTTAAGCGCTATTTTTATGCATCGGACATTAAGGAATTCGAAGCATACAAAAATAATATTGACGATCAGATCAAGGCCTACGATGTGTCATTTTTTAATCTCACGCATGATCGTCTATTGCAACGAATTGCAGAATCAAAGACTATTTATTCTGATATTTTAGAAAAACCTTTCGATTTTTCTAAGGAAGAGGACTATAATGCGGACTATGAAAAATTAACTTATGTAACTAATAAGCAAGAAATGAAAGAGCGTTGGAGACAGCAACTTAAGTTTTCTACCATTGCTAATTATGATGATGCCATAGCGCAACAATTTTCAGAAAAAGAAGACGCTGAAAAGTCAAATACCATTGAAAAAAAATCAAAGAAAAAGATAGAATCTGAAGCAAGGCTAATGACCAAAAAGTCATTGGATGAGCTTTACGATTATATTGATGATAGAAGACGCGAAGATTGGTTTTCAGTTTATATAAATGCTATTGTGGAAGAATTCGATCCACATACATTTTATTTTGCACCAGAGGATAAGGAACGATTTGATAGAGATATCTCTGGTAAATTTGAAGGAATAGGTGCACGTTTGCAAAAAAAGGTCGACGGTATAGTCGTCAATGAAATTATTAGTGGAGGACCAGCTTGGAGAGCTGATGAATTAGAAGTTGGTGATCAAATATTAAAGGTGAAACAAGAAGATGAAGATGAACCTATTAATGTAGTAGGTATGCGATTGGATGATGCTATTAAATTTATAAAAGGACCAAAAGGAACTGTTGTCACGTTAACACTAAAGAAAGTAGATGGTACCATTCAGGATATATCTATTAAACGCGATGTTGTAGAATTGGAAGAAACTTACGCAAAATCGTCAATTGTAGAAAAAGATGGGAAAACTTTTGGTATTATTAATCTGCCAAAGTTTTACATCAGTTTTGAGGATTATAATGAGCGAAATGCCGCTTCAGATATCAAACAGGAAATCTTAAGATTAAAGGAGGAAGGTGTCGAAGGTCTTGTGATGGATTTAAGAAATAACGGAGGAGGTTCGCTACAGACTGTTGTTGACATTGCTGGTTTGTTTATTGAAGAAGGGCCTGTGGTACAGGTAAAAACTACTGGTGAAGCAAAAGAAGTCCTTAGTGATAGAGACAAATCTATAGTTTGGGATGGGCCTTTAGTTATTTTGGTTAATGAACTATCGGCTTCTGCTTCGGAGATTTTAGCTGCTGCAATGCAAGATTATAAACGCGGTATCGTCATTGGTAGTAAGCAAACTTACGGCAAAGGAACTGTACAAACGGTTATGGATTTAAACCGAATGGTTAGAAACAATACCCAAGGTGACATGGGTGCTTTAAAATTCACCACCCAAAAATTTTATAGAATAGATGGTGGCTCAACGCAATTAGAAGGCGTAAAGAGTGACGTGGTTGTACCAGATCGTTATAGCTATATTAATATAGGAGAAAAAGATCAAGAAAATCCATTGCCATGGGATAAAATTGATGCAGCCGATTATGAGGTTTGGGAAAATTATTTTGATTACGATACTACCATTAGTAAGAGTAAAGCGCGTATGGCTGCGAATGAGCAATTAAAGCTTATCGATGCGAATGCACAATGGGTTAAGAAAATTAGAGATCGCGAAACGTATTCATTGAACTATGAGGATTACAAGAAGGAGATGGAGATTAATGAAGAAGAAGCTAAGCGATTTTCAAAGCTTTCTGAATATCAAACAGATTTAACATTCACTTCTCTGCCTTATGAAATAAAATTAATGGATAAAGATTCAGTTTTAATGGAAAAGCGCAACCGTTGGCACAAGGCTTTAGCCAAAGATGTTTATGTCGAAGAAGCTATAAATGTGCTTCACGATTTAAAGATGACCTATGCTATAAAAAACAAGGTTGCTAATTCTGATTCTGTGAAGAATTAAAGTAAAGATGAGTTCATTATCAAATTTAGCGCTTCAAAAGTTTAAAAAGAACTTTTGGGGCGTTTTTAGTTTGGCCATTATTGCCAGTATTGGATTGGTGTCCATTTTCGCTTACCTGTTTGCGCCAGATGCTTCAAAGAATGCCAATCAGATGCATTTGGCCATTCATTCTAAATTGCCAGGTTTTGAGGTTCAAATGCTAACCATTCCATCGGGAATTGAATCGGAGCAAAACTTTTTCTCAAAATTATTCTTCGGAAAAAATAATACCGATACTGAAATTCCTATTCAGTCTTTCGAGATTAAAAATGAGGTTTTACATTATGTGGAATATGCTTCTGATGGATTAGAAGGTCTTGAAAAACAAATAGATATTTCAAGATTCCCGAATTCAAATTATAAGGCATACATCGATAGCAGAAGCTTTGTCTTTGGAACAGATAAATACGGACGGGATTATCTAAGCCGAATTTTAATTGGCTCACGCATTTCGTTTTTCATCGGTTTTGTGGCGGTTTTTATTTCATTGATTGTTGGACTTTTAATGGGCAGTTTAGCAGGTTATTATGGAGGAAAAGTAGATGCATTTATCATGTGGATTATCAATATCACATGGTCCATTCCTACATTATTATTGGTCATTGCTATAACTTTAGCTTTAGGAAAAGGCTTTTGGCAAGTGTTTATTGCTGTAGGTTTAACCATGTGGGTAGAAGTTGCAAGAGTGGTGCGTGGACAGATTATTAGCGCCAAAGAAATGCAATATGTCACAGCGGCAAGAGCTTTGGGTTATAACGATTATCGGATTATCACAAAACATATCTTACCCAATATTTTTGGGCCTTTAATAGTCATATCTGCGGCTAATTTTGCTGCTGCCATTTTAATAGAAAGCGGACTGAGTTTTTTAGGCATTGGTGCACAGCCACCGATGGCAAGTTGGGGAGCGATGATAAAAGACCATTACAATTATATTATTCTAGGGAAACCGTATCTGGCGCTAATTCCAGGTATTTGTATTATGCTATTGGTGATGGCTTTTATGTTGGTTGGGAATGCCTTGCGTGATGCTCTGGATGTGAAGACTTAATCAATTGTACGTCCATTTAAATATTTAATTGGTTTTCGATTTCAACTGCTCAATCTCATCATTAGTAGCCTGAATAAACCCTAAAACGTCTTCCTGCCCAATGCCTTTAGAAGATGAGGTCACAAAATAAGGAGGTAACTCTTCCCAGGTTTTTAGTAACACTTCGCAGTACGCTTCCACATGGCGTTCAATAGCTTTAGGTTTCAATTTATCGGCTTTGGTAAAAATAATCGCAAACGGAATACCACTTTCCCCCAAGTACTGCATAAACTCTAAATCAATAGGTTGCGGTTTGTGCCTTATATCTACAAGCACAAAAGCAGAAAGCAGTTGCTGTCGCTGTTCAAAATAATTGGTAATAAATTTCTGGAATTTCTTTTTAGAAGATTTTGAAACACGCGCATAGCCATATCCAGGCAAATCTACCAAGTACCAATTATTATTTATGATAAAATGATTGATTAACTGCGTTTTTCCAGGCCGTCCAGAGGTTTTAGCTAAACTTTTTCTGTCGGTAAGCATGTTAATCAATGACGATTTTCCCACATTACTTCGACCAATAAAAGCGTATTCAGGTAAATTATCCTTAGGGCATTTGGCCACTTCAGAATTACTAACTACAAATTCAGCTGATTTTATTTTTCCCATTTTTAGTTCCCACGAAAGTGGGAATCTCGTTTAAGTTAAACTTAGTTTTACGTGAAGCCAATGCGACAAATTTTACGAAGGAAAATTAAATTGTCAGGAACACGTTTCAACAGGTTGTACTTTGCGACTCTGCGCCTTTGCGAGCTTTTTTTGCTTCACGCTTCCAACTTCAATCTTCGAGCTTTTTTTTAAAACCCACGCTTATCAAGCCACCCACTCAAAATATCATTAAATTCATCAGGATGTTCCATCATTGCGGCATGACCGCATTTGTCAATCCAATACAATTCAGAATCTGGTAATAAATCATGAAATTCCTCTGCAACTTCAGGAGGTGTCACGCTATCATTTTTTCCCCAAATAATACAAATTGGAGTGTCCATTTTTGGCAAATCCTTTGCCATATTGTGTCTTATGGCACTTTTGGCAATCGCTAAAGTTTTTACAAGTTTGTTGCGGTCGTTAACGGTTTCGTAAACTTCATCCACAATTTCTTTGGTCGCAACTTTTGGGTCATAAAAGACATCTTGAGCTTTCTTTTTTATAACCTCATAATCGCCTCGTTTGGTATAACCGCCACCCATGGCACTTTCGTAAAGTCCGGAGCTACCCGTAATAATCAACGCTTTAACTTTTTTAGGATGAAGTTTTGTATAATATAAGCCAATGTGTCCTCCAAGGGAATTTCCTAAGATAATTACCTCGTCTAGTCCTTTAAATTCAATGAAATCTTTTAGGTATTTAGCGAAGCTTTTGACATTGGTTTTCAATAAGGACATCGTATAAATAGGCAATTCAGGAATAATCACTTTATAGCCCTTTGCGCCAAAATGTTTAGTTACGGCATCAAAATTACTAAGTCCGCCCATCAAGCCATGCAACACAATAATTGGTGTGCCTTCGCCTTCTTCAATATATCTAAATTCCTTTTCTTTTTTTAAAAGGTGTGCCATGTGCAAATTAGTGCTTGTGTGTTAAAAACAAATATAACCAAATCCTTTAGAATATAAATCATATGGAAAAAATATCGATTTTTTTATCCCAAGTATTTCGGAGTCTGTGATGTTATTTGTTCCCACTTATAGAGTCTTGGATTAAATGATGAATTCATTAGGGTGCAAATGCTTCCTGATCATTTTAATCAAAACTTATCAACAAATGTGGTAAAATGTGGTAAAAAGTGGTGTTTTTTTCAATATATTTGAATATTAATCGTTCAAACGATAAATAAAACGAATTGAATTCATTTATAGGAACATACGAATGTAAAGCGGATGCCAAAGGAAGGTTAATGATACCTGCTGTGCTCAAAAAGCAGCTGTCATCAGCTTTACAGGATGGTTTTGTTTTGAAGCGTGCTGTTTTTCAACCGTGTTTGGAGTTGTATCCTATGTCCGAATGGAACCAAATGATGGAGAAGATTAACAAACTCAATCGTTTTAAGAAAAAGAACAATGATTTTATCAGACGCTTTACGGCAGGAGTTAAAATGGTTGAAGTAGACAGTACTGGACGATTATTGATTCCGAAGGATTTAATCAGTTTTTCTGGTATAAGCAAAGCAGTGGTTTTGGCTTCTGCAGTGAATATTCTTGAAATATGGGATAAGGATAAATACGAACAGGCTATTGATGATGCGGCTTCAGATTTTGCGGATTTGGCCGAAGAGGTAATGGGACAAGAGGATGACGACAATGGATTATCATAATGCAGTTTTACTGAAGGAAACGGTTGATGGTTTAGCAATTAAACCAGATGGTGTTTATGTCGATGTCACTTTTGGAGGTGGCGGACACAGTCGTGAAATTTTATCGCGATTAGGACCAGATGGAACGTTATACGCTTTCGACCAAGATAAGGATGCTTTGGCAAATTCTATTGACGATGAGCGATTTATACTCATCAACGAGAATTTCAGGTTCGTAAAACGATTTTTAAGGTTTTATGGTGTAAAGGAAGTGGATGGTGTCTTAGCGGATTTCGGAGTGTCATCGCATCAATTCGATGTTGCGGAACGTGGTTTTTCCACGCGTTTTGAAGCCGATTTAGATATGCGGATGGACCAAGATAGTAAGCTGTCGGCTTTTGAAGTGGTGAATAAGTATGACGAAGAGCAGCTTAGAGCGGTTCTATTTCAATATGGCGAATTAAGACAAGCGCCAGCAATGGCAAGAGTAATTGTTGAAGCAAGAAAGGATGGCGAAATTAAAACGAGCGAACAATTAAAAGCAGTTTTAAAGAAATTTTTGAACCATCAAAAAGAGAACAAAGTGTTGGCACAAATATATCAAGCCATCCGAATTGAGGTCAATCAAGAAATTGAAGTTTTAAAAGAATTACTACTTCAAATGCCAGAGATTCTAAAGGAGGACGGTCGCTTAAGTTTCATCTCATACCATTCGTTGGAAGATAGATTGGTGAAGCGTTTCATAAGAAACGGGTTGTTTGAAGGGGAACCAGTACGCGATGTGTTTGGCAACTTTGAAGTGCCTTTAAAAAAAGTCGGTGGATTAATAGTGCCCTCAATAGAAGAAATAAAAGCTAATAACAGAGCTCGAAGTGCAAAACTTCGAATTGCTAAAAAAGCCTGACTTTTCATAAAACGAAGGGGACGCTATTGAGGGTAAAAATAGTTTAATTAATAGAAGATATATTCTCGTTCAATTTCTTCCCTTAGGGAAGATGTCCGCAGGATAGATGGGATGAAAAATAACATATACCACATATTAAGAGGTAAGTTCCTAATCAGCGATGATTCGTTCAAAAATTGGCGCATCATCATTTTGATTTCGGTTCTGGCGATCATCATGATAGCGAGTTCGCATAAAGCAGACCAAAAAGTCTATGAAATTGCAAAACTGACCAATGAAGTAAAGGAATTGCGCTCAGCATTTGTAGATAAAAGAGGACAGCTGATGCAACTTAAAAAAGAGTCTTTTGTAGAGGCGGAAATGAAAGAAAAAGGAATTGGGATTTCCTTAAACCCACCAACAAAAATAATAGTAAAAACACAGCAACAAGATCAGTAGGCTTTGGCAATAACAGAAAAAAACATATTAAAAAGATTATACTTCGTAGCTGGCTGCTTGTTTGTGTTTGCCATCGCTGTGGTGTTTAAGCTGGTTGATATTCAGTTTGTTCAAGGTGATGCATACCGAGCACTAGCGGAAAAAAGTACCACTAGGGATTTTCCTATTCCTGCAAATCGTGGTAATGTGTATTCTGCTGATGGTAGTTTGTTGGCGACTTCGATTCCTAAATATGATATTAGAATTGATGCCATCCAAGCAAAGGATGCCACTTTCGAAAAATATATTAATGCGCTAGCGGATTCACTTCATGTCTATAAAGGGAAACCGGTTTCTTATTACAAAAATGTGATTCGAAAAGCCAGAAAAAATAAAAACAGATATTTTCTATTAGCACGAAATATCAGCTATTCCGATTATATCCGAATGCGAAATTTCCCTTTGCTTAACCTTGGGGCTATTAAAGGCGGTTTAATTGTAGAGCAAACCACGCGACGTGAACATCCAATGGGTGGGATAGCAGAACGAACAATTGGATATGAGCGGCAAGATGAAGATGGGAATTATACAAGACCTGGCATTGATGGTGCATTTGGCGTCAAATATTTACAAGGCAAAAATGGCAAACGCCGTAAACAGAAAATTGGTAATGGTCAATGGAAACCCATAGCAGATTTCGACCAAGTAGAACCGAAAGATGGTTATGATGTTTACACCACTAT
Source organism: Winogradskyella forsetii (assembly GCF_013394595.1). Taxonomy (GTDB): domain Bacteria; phylum Bacteroidota; class Bacteroidia; order Flavobacteriales; family Flavobacteriaceae; genus Winogradskyella; species Winogradskyella forsetii. The sequence continues at coordinate 577,174 of NZ_CP053348.1, forward strand.
CGATGTGAATATTCAAGATATAGCACATCATTCATTATTAAGACAATTAGAACTTTACGAAGCTGATCATGGCTGCGTGGTGGTTATGGATGTGAAAACAGGAGAGATAAAAGCCATTTCTAACTTAGGAAGAAACAAAAAAGGCAACTATTATGAACGGTTGAATTACGCTGTTGGCGAAAGTCATGAGCCAGGCTCAACATTTAAGGTAATGGCCATGATGGCAGCTTTGGAAGATAAGGTCATTGATACAGCAACTGTTGTTGATACCAAAAAGGGACGAAAGAAATTTTATGGTCGGTACATTACTGATTCTGGTAATGGTTATGGCGAAATCTCAGCGGCAAGAGCTTTAGAGGTGTCTTCAAATATTGGTATGGCAACTATTATTGACGATCATTATGCTAAACAGCCCGAAAAATTCTTAAACCGTTTGAGTTCATGGCGACTCGATAAACCTTTGGGTGTTGCTATTATTGGCGAAGGAAAACCAGATATCCCGAAGCCTGGTGCTTCCAATTGGAGTAGAAATGCTTTGCCGTCCATGGCTTATGGCTACAATCTGGAAATGACACCATTACAGACCTTGGCGTTTTACAATGCCATTGCAAATGATGGCGAATTGATAAAACCACGTTTTCTTAAATCCGTAAAGTCATTCGACAAGAATATTGAAGTGTTTGAAAAAGAAGTGCTTGTTGAAAAATTATGCTCTAACAAAACCTTAGCCGAAATTCAAGATATATTAAAGAACGTCGTTATTCGTGGTACTGGAGAGCGCATGTATTCTGAAACCTTTTCTATGGCTGGTAAAACAGGCACAGCAAGAACGGACTATGCTGACCTTGAAAAATGGTATAAAGATAAAAAGTATGTGTCGTCCTTCGCTGGTTATTTTCCTGCTGATAATCCGAAATATTCTTGCATCGTCGTTATCCATGAACCTAGTACAAAAGTTGGCTACTACGGAGCCGATGTTTCTGGTCCAGTTTTCAAAAGAATTGCACAAAAAATATATACTGATACACCAATTATCGATGCGATTAAAACACTCGATTTTCAAAATAAGTTAGTTGAAGAAGATTTCGAAAGCTATTTCGAAAATGCCCGAAAATACAAGGAATTAATGCCAAGTGTAGTTGGCATGCCAGCAATGGATGCGATTGCGTTGTTAGAAAACTTACAAGTTGATGTTAAGGTCAAATTAACAGGAAGTGGTATCATCAAAAAACAATCTGTAGAGAAGCATCAAAAATTACAAACCAATCAAACCATCATATTAGAAGCATCATGATGGTATTGAAAGACATATTGTATAAGGTTACCATTAATGCAGTCGTTGGCAGCACTAGCATTACTGTGGGTAAAATTGAATTCGATTCGCGTCAAATTCAAACTAATGATGTTTTTGTAGCGATTTCGGGAACGCTAACAGATGGTCATAAATTTATAGAAAAAGCCATAAAAGATGGCGCAACTGCGATTATCTGTGAAACACTTCCTGAAAACCTTCAGGATAATATCACGTATATAGAAGTGGCGAGTTCTAATCAGGCATTGGCTTTTATGGCCAATAATTTTTATGGTCAGCCGTCTGAAAATTTAAAACTAGTTGGCGTTACAGGAACAAATGGTAAGACAACGGTTTCCAGTTTGCTGTATCAGTTATTTAAAAAAGCAGGTTATAAAGTCGGACTCTTATCTACCGTAAAAATAATGGTAGATAATACCACTTACAAAGCCACACATACCACACCAGATTCGTTAACCATCAATAAATATTTACAAATGATGAATGATGAAGGTGTCGAGTTTTGCTTTATGGAAGTGAGTTCACACGGCATTCATCAAAGTAGAACAGAAGGTTTAAGGTTTGAAGGCGGTATTTTCACCAATCTATCTCATGACCATTTAGATTATCACGCCACATTCGCAGAATACAGGGATGTTAAGAAAAAGTTCTTTGACCAGCTACCAAAAGACGCGTTTGCATTATCTAACATTGATGATAAAAATGGTTTGGTCATGTTTCAAAATACTCAAGCCAAGAAATACACTTACGCTCTAAAAAACTATGCCGATTATAGAGCTCAGATTTTAGAAAATGAATTCAGCGGTTTGTTATTAAAGTTGAATGACAATGAATTGTGGACACGATTAATAGGGAGTTTTAATGCTTACAATATACTTGCTATTTACGGAACAGCCGAGTTATTAGGTTTGGACAAAGTTGAAATTTTAAGACTCATTAGTGAGCTTGAAAATGTAGCGGGACGCTTTCAGTATTTTATTTCGGAAGAAAAAATCACAGCGATTGTTGATTATGCACATACTCCAGATGCCTTAAAAAATGTCTTGGAAACCATAAACGATATTAGAACGAAAAACGAAAAACTTATTACGGTTGTGGGTTGTGGCGGAAACAGAGACAAAACGAAACGACCAAAAATGGCACATATCGCTTCAGCATTAAGTACAAAGGTGATTTTTACAAGCGACAATCCAAGAAACGAAGTGCCTGAAACCATTATTGAAGACATGGAAAAGGGGGTTGAGCCTCAAAATTTCAAAAAAACATTGTCCATAACCGATAGAAAGCAAGCTATTAAAACCGCTTGTCAAATGGCTGGGCCGAAGGATATTATTCTAATTGCAGGAAAAGGACACGAAAATTACCAAGAAATTAAAGGCGAACGCTTTGATTTTGATGATTATAAAATCGTTCAAGAATATTTAAAACAATTGCAGAAGTAGAGCTTGAAATACAAAGCAAGTCAATCTGTAAGGTTTAAAGAAAAAACTAATAACAACCAAGAATGCTGTATTACCTATTCGAATATCTAGAAGCACAGTTCCAATTACCGGGAGCATCACTTTTTGGGTTTATAACCTTTAGAGCAGCTATGGCAATTATATTGTCGTTATTGATTTCTACGATTTATGGAAAACGCATTATTCGGTTTTTACAAAAGCAACAAGTTGGCGAAACCATTCGTGATTTAGGATTGGAAGGACAGGTTGAAAAAGCAGGAACACCAACAATGGGTGGAATCATCATTATTCTGGCGACATTGATTCCTGTATTGTTGTTAGCAAAGCTTGAGAATATTTATATCATCCTATTGATTGTCACTACGCTTTGGATGGGAACTATTGGGTTTATTGATGATTACATTAAAAAATTCAAAAATGATAAAGAAGGTTTAAAAGGGCGATTTAAAGTTTTGGGTCAAGTTGGATTAGGCATTATCGTAGGAGCGACTTTGTTTTTCCATAATGATGTGACTATAAAAGAAAAATTACCAGTTCAGGAACAACGACAATTGTTGGCAGAAAATCCCGATTTACCAGCAGCCAAATTATTTGACATCGAAGAAAAATCAACAAAAACAACGATACCTTTTGTAAAGGATAATGAGTTTGATTATTCAGATTTAATCACATGGATAAGTCCAGACTTAGAGAAATATGCATGGCTAGTATTTATTCTAGTTAGTATTATCATTATCACAGCAGTTTCAAATGGCGCCAATCTCACGGATGGAATCGATGGACTTGCGGCAGGAACATCAGCCATAATTGTATTGACCTTAGGAATTTTTGCTTGGGTGTCAGGGAACATAGTTTTCTCGGAGTACTTAGATATTATGTATATCCCAAGAGTTGAAGAGATTACTATATATATCGCAGCATTCGTAGGTGCATTAATTGGTTTTCTATGGTATAATACCTATCCAGCACAAGTATTCATGGGAGATACTGGAAGTTTAACTATTGGCGGAATTATCGCTGTAATCGCTATTGCAGTGAGAAAAGAATGGTTGATTCCTGTGTTATGTGGCATTTTCCTAGCCGAAAATTTATCAGTGATCATGCAAGTCAGCTATTTCAAATACACCAGAAAAAAGTTTGGTGAAGGTCGACGTATTTTCAAAATGTCGCCTTTACATCATCACTATCAAAAATCAGGCTATCACGAAAGTAAGATTGTAACCCGTTTTTGGATTATTGGAATTTTATTGGCAATAATTTCAATTGTCACCTTAAAAATTAGATAAAACGATTTACGATATACGATTGATGATTTACGAATTGAGAATAACGATTTAAGATTGAAACAAATATTTAAAAATAGAACCCGAAAATATGCAGCAGATTGTTGGCATTTGTGTACAAAATTTCCAGTATCCAGAGAATACAATGCTTTTTGTAACCAATTGATAAGGTGTTCGAGTTCTGTTGGAGCAAATTATAGAGCCGCTTGTAGAGCGAAATCTGACGCCGATTTTATTAATAAGTTGAAAATCGTTGAAGAAGAAGCAGATGAGAGTATGTATTTCTTGGAATTGTTGCTTGAAGTTAGTGATAAAGAACATCACGAAATGAAACGCTTGCATAAAGAAGGGAATGAATTACTGTCGATAGTCGTAGCATCCATAAAAACCATGAGAGCCAAGAATCGTAAATCGTAAATCAATAATCGTAAATGATGAGGTTAGTCATATTGGGTGGAGGCGAAAGCGGAGTAGGAACAGCATTGCTCGGAAAAGCAAAAGGATACAAAGTTTTTGTATCAGACAAAGGTAAGATTAAGCAAACATATAAAGACGTTCTTTTAAATAATGAGATTGAATTTGAAGATGAACAGCATACAGAATCACAAATTCTGAATGCGGACATCGTCATGAAGAGTCCTGGCATCCCAGACAAAGTAGCATTGGTAAAACAAATCCGAGAAGCAGGCATCAAAGTGGTTTCTGAAATCGAATTTGCTTCAAAATTTACAGCTGCCACATTAGTAGCGATTACAGGAAGCAATGGGAAAACCACAACAGCAACGTTGACGCATCATTTGTTAAAGCAAGAATTAGATGTGGGCTTGGCCGGAAATATTGGAGACAGTTTTGCAAAGCAAATTCTGGAGAAAAACTACGAGAATTATGTGTTGGAGATTAGCAGTTTTCAATTGGATGATATCATCGATTTTAAACCAAAAATAGCTGTTTTAACCAATATTACGCCAGACCATTTGGATCGGTACGATTATAAGTTTGAAAACTATATCGCATCAAAATTCAGAATAGTCGAGAATCAAACGAAAGACGATTATTTCATATATGATGCCGATGATGAGGTCATTTCAGAGTATATGAAAACACATCAAATTCAATCCAAAAAATTGCCTTTTTCATTAACAAAAGTTATTGAGCAAGGCGCCTATTTAGACAATAATAAGATAATAATAACAATAGATAATAATCAAATCATTATGCCAACAAATAATTTAGCATTAGAAGGAAAACACAACGTGAAAAACGCAATGGCAGCTTCTACTGTTGCGCATTTACTAAAAATAAGAAAACAAACCATTCGTGAAAGTTTAGAGAATTTTCAAGGTGTGGAGCATCGCTTAGAACATGTTCTTAAAATCAACAAGGTGCAATACATTAACGATTCAAAAGCGACGAATGTTAATGCTACTTATTTCGCATTGGAAAGTATGGACGCACCAACGGTTTGGATAGTCGGAGGTGTTGACAAAGGCAATGATTATAAAGAGTTGTTTCCATTTGTAAACGAAAAAGTAAAAGCCATCATCTGTTTGGGTGTAGATAACGCAAAGCTTATGGAATCATTCGGAAAAATGGTAGACGTGATTATAGAGACACAATATATGAGCGAAGCTGTAAAAATCGCTTACAAATTGGCCAATGCAGGAGACAACGTCTTGTTATCGCCAGCTTGTGCGAGTTTCGATTTATTTGAAAACTATGAAGATAGAGGACGTCAGTTCAAGAATGCTGTACGGAACTTGTAAGCCCATCTTTCCCGATAGTTATCGGGATTCCAGAGGGAAGAAACTGTTGTGGCTTAGCATAGCGCAATTAACAACGAATTGTATTATATGAAAATTGGCAACTTAAAATATTATTGCAATTCTTAAAAATAGATAGACTAGAGTATCAAATAACTAATTAAATTTTCCCCTTTGGGGAAATGTCTGAAAGACAATGGGGAACATTTTCAAGCAAATAAAAGGAGATAAAGCGATTTGGGCCATAGTGGCGCTATTGGCTATATTCTCGTTTATGCCTGTTTATAGTGCGGCGAGTAATTTGGCCAATAGTGGACATACCAATACATTTTCCTTGTTAGTTAAACATTTTATGCACCTGCTTTTAGGCTTCGTGATTATGTTTGGGATCCATAAAGTACCTTATAAATATTTTCGTGGATTATCCATGATTATGATTCCAATAGTGTTTGTTTTATTACTGGTTACAATGCTTCAAGGTACTACAATTGATGGCGCCAATGCAAGCCGTTGGATTCAAATTCCTATTGTAAATATGTCGTTTCAAACATCAACTTTAGCAGCAGTGGTTTTGATGGTTTATGTAGCGAGATATTTGTCTAAAATCAAGGACAAGGAAATCAAGTTTAAGGAAACAATTTTACCACTTTGGACACCGGTTTTCTTGATTTTAATTCTCATACTTCCTGCTAATTTTTCAACAACAGCCATCATCTTTACCATGATAATGATGTTAGCATTTATAGGTGGTTATCCTCTAAAGTATTTGGGATTAATGTTATTATCTGGTTTTGCAGCATTGGCAATATTTGTACTAGTAGCAAAAGCCTTTCCAGAAGCCATGCCCAATAGAGTGGATACATGGATGAGCCGAATTGAAAATTTTGCCAATGGAGAAGATACGGAAGCCGATTATCAAATTGAAAAAGCAAAAATCGCCATTGCCACAGGGCTTACACCTTTAGGACCTGGAAAAAGCATACAAAAGAACTTTTTACCACAATCGTCTTCAGATTTTATTTTCGCCATTATTATTGAAGAATACGGTTTGTATGGCGGCATATTTTTATTGATTTTATATATGTGGTTGCTGTTTAGAATTGTGATTGTTAGCCATAAGTCAGATACTGTATTTGGAAAATTATTGGTTTTAGCCGTCGGATTGCCAATTGTGTTTCAGGCCTTGATCAATATGGCAGTTGCAGTAGAATTATTTCCTGTTACAGGCCAGACACTACCGTTAATCAGCAGTGGAGGAACATCCATTTGGATGACCTGTTTAGCGATAGGAATTATTCTAAGTGTAAGCGCAAAACGCGAAGAATTAAAAGAACAGGAAGACGCAGAAGACAATCCTTTAGCTATTTTAAGTGAGACTATTTAATATGTACGATGTTAGATTTTTGATTTAAGATAAATGGAGTGGAAATATGACATCAAAATTAGCATCACTAGCAAAAATAAAAGAAGAATGACCAGGTAAAAGGTTATAAAATTAATATAGAGAGAAATCGTAATTCGTAAATCTTGAATCTAAAATCAAAGACATATCGATTCATCCTTTCAGGAGGAGGTACAGGAGGACACATTTATCCTGCAGTCGCTATTGCAGATGAATTAAAATCACGTTACCCAAATGCCGAATTCCTATTCGTTGGTGCTTCTGACCGAATGGAAATGGATAAAGTACCACAAGCGGGTTATAAAATCGAAGGTTTATGGATTTCCGGAATTCAGCGAAAACTAACATTGAAGAATTTAGCCTTCCCGTTTAAGTTAATGAGTAGTTTATTGCGTTCAAGAAAAATTGTGAACACCTTTAAACCAGATGCTGTCATTGGTACTGGTGGTTTTGCCAGTGGGCCCTTGTTGCAAGTGGCGTCTTCAAAAGGAATTCCGAGCTTAATTCAGGAACAGAACTCGTTTCCAGGAATCACAAATAAATTGTTGGCGAAAAAAGTAAATACCATTTGCGTGGCCTATGAAGGCTTGGAAAAGTTCTTTCCAAAAGATAAAATCAGATTAACAGGAAACCCTATCCGAAAGGATCTATTGGAAGTAAAGAATAAACAAATTGAAGGTAAAGATGCGTTCAAATTAAAACATAATAAACAAACGCTTTTAGTTTTAGGCGGAAGTCTAGGAGCCCGAAGAATCAATCAACTTATAGAGGCCAATATCAATTTTTTTGAGGCACAGAATATTCAAGTGCTATGGCAATGTGGAAAATTGTATTATGACCAGTATAAGTCATACAATGATTCAAAAAATGTGCAAGTTCATGCCTTTTTGAATCAAATGGATATGGCTTATGCAGCGGCTGACGTTATCATTTCTAGAGCAGGAGCCATTTCGGTTTCAGAATTATGCATCGTTGGAAAGCCCGTAATTTTTATTCCATCACCAAATGTGGCTGAAGACCATCAAACTAAAAACGCAAAATCGGTTGCAGATAAAAATGCAGCTATATTAATACGGGAAAAAGATTTGGATACTGATTTTCAAAATGTTTTTTCAGAATTAATTACAAACGAAGACAAACAAAAAGAATTAAGTAAAAATATTGAAGCCTTAGCATTGGTTAATGCAACAAATGCTATTGCGGATGAGGTTGAGAAATTGTTAAAATAAAAGCCCATCTTAATCTTCCCAGAGGGAAGAAACTGAGACGAAAACAGAAATGAATAGTTTTAACGAACATATTAGCAACCGTGAAAAGGCCCTTCCTTCTGGGAAGGGTTTGGGATGGGCTTCTTCCATCTATTTCATCGGAATCGGAGGCATCGGAATGAGTGCTTTGGCACGTTATTTTGTTGCCAATGGTAAACAGGTGGCTGGTTATGACAAAACACCAACTGAAATTACCAATTCGTTAGAAGATTTAGGAATCGCCATTCATTTTGAAGATGATATTAAAAACGTTTCAGAAACATTTTTAAATCCTGAAAAAACCTTGGTGGTTTATACACCAGCGATTCCTAAAAACCACGCGGAATTCAACTATTTTAAAGACAACAATTTCAAAGTTTCAAAACGCTCTACAGTTTTAGGGGAAATTACAAAGCAAACGGTTTGTTTGGCAGTTGCTGGTACACATGGAAAAACAACAACAACCAGTATTTTAGGTCATCTATTGAATGTTTGTGGCGTACCTGTGACAGCATTTCTAGGTGGAATAAGTGAGAATTATAATTCGAATTTAATAATAAACGGCACCGAAGTTACGGTGGTTGAAGCTGATGAATTTGACCGTTCGTTTTTAACCTTGTCACCAGATTTGGCATGCATCACTTCCATGGATGCTGACCATTTGGATATTTACGGTAATGCTGATGAGTTGATTAAAACCTTCAAGGATTTTTCAGAATGTATAAAGCCAAACGGGAAATTATTTGTAAAAAACGGTTTGCCATTGAAAGGCATTACTTACGGAATTGAAGATGATTCTGATTATAGTGCCCAAAATATAAGCATTGAAAATGGCAGTTATGTGTTTGATATAAATACACCGAACGGAATCCATAAAAACTTCAAATTCAGTTTACCAGGAAGGCATAATCTATCAAATGCAATAGTTGCATTAGCAATGGCTGTGGAATATGGTTGCTCTTATGAAGCATTAGCCAAGGGTTTAGAATCTTACAAGGGCGTAAAACGCAGATTTACCTATCAAATTAAAACTGAAGATTTTGTATTTATAGATGATTACGCGCATCATCCGGAAGAAATCAATGCCGTACATCAAGCGGTTAGGGAAATGTATCCTGATAAAAAAGTGTTAGCGATTTTTCAGCCACACCTATTCAGTAGAACTAAAGATTTTGTTGATGGATTTGCCGAAAGTCTTTCAAAATTCGATGAATTATTGCTTTTAGAGATCTATCCAGCAAGAGAGTTACCCATCGAAGGTGTAACTTCAAAATGGTTATTACATAAAATTCAAAATTCAAATAAAAAAGTAATTGAAAAATCAGAAATAATTGATGAAATAAGAAAATCCAAGGCTCAAATCGTTTTAACCATTGGAGCAGGAGATATTGGAGCAGAAGTGAAACCTATAAAAGAAGCGTTCCATGTTTAAGATTAATTATAACTACATAAAAATCATTGGATTAATTCTAATAGTAGGTTTTTTGTTTGCGTTTTCAAACCAAAGAAATAAAAACAGAATCGTTGGCGATCCTCAAATAAAATTCTTGGGGGAAAACGAATTATTCATTACCGATGCGAATGTTAGTAAATTGTTAATACAAAATCTCGAACCTGTTTCAGAACAGCCTAAAGAAATTATAGATTTGAACAAATTAGAATCTGCCCTGAATTCTAACCCAATGATAAAGGAAGCGGAAGTGTATATGTCAGTAAACGGTACACTTTCAGCCGAAATTGTACAGAAACGACCTATTGCAAGAGTGAACACTAATACATCGTATTACATAGATGATGAAGGTGGCTATATGCCTTTATCCTATAATTATGCGGCAAGAGTGCCACTTGTTAGTGGAAATATTAAGAAAAATAAGCTTGAAACGGTCTTTCAATTTGCAAAAGCTGTTGATGAAGATGATTTCTTAAGGAAATATGTCATTGAGATTCGTCAGAACGACGACAATACCATTGATTTTAAAATTCGAAAAAGTGATTTTACGGTTCATGTTGGATCTTTAAATCAACTCGAAAAAAAGATAAACAATTTTAAGGCGTTTTACCAAAAGGCTTTGAAAGACCAGATTTTAGATAACTATGCATTAGTGAATTTAAAATTTGATAAACAAGTTATTTGCACCAAAAAGTAAACCATGGACAAACAAAATATTTCAGTAGGTCTAGATATAGGAACCACAAAGATTGTGGCCATGATTGGTCGCAAGAACGAGTACGATAAAGTTGAGATTTTAGGTTTGGGAAAGGCTAAAAGCATGGGTGTGCATCGTGGTGTGGTTAACAATATTACCCAAACTATTCAGTCCATTCAACAAGCGGTTCAGGAAGCAGAAGCTGCTGCATCAGAAAAAATTGAAGATGTAACCGTTGGTATCGCAGGTCAGCATATTCGAAGTTTACAGCATAGCGATTATATCACGCGCCCAAATTCGGATATGGTCATTGATGAGGACGATATTGATCGTTTAATCAATCAAGTGCATAAATTGGTGATGTTGCCTGGTGAAGAAATTATTCACGTACTGCCACAAGAATTTAAGATTGATGGTCAGGCAGAAATTAAGGAACCCATAGGAATGTATGGCGGACGATTGGAAGCTAATTTCCATGTGGTTGTTGGTCAAGTGTCTTCGATAAGAAATGTTGGCCGTTGTATAAAAAGTGCAGGATTAACGCTTGAAGGTATCACGTTAGAACCTTTAGCTTCCGCAAATGCTGTATTGAGTCAAGAAGAGAAAGAGGCAGGTGTGGCGTTGATTGATATAGGAGGTGGAACCACGGATTTAGCGGTGTTTAAAGATGGAATTATTCGACATACCGCTGTAATACCATTCGGTGGAAATGTAATTACCGAAGACATAAAAGAAGGTTGTTCCATTATTGAAAAGCAAGCCGAACTTTTAAAAGTGAAATTTGGTTCTGCATGGCCAGGCGAAAATAAGGACAATGAAATTGTGTCTATTCCAGGATTAAGAGGACGAGAGCCAAAAGAAATTACATTAAAGAATTTGTCTAAAATTATTCACGCAAGGGTTGTGGAAATTATAGAACAAGTTTATGTAGAAATAAAAAATTACGGTCACGAAGAGCAAAAGAAGAAACTGATTGGTGGAATTGTTTTAACGGGAGGCGGAAGCCAATTGAAACATTTAAAGCAATTAGTGGAATATATCACAGGAATGGATACCAGAATAGGATATCCTAATGAGCATTTAGCAGGAGATAGTGATGAAGATATTGCAAGTCCATTGTTTGCCACAGCCGTTGGTTTGGTAATGGACGGCTTAAAACGCCAAGAACGTAAAAAGGCAGAAGCAATTGAAGAGGAAATGATTATTGAGAATGAAGCTGAGGAATTGTCAGAGCCAGAAATAGAAATTAGAGTAGAAGAGAAAGTAAAAGAGCGTCGTTCATTTTTAGATAAGTTAACGGAGCGTGTAAAGGATTTTTTGGATAATGCTGAGTAAGCACATTATCCAAACCATAAGTAAAATAGAATTGAAAACCCATAATCATAATTATCATGAGTAATAGCAACGAATTTGGAAATATTTCATTTGATTTGCCAAAGCATCAATCAAACGTCATCAAGGTTATTGGTGTCGGAGGAGGTGGAAGCAACGCCATCAATCACATGTTTCAGCAAGGTATTAAAGGTGTTGATTTTGTCATTTGTAACACGGATGCACAAGCCCTTCAAAGTAGTGGCGTTCCAAATAAAATTCAATTAGGAGTTGCCTTGACCGAAGGTTTGGGAGCAGGTGCGAATCCAGATGTTGGAGAAGAAGCAGCGATTGAAAGTTTAGAGGATATTCGCAGAATGTTGGATACCAATACCAAAATGATATTTATCACAGCAGGAATGGGTGGTGGAACAGGAACTGGAGCTGCACCAATCATTGCGAAAATGGCGAAAGAACTCGATATTCTTACCGTAGGAATTGTAACAATGCCATTTCAGTTTGAAGGTAAAATGCGTAATGCACAAGCCCAACGTGGTATCGAAAAATTACGTTCGCATGTAGATTCATTGGTGGTCATCAATAACAATAAATTGCGCGAAGTTTACGGAAATCTTGGATTTAAAGCCGGTTTCTCTAAGGCGGACGAAGTATTATCTACCGCATCTCGTGGTATCGCGGAAGTCATCACACATCACTACACACAAAATATTGATTTACGTGATGCTAAAACCGTATTGAGCAACAGTGGAACTGCCATTATGGGTTCAGCGACAGCTTCGGGTAAAACAAGAGCGCAAGAAGCGATTATGAGCGCATTGGATTCGCCATTACTTAACGATAATAAAATCACAGGAGCTAAGAACGTATTGTTACTCATCGTTTCCGGTTCCCAAGAAATTACTATTGATGAAATTGGGGAAATCAACGACCATATTCAAACTGAAGCAGGTCATGGTGCAAACATCATAATGGGTGTTGGCGAAGACGAGGATTTACAAGAATCTATATCGGTAACAATTATCGCTACAGGATTTGATATGGATCAGCAGAATGAAATTTCCAATACGGAAACCAAAAAAGTGGTTCATGCGTTAGAAGAAGCTCCTGAAACAGGAATCAGTACGCAAGAAAAAGACCCAGCGATCATTACACCAGATATTGTCTTAGAGAAAGAAAAAGAAGTGCCAATTGTTCGCCATACGTTGCTAGAGGATGAGGAAGAAGAGAGAAAAAATGAAGTTAAAGCTGAAGAAAATAAAAGTACAGATTTAATCGCGACTACAGATTTCTTAAAGAACATGAATATTGTTTATGATGAAGTCTTAGATAAAAAACCTGAACCTTTAGTTGAGCCAGAAGATTTTGTGATTACGCCCATTGTAAATAAAGCTGAAACAATTGATGAAACACCAGAAGAACAAATTACGTTCTCATTCGATTTGCCTTTAGCGAACAAAAAAACAGAACAAGAGGAAGAGCCAAAAGCTGAAGAGGAAAAAATGTTCTTTAGTTTAGAGGACGAGGTAAAAGATATAGATGTCAATCAGCCGGTTGAGATTATTGCAGTAACAGAAGTTAATGAGAAAGGGGAAAAACGCTATGCTTTAGATGATTTTGAAACTTTTGAGTCCTCTATAAACACTAAAAAGGAGAAAACAGAAACAAAAGAAGAAATTGTTTTTGAAAAGAAAACGATTCCTACTGATAAAACTGTTGAAGCACCAGAAGAGATTGATCCAATGAATAGTCCAATCTCTGAAATGCTTATCGCTCGTGCCGATGAGCGCAGAAGAAAAATGAAAGATTTCAATTATAAATTCAATGATGCCAAAGTAAACGAAATCGAAAAAGTACCTGCTTACAAAAGACAAGGTGTTAACCTAGAAGATGCGCAGCATTCTTCTGAAACCAAAGCTTCTCGACTATCTGTCGGAACTGATGAAAATGACGACATTCAGTTAAGAAGTAATAATTCTTTTTTACACGATAATGTAGATTAATAGCAAGTTTAACTATTGTGTTTAAACACTAATGTCTAGCCCAAAAAGTTTCCCAGCTTTTTGGGCTTTTTGTTTATAATGGAACTTGTTTTGGGTTTTTCCATTAGTTTTGGGTTTTATCTTTTTATGATTTTAACTCCGTTTGTCTGTTTGTTACGGTTTTAGTCTATATTCTTGATTCTAATAGCGAAGCGGTCTTTTGTCTCTTGTAGGAAAACAAAGATGTAGAATGATAATTGGTACAAATCTTATGTGACGTGAGCGAAACTTTTTACTATCTTCGCACTTTCTAAATAGAATCAAATAATGAGCTTACAAGTCGAAATAATGACTGCTATGAAAGCAGCAATGAAAGACAAAGACCAAACAGCCTTAGCGGCTTTAAGAGCTGTAAAATCAGAGATTTTATTAGCACAAACTTCAGGTGCAAACGAAGGTTTGTCTGAAGACGAAGAAATAAAAATTTTATCCAAGTTGGTAAAACAGCGCAAGGATAGTGCTGCTATTTTTGCAGAACAAAACCGAAACGATTTGGCTGAGCCGGAATTAGCGCAAGCAGAAGTTATCAGTCAGTTTTTACCTGAGCAGTTGTCAGAAGAGAAGATTACCGTTGAAGTCATGAAGGTTATAGCAGCAGTTGGTGCTGAAGGCATGAAAGACATGGGGAAGGTTATGGGTATTGTGAGCAAAAACTTAGCAGGACAAGCAGATGGAAAAACAATATCTAATATTGTGAAAGCTAACTTGTCATAAATTAAATATAAATAATATTCCTGCTTACGCAGGAACTTTGGCTGCGTAGTTCAACTGGATAGAATATCAGATTTCGGCTCTGAGGGTTGGGGGTTCGAATCCCTTCGCGGTCACGAATAAATCAAAAAGCTGTACGTCAAATCAAGCTCGCTTGAATTTGTAAGTGCAGCTTTTTGATTTTCAAAGCGGAGCTTTAAGGGATGCGCAGCAATCCTTTAAAGTTTCGTTTTGTTTATATATAATAAATTATGATAAGCTAGCTTGAGCGTTTTTTTGTTGAAACTATTTTCAAGGTAGAGCTTTTGGGATGCGTAGCAATCCCCAAAGTTCTGTCTTATCTTAAATTGGAAAGACAATTTCGTTTGAGCATTTTTTTTGTTTGTACTATTCTCAAAGCTGAGCTTTAGAGGATGCGCAGTAATCCTTTTAAAATTTCATTTTTTTTAAGGTGAACTTTATGACTTAGCTTTAAGTAGGCTTTGCTCTTAAGTCTTTAGAATTATTTCTATAAATTCACTATTGAGAAGAGTAAAAAACCAGAGACGAACTTTTAATATTTAATTAATTCAATCAGGATTTATTATTTTGCTTTTTCTTTCGACGTTTATCCCAAAACAGGTAAATTCCAAATATAGCTAGGCAAATTAAAGAACCCCAAAGTAAACCAGATTTTAAGCTTTCTGTGTTTTCCCCAAGAATGGCGATTAGTATGGTCAGAGGTAGAATACCGATTAATGTGGCACCGATAAATTTCCAATAGCCCATTTTTAGCATTCCAGCCACAAAACTAATGGCATCATTCGACAGAAACGGATTCAATCGGGTTACAATTACGGCCCAAAAGCCGTAATCTTCAATAAACGATTCTATTTTTTCATCGGTTTTTTGTCCCAACAACTTTAGTACAAGGGTTTGACCAAAATAGTTACCGATGATATAGCCAATACTAGAGGCTGAGAATATGGCAATTACAATGATTAAACTTCCCCAAACGGGTCCATAAGCCAATATGGAAACAACCATTAGTAATACAGTAGGAATAATGATTAAGAACATTTGCAGGACCATCGCTAAAATAATAACTATAGGGCCGAACCACCCAAAACCATCTACCCAAGCCTTAATGCGTTGTTCATCATCGCTGGTTAAAACGTCCCATGCGTTATCCAAAAATTGTTGAACATCAGGAATCATAAAATAGCTGGCAATAATACCTACTATTATAATTAATGAAACATATAAAGGCCACTTGTTTTTTGAAATCTTTTCACCGTTTTTAACCATTTCGCAATTGTACTTCTAAGATATTGGCGCTTTCATCTGTAGCTTCGTTAGAAATATATAAACGTCCGTCTTCACTAAAAGTTATACCTTCTGGTTGTGCAAATTTACGTTTGTCCAATTCAAATACTTTTAAAATTTGACCTTTGCTATTTAATATTAAAAGTTTTGGATCTTTTCCATCTATCACGTAAATATTCTTGGTTTTAGGGTGTATAGCGATATCGGAAGGATTAAAAGTCTTTTCAATTTTTTTATGCTGAAATTTCTTCAAAATTTTTGCTTTCAGATCAATATTTACAATGGATTTCTCATTCATTTTTTTTGTATCCAATGGAATTTGATAAATACCTTTAATATGTTTGTCGCCTAAATCATTATCTTTAGTTGCCGTAAGTAACCGGTTGTTTTGTTGATCAAAAACCAGACTTTCAATATTGTTTTTGGATTCAAAAGGGGTTTTAAATTTCGAAACTTTTAAACTATCCGATTCGTAATTTTTGATCTCATAAATAAGGCCATCACTTTTTACAACATAAGCATCATTTCCATTGATAGCAATACCTTCATAATCGCCAGAGTTTGCGAATTTAATTTTATTAATTACTTTGTCTTGTTCAACATCATAGATATAAATAGTACCACTTTCATCCTGTACACAGGCAAAGACATTACTGCTAAGCCATGTAATACCGCTTACTTCGTTTAAAACTTCGGGTAGAAGATAGGTGTTTTGAATAGCGTAAAATTTAGCAAATTTAGCATCAATTTTATTACTTTTTTCGACAAGCGATTTAGTGACAGGTATTTGAAACGCCAATAATACAATACCACAAATAACGGTGATTAGCGCTGTGATGTTAGATTTTATTATTTTCATAAATTTTTTGGACATCATGTAATTTAACAAATTCATTCCAGAAAGCCATTCAACACCTATGGATATTGAGATTAAATTAACATTTCCGATATTTTATGGATAGTATTAAAAAGCTATTATAATGAAAGTTTTATAGACAGATGCTATACATTAAATTTATAAGTCAATTTCAGCATTTTTTCGCTGAGACTGAATAGCCAATATAGTTGTTCACCAACCAAATGGGCTTCTTTTTGAATTTGCTCACTCTCGATTTGAGAAATGGTATCAGTTCTTAAGCCATTATGATTATTGGGAAACACAAATGGCTTTGGGTTAAATGTTGAAGTATTGATTTCTAGGCTTTCAAAATTAATAGCTTTTAGTTGTACGCAAACTTTATTAAGGTTATCATTTATTTTAGCTGAAACTAATTTGAACTCTGCTGAAGCTTCCGTTGTCCTTTGGTTTTGAACATAGGTGCTCAATGATGCTAAAGACGCCAAAAAACTATGGTTTATAACAACCAGTTCGTAAATATCATCAATATGATTTTGTTTCGATTCTGGTTCTTGGGCCATACGCTGAAATGCAGAACTTAAATTAGAAGTCTGCAAAAAGGCTTCTTTTCGATTTACTTTTAAACTTGTAGGTACGTTTCCTTTTGTTTCGTAATAGGTGCTTATAGATTTGAAGAAGGCGGCATTTGCCTTTAAACTATCTTTAATAGTATCGCCAATTTCCATAAACGACCAAGCCGGTAAAAGCCAACGCATGGCCATAAATGATATTGCCGCACCAATCAAGGTATCTAAAACCCTAAACTGTATCACTTTTAAAACATCGGGTTGTAAAATGGCGTAAATAAAAATGACACTCAGCGTAATAAATGTTGCCGAAGCTTTGTAATTTTTTTGAACCATAGAAAATGCAATCACTAAAGAAAGTACGCCTAATGCACCATAGACATAAGGATTACTGATTAAAAACACTAAACCACTAGCTAAAGCAGCGCCTATGAGTGTCCCTATTATACGGTCTTTAGAACGTGTTTTTGTGAGGCCATAACTTGGTCGCATGATGACTATTATGGTAAGGATTATCCAATACGGATTCTGGAAATCGAAAAATAGACCAATCCCATAACCTAACATAACCGCAACCGCTAGGCGTAAGGAATGTTTAAAGATAGTGGATCGAAAACTGAGGTTTCTCAGTAATAATTTTGGATTATAATCTTGTGAAACAATAAAGCGTTTCAGTTTTTCATTTTTGATGAAATCGTCAGAGGTCAAATCAGGATTGCCCAATAACCATTTTATTTTCTTCAGTTTTTCAAATTGTTTTTTCTGATAGTCCAAAAAATTCTGAAGCATTAAATAGTACTCATAATCTTCGAGATGATTCTCATTCTTCAGTTTTAAGATATCAGTTTCAAGTCCTTTAAAGGCTTTGGAAAGTAGAGTGTTAGAAGGAAATTGTTTCGAGTTGTTCATGTTTTGTGCAATCGCACGTAATTGACGGGAAAATTCAGAAATCAACTTCTGAAAATCAGTCTTAAACTCAGGATGTACTTCAAAAAGCGTATCCATTTTATGATAGTTTACTGGATTTGCAATCGCAGTTTCCAATAATTCAACCAATTGAACAAACACCAATAAACGTCTGCTATGGTAATTGGATTTACCAGAGCTTTTTCGAGAAGAAATTAATATTTCACGTAGGGTTTCATGATGTTCCGTTAATTCGCTTTGCAAGTTCATAAGTTGGGTTTGTAAGCTTTCTCTATTGGGTTGTTCGCCAATGAGTTGCCTTCTGGTGTCTAAGAAATCTGCCGTAATAAAAAAGGTTTCATTTAAGGTTTCTTCGGTTTGCGCTTTTGGATTGACATAAAACAACAAGGTAGATAGGACTAAATACCAAAAACCACCAATGCCAATTAATAAGGCATATTCATAAACCTCTAAGTTTTCTAAAGTATGGGCAAAGCTTAGCACCAATGCCAACAATCCTGAAAAACTAATTAAAGAAGCTCTAAATCCATATATGGAAATAAAGGCAATGGAAAACGTCAAAATACCTAGAATAGGGAAGAACAAATAATTTGAAATATCGAGATAACTAGTAATAAAACTAATAACCACCACTAAAAGTGCCGAAAATAGAATCCCTATTTGTTTGTGTTTTAAGCTACCACTGACATCACTTGGCGAACACCAAAAAGCGCCAAAACAAAGTGCCAGACCAATTTCTAAGTGGTTGGTTGCAATTCCCAATATAATAGGTACGGTGACTGCCACACCAATTAAAACAGCTTTTGAAAAGCTGGTGCTTTTAAAGAATTCAAATAATTCCTTGCCGTGTCTGGATATAAAACTTAGAATGGGATTATTGATTTTACAGTTCCCTTCAAAGATACGATTTGAAAAGCGTAGGACACTTTAATAAGTTAACATAAATTAGTTGTGAAACGATTTCTAACCTATATGAAGAATCTATACGCTTTCAATGTTAAATATCGCATTTATGATAATTCTACATGATTTAATTATTTGTTTTGAATTAAAAAATACAACCTTCCAACTTATTGAGTATTTGAATTTTTCAGGTTGTTATTTGTATAGCATTTTCTTTTGATAAATAAGTACATAGGTAGTGTCAAAATTAATATAATTGCAATGACTTTTGACAAATCGGTCATAATGAACTTTCCACTTTTCCACATCATAGTTTCTGTTTTAGTTTCAGTAACTTCTAATCCACTATAAACAAATAAAAATATCAGAGCGATAATTGAAATTAGAAATGTCAAATTGAAATATACTTTTTTCATAGGTTCCTTAAATTTCGTTAAACATCGGATAACAAATCATTTCAAATTATCTCATAATACGGGTCAACTGAAAAAACTTCTTGTAATCTTCAGGAATCGTATCAATGTTCAATAAAGAACCTTCTTCCATAGGAGGATAAATATCCTTATACGTTTTTACCACATAAAGTCCAACCCTTTTACTAATATGGTCTCTTGTAAGTTCGCTAGGATCATTAAGTCCTGCAGCAGCAATAAGTTCTAAAAAACTCTGAATTGTAGCTTCGTGATAGCGATGTGCTCTAGGCGCTTTATCATCGACCACCAAACCTTTAACTAAAGAGGCGTTTTGGGTGGTTACGCCAACCGGACAGGTATTGGTATTGCACTGCAACGCTTGGATACAGCCAATAGACAACATCATGGCTCGTGCACTGTTGCAACCATCTGCACCTAATGCCAATGCTCTAGCCATATGGAAACCTGTAATTATTTTTCCTGCAACAATGACTTTAATCTCTTTTCGCAATCCAAAACCAACCAAGGTGTTATGCACAAATATTAAGCCTTCACGTAAAGGCATGCCCATAGAATTCGAAAACTCAACTGGAGCTGCACCAGTACCACCTTCTCCGCCATCTACGGTGATAAAATCGGGTTGAATTCCAGTAAAAATCATGGCTTCACAAAAATCCATAAATTCTTGTTTTCTACCCAAGCAGAGTTTAAAACCTATGGGTTTTCCGTCTGAAAGTTCCCTGAGTTTTTTAATAAAATGCATAAATTGAATGGGGTCAGAAAATGCTGAATGAGATGGAGGGGAGTGGACAGCAATACCAGGTTTTACATGTCTTATTTTTGCAATTTCCTCAGTGTTTTTGGATGCTGGTAATATACCGCCATGACCTGGTTTGGCACCTTGGGATAATTTTATTTCAATCATTTTTACTTGTGGACGTATGGCATTCTCCCGAAATGTTTTCTCGTTGAATGTGCCATCATCATTTCTACAACCAAAATAACCCGTGCCCACTTGCCATATGAGATCGCCACCATGTTCCAAATGGTAATCACTAATACCTCCTTCGCCAGTATTATGGGCAAAATTTCCCATTTTCGCACCTTTGTTCAAGGCCAAAACTGCATTTTTACTGAGGGAACCGAAACTCATGGCAGAAATATTCAATAAACTGGATGAATAAGGTTGTTTACAATCTTTACCGCCAATTAACAATCGAGGAAATTTGCCGATATGCTTTGGATTGTGCTTGGCATACATAGAATGTTCTAGCCATTCGTAACCCGAACGATAAAGATCCATTTGGGTCCCAAAAGGTTCAGTATCGGTTTCGCCTTTTGCTCTTTGATAGATCAAAGATCTCAAAATACGGTTTAATGGTCTTCCTTCCGTATCGGTCTCAACAAAGTATTGCATGATTTCGGGCCGAATAGATTCTAAAATATATCTAAAGCGTCCAATAAGTGGGAAGTTCCTTCTAATGGTGTGTGCTGTTTGAAAAATATCAAAGAATCCCATTAGAATTAAAGGTCCTAAAAGCAGAAAAGACCACAATACAGGTTGCCAGAAAAAAGCTACACCAACAATTGACAGAATCACAATAATTGAAATTAAAATAAAATACTCACGAACCTTCATAATGTAAATTGTTTATAGGAATCGGATTTCTGTAAGAATCCGTTGCAAATTTAAGGATTAAGATTATACGAATGGCTGTTTCTGTAATTTACTGAAAAGGATTACTGGGTATAAAAAAAGTTTGCCAACTGGTACTATTCAAAAATGATCGGATAGTATTAGTTATTAGTTATTAGTTATGCAAGACGAAAAAAATAGTAAGTAATACCCAATATATATCTAATTTTTTTGAACTTACTAATAAACAGTTTTTTAGTGTGAATTTTGGAGTCAGAAAAGTGATTTAATCTTTATGAGTGCGTTATTTCTTAAAATTTAACTTTTAAGCAAAAGTTAAGATAACCATTCGAAAACCCTCAATAACCGATGTAGAAGCGGCTCATGAAATTTAAAGTTTCAGCTTCTGAAGATAATATAACTACCATATCACCTGATGATATTGGATCAAACACATACATAGGTACTCAAATCAAAAGTAAGTGCCGTCCAAATAAGTGGTTCACTTTTACAGCCGATTTTAATTTTAACTATTTTGATAGCGTAGGAAGATTTGAAACTTTAATTTTTCAATACATTTGTTCAAGTAATAAATGGTTCAGCAAACCATATTGCTTTGAATTAAAAGCTCATAGTATATAAGGCTTTTATAAAAACCATTACGACTTATATATGATGTTACAAACTGAGCAGGAAAAATTTGAATGGGAATTAATTTATAATTACGTTATACCGATAGGCATTGGTGTAATAGCGATTTTTATCTTATATAGACTGATTCGAATTTTTCAAGTTTATTATGTCGCACTTTTTAAAAAGCCACTATTAATATATCATTATTTCAACCTCAAAAAGCTTGATACAGAGCAATATTCTATCTTAAAAAAAGAATATGCGTTTTTTAGAAGGTTATCGCTTAAACAGCAACGTCATTTTGAGCATCGCGTAGCTACATTTATTAAAAAGACTGAATTTGTGGGCATGCAAGAGCTTTTCGTAACAGAGCGGATGAAGGTCTTAATAGCGGCAACATCAATCATGTTAACATTTGGGTTTAGAAAGTACCTGTTGGATATTATTAAAACGGTAATTATATACCCAAAATCCTATTATTCCACAATTAATGAAACTTACCATAAGGGAGAAACCAATCCGCAGTTAAAAGCAATCGTCTTTTCTTGGGAAGATTTTAGACAGGGTTATCATATAGGTAATGACAACCTTAACCTTGGTGTCCATGAGTTTGGCCATGCTATTCATCTCAATGCTTCTGTAAACAACGATATTAGTAGTGTGATGTTCAACCAAGGATTTTACAAGCTGACCAGCTATTTACAGAATCATCAAACTGTTAGGGAAAACTTAATTGCCTCTAAATATTTTAGGGCTTATGCTTACACTAACCATTACGAATTTTTTGCTGTATTAATGGAAAATTTTATTGAAACACCTTCCGAATTCAAATCTCAATTTCCACAGCTTTACAAGTATATGCAGCAGATGTTGAATTTTAAGTTTGCGGGTTATTAGTCACTACTAAATTTGTTTGTTATGGGCTCTAATTAATCAATTAGATTAAAGATATTTTCCCTAGAAGCCTTAACTAGACGGCAAGTAGAACAATTATTTTGTAGACGAGTTTAGTTTCACATATGAACAAAAAAAAGACTCATAATTGAGTCTTTTTTTATTTTATATAAAGAATATTTCTTACAATTTAAATATAACCTGTAAATGATATTGATAATGGTTGTTATCAATATAACTTTCAGAATGATCTAAAGCAAACTTACTTATGATTTGACCTCTTAAACCAAAAGATCTACTAGAGTTTAACCAAACTAATGCGCCTCCACCAATATTAGCCGAAATATTTGTTTCGTCAATATGAAAAAAACCAACACCTGCATTGGCATAAAAATTAAGCCATTCTGCATTTGGAAAAATGTGTCTTCCGAAATAATATTTTACATGTGTGTCAAATGACAAATAGTTGTAATCTTTTTCTAATTCACCGAAAGGAACGACATCAACTTGACTTTTATCTGTAAAGCCATTAAATGTGATAGACTGTTCTATTGCGAAATTTTTAGCCCAATTGAATTCAACAGCAGCAGAAATAGGCGTTTGGTAGCTCCAATCGCTAGGATTATAGAATGGATTTTGTGATCCTAAAGTGTTGATGGCGTTAACTCCAACGCTTAAGTACCAATCCTTAGCATTTCTTTGTGCAAAAGATGATAAACTAAATGACACTAACAATCCTAATAAAATTAATTTTTTCATTTCTAAAATAATTTTGCCCAAAGTTAAACTTTATGGACTATAAAACAAATATTGAAGTAAAGTTATTACAATAATTGCTCAAATAAATTAAAAAGTGCTAAAAAATTTCTAAATACTTAATTTCGATGTTTGTTTTTTTGTTTTCCTTAAGTAAAATGAGCGATTTTATTAGTAGGAAAAATCAAGATTTAGCTCGTTTCCAGAATTAAGATGTTAAATATTCCTAGAATTTATGATTTATTTAGAAAATAGAATATTAAAAAGATTGAAATGACTTTTAATTGAACACCTTTTTGAATATATGCCTCGTATAACTTGTATTTGTTAACAGAAGATGCAAACGTTTTAATAAAAAATTGAGAGCATATTTCCCTTTTCTTACAAATACTCTTATGGGTTTACAACTCATAAGTGTTTTATGCGATAAACTAATATAAATCATATAGCTGTTGGACTGAATGTGTGAGAATTCTTTAAAATAGAATTTAGCTATTTCAAGAAAGGACTTTCCATATTTAAATCTCATTAAATCGGAAACTAGTGCCTCATCTTTATCTGAATTTACTTTAATGACATCATATAGTATTTTAAAGTTGGGAAATTTATAATAGTGACCTTTATCAATAAGTTGCCAATTAAATATTTGATGCAAACTTAAATAGTATGTTGTGGGTATGGCTACACCATCTATTATGCTTTTAGATTTTAGAACAGATTTTAAATCTATTAATGATTTATGCTTTTTATCTAAAAGTTGAGAGTGAATTTCAATGGCTGCAAGTTCGTGTTTAGAAATTAATCGGTCTAAATGTCTGAAATGTTTTACCTCATAATCAAACCCAGAAGTGTTATTATAGCCATTAGAATTCAATAAATTAAATGCCTCATGGACCTGAGTTTCTTGAACTAAAATATCTATGTCACCAACCATACGTTCGGCATTATCTTGATAACAACCCGAGGCTAAAAGTGCAGCACCTTTTAGAAAAACGTGCTCTATATGATGCTCGTTTAGTAGTTTGGATATTGCGCGGACTTGACTTAAAAGGGCTTTATTTCTATTTCTATTAATAGTTGTTAGCTCTTCTAAGTAGTTCTTAAGGTCAGTGGGCAAAAGATGTAATAAGTTTCTCGCTTTTAATCTACAATAAATTGCAGGTAACACTAAATGTTTACTGCCTTCAACCACTAATGGATCCCAATTGAAAGCTGGGTTTTTTAATGTTTCTTCAAGTTGGAAATTTGAAACTTCAAAACTTAGGATATCTGCAATGTGTTGATATGTAATGGCTAATTTACCCATAGGTGGTCTCTCAGTGAAGTACTAATATAAGCAATTACAGTTTTTTATTTAGTTGTTTAAACAATTTTGCAATCTCAGTAGTTACACTTTGGGTATCACTATAAGTTAATTGGTAAAACTCTAATTGTCCAAGCCAATCTAAAAATTGATTAGCGTGTAAGGGGTTAGGCGACAACCAAGAATCTGGGATTAAAGTTTCTAAAATGGTTTTAACAGATACTTTTTCTAATTTAGTTTTAGAATTTGGTTTGTAGTTTACTGAAATTATGGCAGTACATGGATAGTGGTCTTTGTTGGGTTTTACACAAGGCATGTATTTTAAATCACCCTTAGTTTTATTGAATTTCACAATCGGTAAATTTTCAAAATCATTTACTAATGGTTCAAGTAATTCGAATGCGCCTTTCTTTATTGAAATTGCAGAAGGGTTATAATAGATGTGTTGGTCTTTTGAGAGTAGGGGTGAAACATCATCTGCCAATAACTGAAAACCGTTGGCCACTAATAACGCACATAACGTACTTTTACCTTTTCCAGAGTCACCAATAAATAGGATGGATAAATTGCCATCAGTAATTGTTGATCCATGGAATGTGCCAATCCAATCCGTTTCTAAGTTATTGTACAATGTACAAAGTAAATGCATAATAAATTTACCTTGAATAATGTGATAACTATGTTTAGATGCACTGGAAATTAATTTTTCATCTTGAAATAATAACAATTCATCATTTTCCAAAAATAGGTCAAATGTTGCTAGAATATTGTTATTAGAACTTGCTTTACAGTAATTTGCTAAAGCGGGATGAACCGTCTTTTTAACCAATTCTGAATCGTAATTGATTTGAATTGACTTGTCTTCAAAAGTATAGGTCTCAGAGATGTTTCTTTGAGAGGTATTAAGGACAGTAGAAGGTATATTGGCAGAGTTATAAGGCTCGTTACAGGAATTGAGGTAACTAAAAAGCGTCTCTGAAACACTGTTGCTTTCTGAAACGCTCATATCATTTGAAATGGTATCTAAGAAATCCGCTTTAGAGTTAGATTCTAAATAAGACTCTAACAACAATTTAAATTTAGGTTCAATAATACTATAACTATTAGATACTTCAAACCATAACACCCAGTATTCACCAAACAATTTTTTATACGCAGGTGCTAAGCTATTATTCAAAATAAAAACCGAAAATTAATTGAACGGGTCTCCTCCTGGATCTGGTGGTGATGACGTTTGTGCTTTGAGAGGGTTTAAAATCACAAATGTTCCTACCGCGGTTAATGCGGCATACTTACCCATTTTTTGAATGGCTTCCTTACGAGTGATTTTATCTGAGTGGTTATCTTTCTTCATGGCTTTTGCCCTAAATTTGTGTTCAAAAATAATAAAATATTTTATTTAATAAAGTAAAATACGAAAAGGTTTACATAAAATTTTATTTTCGCTTACTTAATAGTATTGTTAACGGGGTAATGTACATCTAAAATTTTAGACTTCAAAATTATTAAATCATACATTTAACATATTTACGTAATTATTATAATATTGGTTTTTTTTATCTAAAACCCTGTTAATAGTGCCGTTTTATTAGCACTACTAACAGCGTTATTAAAATAGCCCTTTTAGTAAATAATGACTTTCTGTGTTTTATTTTGTAAACCGTTTTCTAATTGTACGATATAAATTCCAGCATTTAAATTACTTACATCGATGGTTTGCAATCTAGTTGTATCTAATAAAGTAGTCTGAACTAACCTTCCTTGTATATCATATAGCTTTGCTGTTGTAGATTCTAACAATTGGCCAGCTATGACGATTGTCTTAGCGCTTTTATTGCTATAGATGTTGAGATGATCTAAATCAGGATTAAGGGTAGAAAGCGTATTTTCAGTAAAACGAAGATAAAAACGCCCAGTGCCATTTAGGTCTGTATTTGGTGTTAGTATATAATCGCCAGTATTTAGTAAGGTTGAAGTATTAGCAACTGTATCGTCTAAATAAACCTCTACTGAACTCGGTAAATTACTTTCGCTAATGCTGAATGTCAATTGTTCGCTTTGGTTTGCATTTACTCCTAAAGGAATTGTAACATCAATATAGTCCGTTTTACTAAGCGCTTGAACTGCAAATGGAACGCCTGTATTATCTTGCACCAAATGTGAATAAAGAGCAAATGATGGCGCAGCTCCACCCAATAGACTTGCATCATATCCTGGGTCTAAGCCCTGACTAGAGTTTTCGGTAAAGAAAATATCGGTTATAAAATTATCAGTTGTGTTGCTTAGATTTAATTTTAAGTTAGAAATTACAGAAGCATTTCTTCCAGCAATAAAATCATCTCCACCTGCAGCCAAACGCATATCTGGGCTAGTGGTAGTAAACTGAATATTTCCACCTATCGTATTAGAAGCCACAAAAAAGGCTTGACCCGGTGCAATATTCAAGTCCGTATTTAGCAAAGCGCTTATAATCGTATAATCTCCAGCAGAAGTACCGTCAGTACTATCATTGTATCCATATATAACTGCAGCGCTAGGATCTAGTAAGGCAAAGTTCTGCGATAAAAATAGTTGTGCGTTTAAATACGATGGAAAAGGATTTCCTATTAAGTTCAATTTACTTGCAGAACCTTGATCTATAGCTATTTCTACTAAGCTTGAATTTACAATACCCTCAAAAGTGACGAGATTACTTGCTTCACCTTCTGTAATACCAGAACGGTAGCCTTTACCAGCGACTAATAGTGTTGTGTCAGTTTCGTCCCAAAGCTCAAATGGGTCCGTACTACTATCATTATCAAAACCACCAAATAAGACTTCAGGGCCAGTAGGATTTGCTCTAATATTAGGATTATTAGCTATAAAAATATCAAAAGCCTGTCCAGATACCGGTGCGCTGATTAAATCGTTACCATTTATTGGGTCATTACTGTTTACGTAGCGGTTATATGCAGTTGTTCCTGTCCCTGTGACGGTGCCTTGAGCAATGAAACTTGAATATTCGTCAGAATCAGATTCTAAAGTTAAATTTCCATTATTATTTAAGTTTCCTGATGCTTCAAGACTTCCGGTTTTTTCAACAATAACATCAGTACTAGATTCAATTGTAAAATGAGAGACTTGAACAGAAGAAGTTATTAATGGCTTATTGGTTTGGTCGGTAATAACAACATCAGTCATACTTGCAGGAACTGACCCTTCATCCCAGTTTCCAACATTGTTCCAAGAGCTATCAGAATTACCAGTCCAAAAATATAAATTGGTTTTTGATCTTGGTGAGTTAGTACTACTTTGAGTCCAGTTGTTTTCTATGGCACCACTATCAGAACTATTTCTATTGTATATGAAGCCGTCACTCCAATTCCATGGACTTTGTCCACTACCATTATCATTAAATTGATCGATGACACCATTACTTGTATGGAATACATCACAACCGTCGTCACCTCCATTAAAGAAAAACTGACTGCCAGTAGCATCAGCTGCATCACTATATTCACTTGCGTAGTTAGCTGCATCTTGAGAAACAATAATATAACCGCCAGGAACTAGTGAACCACTAAGAGTTACTTGTTGTGTAGAATTACCTGGATTTGAATTGAAATACCTAGCTTCAATGTTGTCAAGATTAATCACTTTATTACTACGGTTATATATTTCCATATAACCATTATCGTTTGATGAATTAAAGTCAGCATCATCACCAGAAACTTCCGTAATAATTAAGTCTCCCGCAATTGCTTCTTCAGGAGTAGGAAGGTCACTAGACAAAATTGTTAAATCGAATGTGTTGTTCAATCCAACTGCAGCATTATCTCCTCCAGCTACATTTTGAATTTCAAAAGTCAAGGTTTCATCACCTTCAAGGAGAGCATCATCAGTAATAGTAACGGTGACCGTTACATTTGTAGCAGAACCTCCAGGAAACGATTCAGATTGTGTTGTATAACTATCAATATCAGCAGCATCACCAGAGGTTAAAACCACATCAAATGTAGTTGCAGCAGCATCTTCATTAGTGATTTCTATAATTAAATCATAAGTGCCAACATCTTCTGAGACAGTAGTAGATGTCGTACTAAATTGTACTGATGTTTCAGATGCGCCTTCATTTACCATAAATTCGGAAACACTATACCCTTGACCACCTCCGTTTTCAGAGAACTCAAAACCAACTTCTAAATTAGTTGCTCCCGACACATCCAGTCCAATAATAGAATAATTTACTGGATCTCCATCACTTGAAAAAATAGGAGTTTCAACTCTAGAGCCACCATCCAAAATATAGAAGTAAGTAAAAGTATTTTCATTTGCATCGATATTAATACCAGTAGCAGAAATATCAATAGTAGATGTGTCAGATACGTCAATGATTTGACTTGTAAAAATACCCTGTCCACCCCAATCATCAGCTAATAATTCACCTGAAACAACTTCAAAAATATTATCTGTGCCATCAGTGGAAAGAGTAGAATTATATGATAGAGACCATGAATTTGGAGCCGTTCCAAAAGGGCCTGCTGAAGCTGGAGCACTAGCAGGAGGTGAAGAGGTTGTATGCGCTGGGAATCCATCACCATCATTTGAAAAGTCTGCATCATATAAAAGTCCAGGAATTACAGGTGCATCATTAGCTAAAATTGTTAAATCGAATGTGTTATTTGTTCCGACCATAGCACTATTTCCTCCAGCAACATTTTGAATTTCAAAGCTAAAAACTTCATTAGATTCTTGAATAGCATCATCAGTTACAGTAATTGTAACGGTTATATTTGTAGTAGAACTTCCTGGGAAGCTTTCAGATTGTGTTGTATAAGAATCAATATCTGCAGCATCTCCAGAAGTTAACACGACATCAAACGTTGTAGCTGCAGCGTCTTCGTTAGCAATTTCTATGACTAAATCATATGTTCCTACATCTTCTGCAACAGAAGTAGAAGTACCAGTAAACTGTACTGTTGTGACAGGATCAGTTGTAAAGCTTTCACTTAATTCATCTAATTGATAACACGTACCTACTGTATTGTATTCATAAAAGGCAAGATGGTAGGTTGTGTTTGGTGTTAAACCTGAGACAGGAACACTAAGATTAGCGCCACCAATACCAGGATTTGATGTGCCATCATTACCATTAAAAACCACAAAATTACCAGTTCCTATTTCACTTGCTCCAATACCACCAAAGATGCTGTTTGCAGTGTAAGTTGTTCCGCTAGTAGGATCTGTATCAACTGCAGAGCCTTCTTTCATAACGACTAAAATATCGTTACCTCCACCTCTTGTAATATCTAATATGGCATCTGTTGTATTAACAGTACTCACCATAAAGCTAGAAGCTTGAAATGGTGCTGTACAGCTTGCACCAGAAGTATAAGTAACCTCAAAACTATCTACATATATTCTATTTGAACTAGAGCTATTTCTTTGGTAAAACTCAACTTCAGAAGTTGCTGAGATACCGCTAATAGTATAAGTAGAGCTTGCACTTAAATTCGTGGCAGTGCCTCCATCTACTGTGTAGCCAGCAGGACCGGTTGTGCCAGAAGCATTAACTGTGATATCAGTTATGGTTACACCATTACTAGCGTAAATAATAATTGATCCTCCTTTGGTAGCATTTTGGTATAATCGTAATTGACTACTAAAGATACCTGGATTTGAAGTTCCAGAGTTTTTGAAACTACCAAAGCCAATATTACTATCAAG
The DNA here is from genome assembly GCF_013394595.1 of Winogradskyella forsetii. Classification (GTDB taxonomy): domain Bacteria; phylum Bacteroidota; class Bacteroidia; order Flavobacteriales; family Flavobacteriaceae; genus Winogradskyella; species Winogradskyella forsetii. The sequence goes on from NZ_CP053348.1 coordinate 607,768, forward strand.
AGCAATACCAGGTGATGGTTCATCTAATCCAGAAACAGCTCCTCCGTTTGAGAAGTCATATGTTACTGTAGTCTGGCCAAATCCAAAACTGATACAAGCGAGGACTATTAATAACGTGTAAATTTTTTTCATAAAAAGAATTAATTAAATTAAATCGCAACTTTTAAAAAATAGATAAGATGTTTAAAAGGAAATATCTTACAAATTTAAACTTATGGTCGCTATAGTATATTTGTTTATCGTTATTGAACAAAAAATAAGGTTAAGTCTGTAAGAATTGGGGGCTGCAAATATAGTGAAACTTGGTTTTTATACTTTACTTAGATATTAACAATGTGTTAATATTAAGTCTTTGAGGCTAATTCTGTAGAATTTGTGGGTTTTGTTTAAGCCTTCATAGAATATAGAAATCAACAAATTTTAAACAAAAAAGCGCATCCTAATGGATGCGCTTTTATGATCATAATTTAACTAAGAAACTTATCTAATAATCACTTTATGTGATTTTTGGTTTGTACCATCAGTTAATGTCACTACATAAACACCTCCTTGAAGATCCGTAGCATCGATTTCGTTTAATAAATTAACGCTTTCCAATTCTGTACTATAAACTAAACGTCCTTGAATATCATGGATTTTAGCCGTAGTACCATCATTGATGATACCTTGAATAAATATGGATCTAGACGACTTGGTCGTATAGATTTTAATACTATTAAAATCCTCATCGTTTACGGATAACGCCGTATCTGTTACACGCAAATAGAAACGACCTGTACCAGTTAAATTGGTAGTTGGTGTGATAACATAATCAGCTGTATTTAATAATGTTGATGTGTTATTCAGCGTATCATCTAAATAGACTTCTACAGTACTTGGCAATGCAAATTCTGAAATGGTAAACGTCAATTGTTCACCAGAACTGGCGTGGACACCTAACGGAATTACAACATCCATCATATCCGCAGTATTCAAGGATTGTAAAGCCATTGGGAAATTTAAACCTGCAGTATCTTGCACTATATGAGAATAAAGTGCAAAACTCGGTATTTCATCGCCCCAAATTTTACCATCGAATCCATGATCGAGATCTTGGCTTGAATCTTCATTAAAATAGAATTGTGTGGTGTAATTCTTAGTTGAAGTATTTGCGTTAAGCTTAAAATATGTCAACGTGTTAGCACTACGACCAGCAATGAAATCATCTCCCGTACCAGTTGTTATTGCAGCCTCATCAAACCTGATATCATATGCGGCTGAATTAACCGGATCTACAGCAATAAGGAATCCTTGACCAGGAGCCATTGATTCTCCAAAAGCATTGGCTATGGTAATGATTTTCCAACCATCTTCTGCGTTACCGTCATACCCATAGATACCAGTACCAGTAGCCAATAGGTCAATATTAAATAGACCAGAGCCTGTACCAACTTCTGTATTAAATAGGAATTCATAAACATCTACATAAGAAGGGAATGGGTTACCTATAAGGTTCCAATCTTGATGCGCAGGACCAGAAAAACTAATAGGAATATCAACAGGTGATGCCGGTACAGTACCAGTAAAGGCTAATGTTGTACCAGTACCAACAGCAGGATCTGTAGCAGCTCTATAACCAGTTCCACTAGTTAAGTTGTTGGCTGTTGCGTCAGTAAAGTTCTCATAAGCGCCGAGAGTTTTATTGAATGGTGCAAAAGCATAAGTTGTAGGACCTGTCTGTCCATTATCCAATAAGTCAGTGGCATTGGTTCCAGAGTTTAAGAAGTTAGACCAAGTTTGACCAGAGAGCGGTGCCGAAATAAGATCATTGCCACCGCTATTGGCATTCACAAAACGTTCATACCTAATGGTTCCTGTTATGGTACCATTAGCGATTAAACTAGAATAACTATCTGAAACAGACTCTAATGTTAAATCGCTCACTACCGTTAAGGTAACTCCAGAATCAACGGTGATACTGGCACCAGAATTTACGGTAACTGAATTGATTGATGTACTCGATACTATGCTAGCATCGCCAGATTCAATAACAATATTATCGTTCACTGTTGAATTCCCGTTAGGATCGCTTGGCGACCATGTGCCATTATACGTAAAAGTAATAGCTGGAGTGGAGGCACTAGCCGTAGGAACTGTCGCATCTGTTTTAAAATCTATTATACTACCAGAGTTTGAATACGGGTAAATTTTAAATTCATATAAAGTACTGGATTCTAACCCTGTTACTGTATAAGATTGAACACCAGATCCTTCTTTAAATTCAAATTCGTCATCTGACCAATCGGTGTCATTTGAAGGATCTGTACCATCCACTGGTTCATAGAATACGCCTGCTCCAGTTTTACCAACAATCAAAAATCCGTTAGCGGGTTCTGTTCCATCATTATCATTCCATGTTAATGTAATTTGAGAATCTGAATCAGCTACTGCTGTAAAGTCTAAAACATGGTTTGTTGGTTCTGGTAAGGCATTAACCGTTAATTGTCCTGAAACATAATTAGTGCCATCCCAAAAGTTTCCATCTGTACTTCCTGGATTTATACCACCATAAGCAAAATCACCGCCATCTACTGTGAAACGACTGACGTAGAAGTAGTTTCCAACAGGTAATCCAGAGCCAATTTCAGCTTGGTACTCATCATTGTTACCTGAATCTGTATTGTAAGTAGCAGGTATCCAGGTCCAACCTGTTGCAAAATCTGCGGTCGTTATAGCATCCGTAGTGTTATAACCAATCCAAGCACTGATGTTAGCGCCCTGACCAGCGGCTTCGGTTCTCCCTGCTTCAAATATTTGTGCATAGACATCAAAGTCACGTCCTACATTTATAGTACCACTACTTGGGGACTGTAAATTACAGAAATCAACTAGATTTGGTGTACTTGCGTTGATAAACAATGTGCCTGTTGAACTCGTATCATTTGTTGTAGCACCAAAGTTAGTTGCTCCGAAAGTAATATTAAACGCTCCTGCCGCAATATAATAAGTTCCTGCAGGCAGCCCTAATTCAGTTAGAGAGCTTAGGATACCAGCACCACCGTCATCATCATTCCCTATTAAATTTCCAAAATTATCATAAAGTCCAATTTCCGTATCTATACCACCAGTAGAATTTTGGGTATCTACTGTTATTTTAGTACAGTTACCGTCATAAATCAATTCTGCCCATACTACACCGTCTGTGACAGATGCATAAGCACCACTGTAACTATCAGAATCTCCACATCCGTTTACATTAAGTGTAGCGACCGTAGTTGGAATAGAAGCAGAGTTAACTGTCAGTTTTCCTGATACGGCAGTTGTGCCATCCCAGAAATTACCACCATCACTACCTGGGTTAATACCACCATAGGCGAAAGCACCACTATTATATGAAAAACGACTTACATAATAATATTCGCCAGGTGCAAAAGCAGCACCGAAGGTTGCTTGATACTCATCATTGTTATCTTTATCCGTGTTATATGTGGCAGGTACCCATGTCCAACCAGAAGTGAAATCTGCAACTGAATTCGCATTAGTATCGCTATATCCAATCCAAGCTTCAATATTGCCACCTTGTCCGGCAGGTTCAGTTACACCTTCTTGGTATATTTCAGCAAAAGCTGTAAAAGATCCTCCTTCTGTGATAATACCGTTGTTTGGGAACTGCAAGTTACAGTAATCGACGGTATCGTTGCTAGGCGTACTCACATCAAAATCGTCTACTATGAGGTGAGCTGATTGGTTATCATTTAAAATTCTTATAGTAAGATTAGAACTTGTATCATTTAAGGTTTGTGTGAATTGTGTATATGTATCACCTGTATATACCTGAGTAGTTTGCGTGGTATAATTAGTGCCATCTGTTGACGTTTGCAACTCAAATGTACCTGTATCAGGGGCATTTAAAGCTCTGTACCAAAAAGTAACAACACCAGCTCCTGAGAGTGCAGGTGTGGTTAAACTTGCATTTGATATAGTAGCATTTATTCTTGCAGCGGAAGCTCCGGTACGAGAATTACCTGGATCCTCCTCAAATACGGCAACAGATGTCCATGTACCACTGGTTAGGGTTTGGGTTCCTGTGTGGTAACCTGGCTCTATCAGGCCAGAATCAAAGTTTTCAGTGATTTGACCAAAACCAAAGTTTCCAATTAATAGGAGTACTAAAAATGTGTAAAAATGTTTCATAAAATAATGAGTTATAGTTAAGTCACAACGTTTGCAATAAGCAGGATAGTATATAAAAAAATATGAAAAAACCTACATTTATTAACACATCGTCGCTAAAAATCGTGCTTGAGGGTTGTCAAATATAATAAAAGTTCATAATTAAACTACAATTATTTTTTAACAAATCTTTTATCGTATTAAATAATTGTGAATCATCCATTTAATGGAATACGTCATAAACAGTTTTTTTTTGAGTGGTTTATAGTTTTTTTTAGAAATTTAGGCTGAATAATAATTGTTAAAATACTGAACAAATGATTGGAGTACATAGGTGTTCCGCGTAACTGTTTTTTTATGTGTAAAATGGTCATTAGGCATGCTGAATTTCTTAGGAGCTATGCTGCGTTGCGATGCTCAATTAAAAAAACGATGCTATAATTTCAGTACTCAGATTATTCCAAGACTATGTAATTTAACCTACTCTTGCAATTCAAAAGTGATTGTACATGTATAGCATCATTATTTAGGGGGCTAAATTAATCAAATTAAGGACGTAGTGAATAGAAAATAAAAATTTTTGAAAAGAAAAAAGCGCACCTAAAATAAGATGCGCATCATTATTATAATTAAAAATTCAGAGTCTATCTAATAATAACTTTTTGGGTTCTATTGATGGCCGCATTGTTCTGCAATTCAACAACGTAAATACCAGCGGTAAGACTAGAAACATCAATACGCTGCTCTAAGTTTTTAGAATTTATTGATTGAGAAATTACAAGTCTCCCTTGAATATCATACAAGTTAAGCTTGGTTTGGCTTTCTAACTGGCCTTTTACAATTATAGTTTTTGTAGGCACATCAGTAGATATTTCTATACTATTTTTGGTCTCATCATTCAGCCCTAAAGTTTCATTTGAAAAATGTATGTAAAAACGACCAGTGTCATTTAACGTGGTCGTTGGCGTAAATGTGTAATCGCTTTCCAATAAATTAGTAAAGGTATTAGTTGTGTTGTCTTCTAAGATCACAGTGGTGCCATCTGGAATGTTCATTTCTGAAATGCTTATTACCGCCTGTTCACCTTGCGCTATATTTATTCCTAACGGAATAGTCACATTGTTTAGGTCTGAATAGCTTACCGATTGTACGGCAAAATCTTTTCCTAAGTTGTCTTCAACCAAGTGTGAGTAGATAGCAAAGCTTGGCGTGTTGGCTTCAAACATTTCCGCATCATAACCTGCATCCATATTTAGGGAGGCATTGTCATTAAAATATAAATCGGTCTGGTACAGTTCTTCTCCTTTAGCAACTTGAAGATACACGTGTGCTAAATCTTGGTTAGCGGATCTTCCCGAGATAAAATCATCAGCTGTACCCTTTGTGCGCATGTCAGGATTGAAATCGATGGTTCCGCCTCCATCTTTTGAAATTACGAAGAAACCTTGACCTGGTGCAATTTTGGCATTTGGATTAGCATCAGAATACGCTTGATTCCATATTCTAAAACCAGACAGCACATTTCCGACATAACCATAAACTCCAGAATTGCTTGGGCTAAATTGAGTGCTATTGGCGGTTAAAAACGTTGATAATTTCAAATAGGATGGATAAGGGTTTCCAATTAAGTTGGCTCTGCTGGCGGCTCCTACGGTAATTGGAACAGCAAGTGACCCTGTTATGACATCTCCAACAAATTCAAAGGTTGATCCTGATGGTGCAGTTGAAGCTGTTCTATACCCAATACCAGGTTCTATAACAGTTGTTTCATCTGATGCCGGATGATTTATATATTCGTTTGTAGTGTTATCAAAAGGACCAAATAAAAATGAAGGTACACCATCTATAGTTCCAGAAGGTATGTCTGTATTCGTGGTTCTAAAGGCAAGGTAGGTTTGACTCGCATCGGTCACAGGAGCAGAAATTAAATCATTATTACCTGTGGAAGAACCAGTTCCAGAATTTTGGTTAACATGACGATTATAAGTCACTTTCGTATTTATAGTACCACCAACGATTAAACTCGAATAACTGTTGCTGATTGAGTTCATTTCTAAGCTACCTTTAGCGAGTACATCTGCATTTGTAGTAATAGACTCGCCAAAACCAATATCAATTGTGGATCCATTATAAGAAATAAGATTATTTATTTCAACATCACCAGAAACATCGTAAGTTCCATCAACAACCAAAGCATCTAATGCCCCTGTGGTCAAATCTGGTTCTATATTATCTTTCCAGCCATCAGCATTCGTATAAATTAAACCATTAAACTCGCTTAATAATCTAAAGTTATCAAAACCAGAGTAACCATCAGCTAAGTTATTTCTTAGTCTTAGTTGTAGTCCAACTGTAGCATTTCCATCAGGGATTGAAATTTCAACTCTACCTTGATCATCGCTGATTGCACCATTACCATCAAAAACGGTTTGCCAACCACCTGTTCCAGCTGCACTACCATCATAAACAAGACGGTACTGAATATCATTTGCGTTATTAACATAACCAACAACTTGCCAGTCAAATTCTATCTTAATATTCGTATATGAGGTTACATCTACATCTGCGAAAGTTATTGTGGCAAAAGGATTGGCAGAATCGTTTAAATCATTCTCGCCAAGAATTTCGTCAGAAAAGAAAGAACTGTTAATAGGGAATGCATCCGTTAATGCTATTTCACCAAAATACCCTAAAGTATCGCCCCAATCTAAAACAGTTCCAAAGAAAGGAGTATCACTTGTGTAAGTCCAATCTATGGCTGTATCAAAATCTTGCTCTACGATACTAATGAGTGGTCCGTTGATACTAAATGTTGTACTTGTGCCCGATAAAGATGGGGAGACTGACGATGCAACAAGGCTCCTGTTTATTTCTTGACCAGTAAATACTATTTTATCTAAAATAGCTTGGCCATTTAACATGTTATAAGTTTCGCCAACTATACTACTAGATCCAGATATGGTTGCGACATCTATTCCAGCAATATCGGCATCCAAATCTAGATTAAAATTATCGTCAACAGCAGAAATCGTTGGGTATGGCACCATAACCTCTCCCTGATTACTGTCAGTTGGTTGTTGGTTGAATTGAAACTGACTAGCCGTGACTTCAATTCGGTTATCATCATCATTAATTGAAGTTTCAGCACCACCAGCGTCAGTAGCTGCAAAAAGTGAGCTGCTTGTGGCCGGGGTTGTAACATTATTAATCGTTAATTGGATTTGTTCGTTATCTGTTACCGTGGAATTAAAAGTAGCATAAATTACAAATTGACGTGTTGTGTTATCACCAGCAAGTAAATTTAATCCATTAAATGTCGTGAAATCTGAAACACTGGTAACTTCAGCTACAAAATCAAAAACTCCTAAATCAAATATAGCTAAAGCAGCGATATTTTCACTATTAACAACTTCAAACTCAATAGAAGTTAAGTTAGTGCCATCAGTGTCAGCATCTGGCGTAGATGCTCCACCATCTCTTATGGTAAAAGCGCCTAAGGGAACAGAATTAGTAAAATTGAGTCCGGAAGGTGCATTATATGCCATATAATCAATGTTTTCTTGAACTGGAGCTAATGGGAAATCAGATGCTATAATGTCAGATTCAGTACTATTTGTAGACGTTGTAGTTACAGTACCAATCATTCTAATTCCAGGATTTGGAACTGCTGCAGAAAGCGACCAACCTGCTTGTCCGAAGACTCTAAAATTACCGTTATTGGCAAGAGAACCCCATGCGTATACTCTAAATGTAATGGTGCCAGAAACGCCGGAATTAATGCCAAGCCCTGAAAAACTAAAGGGTTCAGTTATGTTTGCTGAAATCGTTTGAGGACCTGATAAATCAATACCAGCAGTAGCAAAACCATCCAAGCTGTAAAATATTTGCCAGTTTTCAGGGCCATTAGGGTTGCGTCTTAGGCGAATGTCTAATTCATCAACGGCAACTTCAAAAGCTGTGTTCGCAGATACAGACCACTCAATATAGTCATTAGTCGCTTGCGCACCAGCCAAATCACCACCAATTGTGAAGTTGTTGGATGAAAATGAATTTAAGTTTGCTGCATTTGCCAAATTCAAGCCAGATCCCCTTGTAAGGCCGGTTGAAGACATATTAGCGACGTTGTCCGTCAATGTTGGTCCTGAACCATTTTCACGATCAATAGTGGCAATAGTTTGGCTGTATCCTAGTGCAAATAAGGATAACATTACATAAAACAAGTAAGCTTTTCTCATAATTTTTTATCTTTAAAAAATGTCGTATTTATTTGATATTCAATTGCTTTTTTCAATAAATTGCAACTTAGCAAAGGTAATAAAATTTGCGAATAAAAAAAGTTTTTTCTTACACGTTTCCTAGATAAACAGTATATTATTGAGGCTTTTTTCTTATGGTAAAAACAATCTAATCAAAGTTAACTCAATTAATGTACGTAAAATTTGCATTTGTGGTTTTTTTCTTGATCTTTCAAGATTAAGATATCATCATCTTAAGGTTGTAATTGAGTCTGTAAATTAATAATTGGCAGCTGATTAATTTGATTTCTTCTTTTACGCTTTTTAATTAATCTATTTATATTTGCCGCAATTTGAGTTTACAATAAATGTTAACATTCGATGGTTTTTATATAATATGTGCCATTGTGCTATTAATTTTTTATAATCATATATTTTATGAATATCCCAATGGCTAAGTGTAAGTAATTAAGTATTTTTGCGCCGTTTATCTCTAATTGCTGTACTTCTTAATATTTGATATATCAGCTTTTATTTGATTTAGTGACGGTATGTACTATAGTGGAAATTTAAGAATGCATAGCAATTGAAGTTCAGTAAACGACATCTGGCCAAAACGATTACCTGGCGTATTGTAGGCACATTAGATACTTTTTTGTTATCCTGGCTCATTTCAGATAACATTAAGTTTGGTTCGCAAATAGCTATCATGGAATTGATTACTAAGATGATTCTGTATTATTTGCATGAACGCGTTTGGTTTAAATCTAAAATAAAATCGTCCAATAAGCGTCATGTGCTAAAGACATTTTCTTGGCGAGCAGTCGGGACGATAGATACCTTTGTATTAGGATGGATTGTTACCGGTAATCCTTTGACGGGTTTGAAAATTGGTGGAGCTGAGGTTCCTACAAAAATGCTGTTGTATTTTGGTCACGAAAAATTATGGTATCATATTGATTTTGGTTTAGATAAAAGAATTGAAAGAAAACGATTAAACGCACAGAAAAAAGCTGAAGAATTATGAGCTTAAATACGGTTAGGCATGATTATAAGGTCACCAAATCAGATCGAGAGAAATTACATGGGCATCGCTCTCTGCTAATGTGGTTTACAGGTTTGTCAGGTTCTGGTAAATCTACTTTAGCGAATTTGGTCGAAGAGGCCCTTCATAAAATGCGTATTTCAACATTTAGCTTAGATGGTGATAATATTAGACAAGGCATTAATAAAGATCTGAGTTTTGCTCCAGAAGACCGTACCGAAAACATCAGGAGGATTGCAGAAATCAGTAATTTGATGGTCGATGCTGGCGTGGTAACCTTAGCAGCTTTTGTGTCTCCGTATATAAAAGATAGAGATAATATTAGACATATCGTAGGTGAGGAAAATTTCGTCGAAATCTATATCAATACCTCTTTAGAGGAATGTGAACGTAGAGACGTAAAAGGTTTGTATAAGAAGGCAAGAGCCGGTGAAATTAAAAACATGACAGGTGTTTCAGCACCTTATGAGGCGCCTGTGAATCCGGATCTAGAAATCGTAACAGACCATCAATCGATAGAAACATCGGTTCAAACTATTTTAGACTTTATTATTCAAAAATTAAAATAAAACACATGAGTAATTACGTAATTAATCACTTAAAAGAATTAGAATCGGAAGCTATTTTTGTGATTCGAGAGATTGCAGCGCAATTTGAAAATCCTGTGCTGCTTTTTTCAGGTGGAAAAGATTCAATTTTACTAACACACTTAGCTAAAAAAGCGTTCTTTCCTGCAAAAATACCGTTTCCTTTAATCCATATCGACACAGGCCATAATTTTCCTGAAACCATTGCTTTTAGAGATGAATTGGTAGAAAAATTAGGTGTGAAACTTATTGTTGGTTCTGTTCAAGAAGCTATTGATAAAGGAAGGGCGAAAGAAGAAACGGGAGCTGATGCGTCTCGTAATTCACTCCAGATAGTTTCGTTGTTAGATACACTTGAAGACTATAAAGTTGATGCTGCGATGGGAGGCGCAAGACGAGATGAAGAAAAAGCGCGTGCAAAAGAACGTTTCTTTTCCCATCGTGATGAATTTGGACAATGGGATCCAAAAAATCAGAGACCAGAATTGTGGAACCTTTTTAATGGTCGTAAAAATTACGGAGAACATTTTAGAGTGTTTCCTATTTCCAATTGGACGGAAATGGATGTTTGGGAATACATCAAACTAGAAAATATTGATTTGCCGTCCCTTTATTTCTCTCATCAACGTGACTGCGTGGTTAGGGATGGTGTGATTTTGGCAAATTCAGAATTCATTAAATTGAAGGAAAATGAAGAGGTCGTAAATATGACGATTCGTTACCGTACTTGTGGTGATATGCCCATTACAGGTGCTGTTGAATCTGAAGCCGATGATTTAAATAAAATTATAGAAGAAATCGCTACAACAAGAACTACAGAACGTGGAGGTAGAGCAGATGATAAGCGCGCTGAAACGGCCATGGAAGATCGGAAAAAACAAGGTTACTTTTAAATTTTAGCATTATCCCCTTGAGGGGACTTTAGGGGTGTTTTTCTATTGTAATGCCTCACAGTAATATGAAAACAATAAACCACTAACAATATTCAAAAGAGAATGGATTATCAAGATATAGAATTATTACGTTTTACAACCGCAGGAAGTGTAGATGATGGCAAAAGCACATTAATAGGGCGTTTATTATATGATAGTAAATCAATTTTTCAAGACCAACTCGATGCTGTTGAAGCATCGAGCAAAAATAAAGGTTTTGATTATGTTGATTTATCATTACTTACCGATGGCCTAAAATCTGAGCGCGAGCAAGGTATTACTATAGATGTGGCTTATCGGTACTTCGCAACGCCAAAGCGTAAATTTATAATTGCGGATACACCAGGACATATACAATATACACGTAATATGGTCACCGGTGCGTCCACTGCTAATTTGGCCATTATACTGATCGATGCAAGAAAAGGTATGTTAGAGCAAACTCATCGTCATGCTTTTATCGCTTCATTATTGCGCATACCACATGCCATTGTCTGTGTTAATAAGATGGATTTAGTGGATTATAGTGAAGACGTCTACAATGAAATTGTTTCAGACTTTAATGCCTTTTCTTCTAAGTTAGGGATTAACGATATACAATTTATTCCTATTTCGGCATTAAATGGCGACAACGTAGTTAATCGTTCTAAAAATATGGATTGGTACCAAGGCAGTACGCTGATGTATCATTTGGAAACGGTACATATATCGAGCGATCATAATTTGGTAGACTGTCGTTTTCCTATTCAATCTGTAATTCGTCCACATACTTTAGATAATCAAGATTATAGAGGTTTTGCAGGCCGAATAGATGGTGGTGTATTTAAACCTGGAGATAAAGTAAAATCATTGCCTTCAGGGTTTGTTTCTACCATTAAAACTATTGAGCTTAATGGTGAACAGATTGCAGAGGCATTTGCTCCTATGTCTGTAACCATGACGCTGGAAGATGAAATAGATAACAGTCGTGGCGATATGATTGTGCGCGAAAACAATGTGCCAATGGTGAGTCAAGATTTGGAAGTTTTAGTGACGTGGATGAGCACTAATCCAATTCATGCCCGAACAAAAGTAGTGATTAAGCATACGACCAATGAGACCGTTGGAATGGTAAAAGAATTGAAATATAAAATAGACATCAATACGTTGCATAGGATTGAAGGTATTGATAAGGTAGAAATGAATGATATTGCACGTTTGTCCATTAGAACGGCAAAACCAATATTTTTCGATGCCTATAAAAAAAATCGCCAAACCGGAAGCGTTATCATCATTGATGAGCAAACCAATGAAACCATTGGAGCTGGGATGATTATATAACAACTCAGTTTGTAGTGGAGTATTGTCCCCTTGAGGGGACTTTAGGGGTGTTTTTCATTCAAGCTAATTGTATGTTTACTTTTTAATATATGAACAAAAATTTAAAAATAGCAATAACCGCAGCCTTAGAAGCAGGAAAAGAGATTCTAGACATATATCATTCCGATGATTTTGAAGTGGAATTAAAAGGCGATAATTCCCCATTGACCAAAGCAGATTTAGCATCGCATGTTGTGATCATGTCACATTTAAAAACGACAAATATTCCTGTGCTTTCTGAGGAAGGTAAATCCATACCCTACAAAGATAGAAAAGATTGGAACCAATTATGGATCGTAGATCCAATAGATGGCACCAAAGAATTTATTAAGCGTAACGGAGAGTTTACGGTTAACATTGCACTAATTGAAAATCAGAAAACCGTCATAGGCGTTATTTTTGTGCCAGTCTCAGGAGCGCTTTATTTTTCAACCGATGAAATAGGTGCCTATAAAGTTGTAGTGAACCTTAAAGATTACAACGTTGATGCCTTATTTAATGACGCCAGTAAATTGCCGCTAGAAAGAGAGGATAATACATTCACAGTTGTGGCGAGCCGTTCACACATGTCTCCAGAAACAGAAACTTATGTTAGCGACATGCGCCAGAAGCATGGCGACGTAAATTTGATATCTAAAGGCAGTTCCTTAAAACTATGTATGGTGGCCGAAGGCCAAGCGGATTGTTACCCAAGATTTGCACCAACCATGGAGTGGGATACTGCTGCGGGTCAAGCCATTTGTGAACATGCAGGTTTTGAAGTTATAGATTGGAGTACAAAAGAACGTATGTTATATAATAGGGAAGAATTGTTGAATAACTGGTTTTTGGTAAAGTCATCCTAATATTTAATACCAAATAGATCCATTTAATTCTACTACTTTATATACTTTTGCAGAGTAATTAGTTAGTATTTAAATACATAAATTAGAAATTGTTAATGAGTAAAGTCGCATTTATTACAGGGGTTACAGGACAAGATGGTGCCTATTTAAGTGAATTTTTGTTGAAAAAAGGTTATGAGGTCCACGGTTTGAAACGCCGTTCATCATTATTTAATACGGATCGCATTGACCATTTATACCAAGATCCTCATGTAGATCATCAGAATTTTTATTTGCATTATGGTGACATGACGGACAGTACGAATCTTATCCGTTTAATAAAAGAAATTCAACCCGACGAGATTTATAATTTGGCGGCTATGAGTCATGTGGCGGTGTCTTTTGAAATTCCTGAATATACTGGGAATGCAGATGGTTTAGGGACTTTACGCATTTTAGATGCTGTACGTCTATTAGGTTTAGAGAAAAAAACACGTATATATCAAGCTTCCACTTCAGAGTTGTATGGAAAAGTGCAAGAAGTACCACAATCGGAGACTACACCATTTTATCCAAGATCACCTTATGCTGTGGCCAAAATGTATGCTTATTGGATTACTGTAAATTATCGTGAGGCTTATAATATGTATGCTTGTAATGGTATTTTGTTTAATCATGAATCACCAATTAGAGGGGAAACTTTTGTAACACGAAAAATTACTAGGGCAGTTTCCCGGATAGCACTAGGGATGCAAGATAAATTTTATCTCGGAAATTTAGATGCACAACGCGATTGGGGACATGCCAAGGATTATGTGAGAATGATGTGGATGATTCTTCAAGCGGACGAGGCAGAAGATTGGGTCATTGCTACTGGGAAAACCACAAGAATCCGTGACTTTGTTAAAATGAGTTTTGCTGAAGTTGGGATTGAGTTAGAGTTTAAAGGAAAAGGCGAAGATGAAAAAGCATATATCATCAAGTGCAAAAATCCTAATTACCAATTAGAAATAGGAAAAGAGATACTCGCTGTTGATGCACGTTATTTTAGGCCTACAGAAGTAGAGTTACTTATTGGCGATGCCTCAAAAGCTAAGGACAAATTAGGATGGGAATGCAAATATGATCTTAATGACCTTGTTAAGGATATGATGCAAAGTGATATAAAATTGATGAAAGAACAACAGTACCTTGAAGATGGAGGTTATAAAACGATGAATTATTTTGAGTAAATTAACTAAAGATTCAAAACTATATATCGCAGGTCATCGCGGAATGGTAGGTTCTGCGGTTTGGAGAGCTTTAGAGACAACAGGTTACACTAATCTCATTGGTAAAACCAGCTCAGAGCTCGATTTGCGAAACCAACAAGCTGTAATTGATTTTATAAATACAGAAAAGCTTGATATTATTATCGATGCGGCTGCTCGAGTAGGAGGGATCTTAGCCAACAACGAGAATCCATATCCATTTTTAATGGAAAATTTGCAAATTCAGAATAATCTCATTGATGCTGCACATAAAGCTGAGATTTCTAAATTTATTTTTTTAGGAAGTTCTTGTATTTACCCAAAATTTGCACCTCAACCCTTAAAAGAAGAATACTTACTTACCGATAGCTTGGAGCCAACTAATGAATGGTATGCCATTGCTAAAATAGCTGGTGTAAAAGCGTGCGAAGCCATTAGAAAGCAATACGGTAAAGATTTTGTGAGCTTAATGCCGACCAATTTATATGGTCCTAATGATAATTTTGACTTAAAAAGTTCGCATGTATTGCCTGCTATGATACGAAAGTTTCACGAGGCTAAAACTACTAATGCTACAGTAGAGTTATGGGGAAGTGGAACACCAATGCGTGAGTTTTTACATGTTGATGACTTAGCGCAGGCCGTTTTATTTGCCGTTGAGCATAAATTACCAGAACATTTATATAATGTTGGTACAGGTACAGATGTGACTATAAAAGAACTAGCCGAAACGATTCAAAATGTTGTAGGTCATAATGGGAAAATTGAATGGGACAGTTCAAAACCAGATGGAACACCTAGAAAGTTGATGGATAGTTCAAAGCTAAGAGCTTTGGGTTGGGCTTCAGAATATACTTTAGAAAAAGGAATAATAGATACTTACAATTGGTTTACCTCGCACCAAAAAGACTATAAAAAAGTAAAAATTTAAGTTAGTGCCTTCAATTTAAATTTAGGAAAATAATAAAGTTTTTATGATTCGATTATTGATTATTGTGGGTACAAGACCGAATTATATTAAGGTTACACAATTTAAAAAAGTAGCTGATCAAAAATTTAAAAATAAATTCGACATAAAAATCGTCCACACAGGCCAACACTTTGACAAAGCCATGGCTGATGATTTTTTTAAACAATTAGACATCTATCCCGACTTTGCTTTGAACATTCCCCAAAGCACTGCAAATAATCAAATCGGTGAAATTATAATTAGGTTGGAAGGCATTGTAAATCAGTTTCTTCCAGATATGATCATTGTGTCAGGCGATGTCAACTCTACTTTAGCTGCTGCTATTACCGCAAATAAAATGAATATTCCACTGGCGCATTTAGAAAGTGGTTTACGGAGTTTTGACCGAAGTATGCCAGAAGAAATCAATCGACTTTTGGTCGATGAAATAACAGATCACTTCTTTGTAACGGAACAAAGTGGCATAGATAATCTACTCAAAGAAGGAAAACCAAAAGAGCGGATCCATTTTGTTGGGAACACCATGATTGATACACTCGTCGCTTTTGAAGAAGATATAGAATCCCAGTCCATTTTAGAAACGTTTCAACTGAACAAGGATGATTTTATTTTAATGACTATTCATCGTCCGGCTACAGTAGATCACAAAAATGGTCTAGAAAAGTTATTGAATTTGATGGATAAACTGTCTAAAAATCATCAAGTGGTCTTTCCAATGCACCCGCGAACGTTGAACAATCTATCGAAGTATGGTTTAAAATCGGACTTCGAAAAATTAAAAGGTGTTATAATTACAGGCCCATTGGATTATTTTAGTTTTCAAAACCTTATCCATAATTGCAGAATGGTATTAACAGACAGTGGTGGCATTCAAGAGGAAACAACCTACAAATTAAAACCTTGCTTAACGCTGAGACCAAATACCGAAAGGCCTAGTACTATAACCCAAGGAACAAATGTTTTGTTGGATTTTGATGTTGATAAAATTTTAAGCCATATCGAAACTGTTGAAGCTGGAATGGAAAATCATAGTAATGTGCCAAAATTTTGGGATGGTAAAGCCACAGAACGTATTTTAGCAATTATTGAAACATTGCCTTTAAAATAAAAGGTATTCGAAGTACATTTACATTTTTATATAATTGATTTATTATCAGATGAAAAGTTATGGACATAAATTTGTTAAGATGTTATTTCTTGATGAAGTTGAATTGAAAGTTTTTTATCACGGAAACTATTATTAGGTAGAAAATAATTAAAAAATATTACTGCAATGAAGAATATATTAATAACTGGAGGAGCAGGCTTTATAGGATGTCATGTGGTTAAGTTGTTTGTAGAAAAGTATCCAAACTATCATATAATTAACTTAGATCTGCTTACATATGCAGGAAATCTTGAGAATTTAAGCGCCATAGAGCACTCAGAGAATTATTCGTTTATAAAAGGAGATATTTGTGATCGTAGTCTAATCAAGGAAATTTTTAAAAAGTATGCTATAGAGGCTGTTATTCATTTAGCAGCAGAATCTCATGTAGATCGATCCATTACCAACCCTTTTGAGTTTGCCAACACCAACATAATGGGAACATTAAACTTGTTAAATCAGGCCAAAGAAAGTTGGAAAAATAATTTTGAAGATAAATTATTCTATCATATTTCTACGGATGAGGTTTTTGGCTCTTTGGGAGACGAAGGTTTCTTTTTAGAGGATACGCCTTACGATCCTAAATCGCCTTATTCGGCCTCAAAAGCCAGCTCAGATCATTTTGTGCGCGCTTATCAAAACACTTATGGATTGCCTGCCATAATAACCAACTGCTCCAACAATTATGGCCCAAATCAATTTCCTGAAAAATTAATTCCATTATTTATAAATAATATAAAAAATAACAAACCACTTCCTGTTTATGGGGAAGGTTTAAATATAAGGGATTGGTTATTTGTAGAAGACCACGCGCGTGCCATTGATGTCGTTTTTCATAAGGGAACTATTGGCGATACTTACAATATTGGCGGCTTTAACGAGTGGAAAAACATTGACCTCATAAAGGTTATCTGTAAAGTTATGGACAAGCAATTGGGAAGAGAAGAAGGCAGTTCCGAAAAATTGATCACCTATGTTACAGATAGGGCCGGACATGACATGCGATACGCCATCGATTCAACCAAATTAAAAGACAATTTGGGTTGGGAGCCTTCCTTGCAGTTTGAAGAAGGCATAGAAAAAACGATTAGTTGGTATCTTGATAATGAAGCGTGGTTACATAACATCGTTACTGGCGACTATAAAGACTATTACGAAAAACAATATGTGTCGCATTAAACTATGAAAAGTTAGAGGTTAAGCGAAGTTTTATAAAAACATATTTTTAGAAATCTTAGAATAAAAAAGGAATGAAAGGTATTGTATTAGCGGGCGGATCGGGAACACGGTTACATCCATTAACCATAAGTGTGAGTAAACAGTTATTGCCAATTTATGATAAGCCCATGATTTATTACCCAATATCCGTCCTAATGCTGGCTGGTATTAGGGACATTTTAATTATTTCAACACCTGATGATCTTCCTAATTTTAAAAAATTATTGGGTACAGGCGAAAAATTTGGAGTCAATTTTGAGTATGCAGAACAGCCTTCACCAGACGGATTGGCACAAGCTTTTATTATAGGAGAAGAATTTATTGGAAATGATGCGGTGTGCTTAGTGTTGGGCGATAACATCTTTTACGGAGCCGGATTACAAAACATTTTAAAAGCATCCGTAAGAAGCGTTGAGGAACAAGGGAAAGCCATGGTATTTGGAAATTACGTGAGTGATCCAGAACGGTATGGAGTCGCTGAATTTGATGCAGAAAAAAACGTCATCAGTATTGAAGAAAAACCAAAACAACCAAAATCAAATTATGCGGTAGTCGGTTTATATTTTTATCCTAATTCGGTTATCGAAGTGGCTAAACAAGTAAAACCATCAAATCGAGGCGAGCTGGAAATTACTTCAGTAAACCAACACTATCTTGAAAAAGAGAATTTAAAACTTCAAATATTGAGCAGAGGTTTTGCATGGCTAGATACCGGAACGCACGAAGCATTGACTGAAGCCACTGAGTTTGTAAAAGCCGTTGAAAAGCGGACAGGTCTAAAAATTGCTTGTTTGGAGGAGATTGCAATGAACTATGCTTGGGTGAACAAAGAGAAAACCTTAAAAAATATTGAAAGTCTAAAGGGCGATTACTTTGATTATTTAAAAAAGATTATATCAAAGTAATTTTTTTAAAATATATAAATGTCAGATAATCTAAAAACCAAAACAACTTCTGCTTTTAGCTGGGCGTTGGGTGGGCAGCTATCAAATCAAATCATTGGTTTTGTTATCACATTAGTTTTGGCTAGACTCTTAACACCTGAAGAATTTGGGTTGGCGAGTTTGGTTATGGTGGTTAATTTGATAGGTCAAATATTTATAGACGCAGGTATATCCTCAGGACTGATACGAAACAAAACGGTGAATAATACCGAGTTGTCTAGTTTTTTTTGGCTAAATATTATAATAGGGGTGATTATGATGCTATTGGTTTTTATGATCAGTACATTTATAGCAAATCTCTATGAAAGTGAAAATTTAGCACCTTTATTGCAATTAAGTTCGCTGCAGTTTTTTTTAAGCTCTCTTGGTTTAATACCAATGGTGTTGCGAAAAAGGGATATTGACTTTAGATTTTTATCTCAGTTAGATGTTGGTGTCAACTTATCGTCAGGATTAATCACCATTCTTTTAGCTTTTTTGGGTTTTGGAGTATATAGTCTTATTTTTCGAAGTATCATAAGTGGTATCGTTAATGCAGGTTTTCTTTGGGGTAAAACGTCTTGGCGTCCAACTTGGGTGTTTTCCTATAAAAGTATCAAACCTACACTAAATTATAGTACTGGTATCTTAGGTTTATCAATAGTTAATACAATTTCCAGTAACTTAAGTACGATTTTAATAGGTAAGGTCTTTTCGGTTGCTACCATAGGTATTTACAATCGTGCGGCGAATACTAGAGGTTTAATATTGAAAAACTTCGGGCCTCTTTTTAATAAAGTGCTATTTCCTGTGTTGTCTAAAATACAGGACGACGAAGTTAGATTGCAATCGTATTACTTAAAGGCGATACAAATGGTCTCATTGCTTGCTGTCTTCTTTATGGCATTGCTCTATTTGTTTTCAGATACAATAATTTACTATTTATATGGTGAGCAATGGACCAATGCTGCTCCAATGCTCAAAATTTTGTCTGTTGCCGGCTTGGTCTTGCCCATTAGTAATATAAATTTAAATCTTTTTATGGTTAAAGGAAAGTCTAGATTTCTTATGTCATATGAGCTGGCAAAGCATATTCTGTCAGCTATTGTAATGGTTATTTCCATTAACTATGGCATGGAATATTTTCTATATAGCTTAGTGGCTATGGCATATTTGTTTTTTTTTATGAACATCACTTTAACTTATAAAAAATTTAAATTCTCTATACGAGCACAATTAATGGCTTTTACTTCTAAATTAATACCGGCATTGCTACTTGTTATTGCCATAGAATTGTTAATTTTACCAAAGGAAGTGTCCTTGACTTATATGTTAATTGTTTCTCCAATATTTACGATTATCTATTTTGTGAGTGCATTTTTAATTGACAAAGAGTTATATTTTCTAATAAGAGATTTAGTTAAACCTAAATTGAAACAAGTAGCAACTAAATTGTCAAATTATTTTTAATATTAATAGAAGAAATTTATTTTTATAAATACAGCACACCCAAAACCTTGAAATTTATTTTAATACTATTATGATAATTACAAAAGATTTTGTTTTTATACACATGCCTAAAACAGGTGGAACTTTTGTGCACGGTATATTTAAAAAAATTATTGCCAAATACAAGAAAAATAATGCGTTACATTGGTATGCCAACAGGCTTGCATTAAAAATGAATTTAGCTATACCCATATACCAGAAAATAGATACTATAAAATATTATGAGCATCCAAATAATCCTGTAGTAGGCCAACATGCGGGCGTTTCTTTTATACCTACTAAATATCGCATGCTCCCAGTAATTTCCGTAAAACGAGATCCAGTTAAGAAATTCATCTCAGCATATTATTACAGATGGTGGGAACGTTTCCCCACATTATCAATCACTGAATTAGAGCTGTTATTTCCGCACTATCCAGATATCACTATAGAGGAGTATTTTAAATTGGCCTATGATATAGAGATGAAAAAATTTTTCGAAAGTGATTTCAGAGAGGACATTGGAGTACTATCATGGCAATTTATAAGAATGTATTCAACAGATCCATTATATGTTTACAATAATATAACCCAACAGAATTATTCTGAATTTGTTAAAACCTATTTTGTTAATGTCCAGTTTTTTGAGATGAACACATTAAATTCAGATTTTGAAGCATATATTAAAACAACTTCTTTTTCTGAATATTCAGACTTTTTTGAAACCAGTGAGCGAATTTACCCGCCAGGTTCAAACATTAAAAAAAGATCAGAGAAAATTTCTAATGAATTATCTGAAACGTTGATGAGCAGAGAATGGCTCTTGTATAATTTTTTTCCAGAATATAAATTATGATACCTGTAACAGAACCCTTCTTACCACCAAAATTAGAGTTGTACGCCTTGTTAGATGAGGTCTATGATAGAAACTGGCTTACCAATAGTGGTCCATTAGTGAACTTGTTAGAATCTGAAATTCCAAAGTTTTTAAATTATAATGGTCATTTTAGTTATGTAAATAATGGCACCATAGCACTACAAATTGCTATTAAAGCTTTGGAACTTCAAGGAGAAATTATTACTACACCCTTTTCTTATGTCGCTACAACAAGCAGTATTGCCTGGCAAGGCTGTAAAGCAGTCTTTGTAGATATTGAAAAAGAATCTTGCAATATTGATCCTAAAAAGATTGAAGCCGCCATAACACCTCAAACCTCAGCTATTTTAGCGACCCATGTATATGGTAATCCTTGTGACGTAGAAGCCATTGCGGAAATTGCCAAAAAGCATAGTCTGAAGGTGATATATGATGCAGCACATTGTTTTGGAACGACCTATAAAGGAAAATCAATCTTTGAGTATGGTGATGTAAGTACCACGAGTTTTCATGCTACTAAATTATTCCATACTGTAGAAGGTGGCGCTTTATTTACCAATAATAAGGATTTAGCACATAAAATAAATTACATGCGTAATTTTGGTCATAATGGTCAAGAAGAGTTTTGGGGCATTGGTATAAATGGTAAAAATTCAGAGTTTCATGCCGCAATGGGAATAGCAAATCTTAAGCATATATCAAATATTCTAAAAAAACGCAAAGCGCAGTGGTTGTATTATAGGGATCAACTTGGAAGTCATCTCAACGTTTTAGAACTGATTGATGAGGCAGGTTTTAATTTCGCCTATTTTCCAATATTCTTTGCCACGGAAGAAGAATTATTAGCTAAGAAAAAAGTATTGGACGAGAATCATATTTACTGCAGACGTTATTTTTTTCCAAGTTTAAACACTTTAAATTATGCGATTAATACTGATTTATGCGAGATTGCAGAGCAAAGAGCAAAAACCGTATTAACCTTGCCACTTTACGATAAATTGAGCAGCGCAAATCAGCTCTTAATTGTTAAAAATCTTTTAAGTTGAAATCAAAAAACATTGTCATATTCTGTGCAGGTCCTCAAACGAGGGTAATTATTGATATTTTAATGGATCAACCTGAATATGAAATTATAGGTTTAATCGACTCTGTCATTGCTATTGGAGATGCTTTTTATGGCTATAAAGTGATTGGTAGACAGAATGATATTAAACGATTATCAGAAAAATATAATTTTGAAGCAGGTATAGTAGGTTTAGGAGATAACTACCTAAGAGAGAAAGTAGTTCTCGAAATTTTAGACCAAAAAAAGGATTTCCATTTTATAAATGCTATTTCTAAGTTTTCCTATATCAGTGCGACTTCGAAAATCGGCGTTGGCAATGTTATTATGCCAGGTGTGGTTGTAAATTCAGAAGCGTCAATGTCTAATCATTGCGTGATCAATACCAACAGTTCATTGGAGCATAACTGCATTATGGAAGACTTTTCATCTCTGTCGGCCGGTGTAACTACTGGAGGGTATTTTAATTTAGGTAAATATTCTGCAATTGCATTAGGAGTCACCATATTAGATAGAACTAGCATAGGTGAAAATGTTGTGGTTGGTAGTGGTTCTCTCGTCGTAAAAGATTTAGAAAGTCATGGGCTTTACTATGGAGTACCTGCTAAAAGAATTAGAGATAGAAAACCATTTGAAAGATTTTTAAAGTAATGGGTGTAAATGTTCAAAGTCCAATGGTTTCTGTATGTGTCATCACTTACAATCAGGAATCCTATATACAGCAATGTTTAGAAAGTATTCTAGGGCAAAAGACTGATTTTGATGTTGAAATTGTAATTGGGGAAGATTGTTCATCGGATAAAACTGCTACCAGAATTGAAAAATTAGCTGAGACAAATGAAAGTATAAATCTTTTAGTTAATAATACTAATCTTGGTGTCTTACCAAATTTTATTAGAACGTTAGGAGCCTGTAAAGGAAAATATATAGCGTTCTGCGAAGGGGATGATTACTGGATAGACGAAAACAAATTACAGAAGCAAGTAGATTTTTTGGATGAACATCCAAAATATGGAGGTGTTTCTACAAATAATCGCTGGTTTTTTGAAAATGAAAACACCTATAAAAACAGTATTTTGAATGAAGGTGAGATTTCTTTTGAAACCTTAAGTGAATCCAACCAAATAAACTCTCAAACCATTCTGTTTAAAAAAGAGCTAATCAAAGAACTTGATTGGATGAAAACGCTTAAAATAGGAGATTGGCCCTTACATTTATTGGTTACAAGTCAGCAACCTTATTATAGACTTCCAGAGATTACGACAGTTTATCGTGTACATTCAGGAGGTGTTCATTCTTTGTTAAAGGAAGAAATTAAATTGAGAAATAGATTAGAGGTTTTAATAGCGGTATTAGAACATGTTGAATTAACAAATGAACGTAAGGAACTGTTGAATGAGTCTATCAGAAATACTTTGAAAAAATTAATATCTCATCGACCAGGTGACATAAATTCAATACGACAAAAGTATTATGATTTCGGCGGTACGTTTCTAAATACTACACTACTTAAAAGTTATATCAAATGACATGTACCGATTTTTTTGTGGCCAGTTACATAAGACATATACCATACTGCTACTACAGCTACTAAGGATATAGCTAATTACATAGTATTAATACGGGTTTATAATTCTCTATTTATGACTATGGACAATTGTGACCGCAAGTGTTTATATGGTTAAATTATTTCTTATTATTCAGTCCGAGATTTATTTGCCTCGAAAAAATCCTAGCACATAAAATAAGTTATATTTGCAATTTTGGCCATAACGGTCAAGAAGATTTTTAGGAAAATGGTGTTATGGTAAAAATTCAGAATTTCATGTAGCTATGAGAATAGCCAGTCTTAAGCATACTATATCTTAACTATTCTCAAAAAAAAAATAATTCGAAATGGTGGACATAAAGAGAGGAACTGAAAAATGTGCGTAGTTTTTTGGAGCTTATTGATGACGCTGATTTGATATTACATATTTTATCGTTTTTTCTACAGAAAAAGTATTATTAACTAAGAAAAAATTATTTAATGAATATCATATTTATTGCAGAGGTTGTTTTAATTCAAGTTAGTTCGTATTGAATCCTACAACGGAAATTGAAGGTTTTGACAAGTTAGACCATAAGTCAGAAACGGTTTTTATGTTACAATGTTATGATAGTATAACGCCCAATCAACAAAACTAATAAAGGAAAAATTGTGACCCTATGACAATAGCGATAATGCAACCTTATTTTTTACCTTATATTGGCTATTTTCAATTAATTAAGGCATCCCATATATTTGTATTTTATGATGATGTAAATTTTATTAAAGGCGGATGGATCAATAGAAACTATTTTAATATTTCTGGTCAAAAAAATTATATTACCATACCTTGTAAGGAAATAAGTTCGTTTAAAAAAATAAATGAAGTTGAACTCATATTAAATGAAATTAATAGAACTAAAATATTAAAATCCATAAACCAATCCTATAAAGGGGCACCAAACTTTGAACCGGTTTTTGAATTGTTTAAAAGAATTATGGCATTCCAAAGTGATTCAATTTCAAGGTTTTCTGCAAATTCAATAAAAGAGGTATCTAATTATTTAGACTTGGATACAGTGTTTTATTTTTCGTCTGAATTGCCAAATATTGATACAAGTTTAGATAGAGCGGATCGCTTGATAAAAATGGTTAAACAGCTTAAAGGTGACACCTATGTTAACGTTATTGGAGGACAATCCCTGTACTTTAAAGAAGGTTTTGAAATCAATGGAGTTAAATTGGATTTTATAGAAACGAACACTGAAAAATTTCTAACTGAAGGATCGAAATCTATATTGGATTACTCCATCCTAGACTTATTGATGAATGAAAATATTGATACAGTTAAATCCTATTTAGATGATTTTATAATACATTAGAATTATGGATAAAATATTTGAATTAATAAAGGAGCATAATAGTACCTTATTGAATATAAATGAGGGAACTTTTGAAGCGTATATTGAAAAATTAAGAAAAAATGCTACTTTCGTTACCCATATCGAAGAAGGTGAAATTGTAGCGTTTTTAGCATTTTATACAAATAATGAGAACATAAATTTTTCATACGCAACAATGTTAATCGTAGAACCTCGCTATCGCAGGTATGGGTTAGCGACTCAGCTAATGAAATATTGGTTATGTTACGCAAAAAATAAAAATTATGAATCTGCCAGAGTAGAGGTTAATATGAAAAATTCCAACACTCTGAAAATGTGTGAAAAGATCGGTTTTAAAATAACAGAGGTTAAAGAAAAAACGTATATTTTAGAGCAATCATTATGAAAAGCCCTATGGTCTCAGTAATAACCTTAGCGTATAATCAAGAAAGAACTATTGTAAACACCATTGAGGGGATTAATGCCCAGAACGTAAATTTTGAAGTTGAACATCTTATATTAGACGATTGTTCTACAGATAATACGGAAGGGGTTGTAGATACGATAATGCATAAAGGTAAAACTAATATAAGGTATATTAGAAATGAGAAGAATCTTGGCCCTTCGGAGAATGCAGTTAAAGCACTCAATTTATGCAAAGGAAAATATATAGCTATATGCGAAGGAGATGATTACTGGATTGATGAACACAAACTTCAAAAACAAGTTGATTTTTTGGAACAACATCCGGAATATGGTGGCGTATCTACCAATAATCGCTGGTTTTATGAAAAAGAAAATAGGTATAAAGATAGTATTTTAGAGGAAGGTGTAGTTACTTTTGACACCTTGAGTAAATCGAACCAAATAAACTCTCAAACTATACTGTTTAAAAAGGAGCTTATTAAAAATCGCGATTGGATAAAAACACTTAAAATAGGGGATTGGGCTATACATTTATTAGTCACTAGTCAGCTACCTTATTATCGACTTCCAGATATTACAACGGTTTACCGCGTGCATACAGGAGGAATTCATTCTTTATTAAAAGAAGAACATAAATTAAGAAATAGATTGGACGTTTTAATGGCGGTATTAAAACATGTTGAATTAACCGAAGAACGTAAGGAAATGTTGAAAGTTTCTATAAAAAGTGCGCTGAAAAAGTTAATCGCTTATCATCCAACAGATACAAAAACCTTAAGAAAAAAGTACTTCGATTTTGGAGGTGCAATTTTCAATAAAACACTACTCAAAAGTTATATTAAATGATATATTCTGAAATTTTCGTAGGGCAAACAGCAGAAGTCAAACATCAAATTACAGCTAAGGATATAGATAAGTTTGCAGAGTTAACAGGTGATGATAATCGCCTCCATGTGGATGCCTCGTTTGCTGAAAAGACGGCTTTTAAAAAACAAGTGGCACATGGCATGTTAGGAGCTTCCTTCATTTCTACAGTTATTGGAACAAAGTTACCAGGAGATGGTGCCTTATGGTTTTCACAAAGTTTAGAATTTCTATTACCAGTACGTATTGGTGATACTATAACTGTAATAGCAGAAGTGCTTAAAAAGAATGATAGGGAAGAGAGCATAGAGTTATCTACCGTAATTTTTAATCAGAACAAGCAAAAAGTAACCACTGGTAACGCTAAGGTTAAAATTATACCTTTTGAAGAAACAGAGGAGCAAACTATAAATGAGTCGCATAACGAACCAAGGACAGCTTTGATTGTAGGGGCTTCGGGAGGTATAGGCTTAGAGGTTACTAAGCAGTTGTTAAAAGATGGATTTCATGTCATAGGTCATTATAATAGCAACAAATCAGGTTTAGTTGATTTAAGAAACACCCTTGATCAACCAGAGCGCCTAAGAATAATACAAAGCGATTTAACGTCCAACTCTGGTGTGGATCAGATTTTGGAGACTGTAAACCGCTATACAGATAGTTTAGATGCGTTGGTTTATACGTCTAGTCCGTCCATTCCAAATATAGATTTTCAGTTATTGGATTGGAGTGATTTTGCAGTTCAAATAAAATTACACGTAGAAATCCCGTTCTTATTAACTCAAAAGTTAGAGCGCCATCTCGCTAATCGACAAGCAGGAGTTGTTTTTATTACTACCCAATCCATAGAACAACCTTTTGCGAAATTAACCCATTACACTACGGCAAAAGGAGCTTTATTGGGCTTAGCCAAATCTTTAGCGACGGATTTAGCGGGTAAAAAAATTAGGGTAAATGCTGTTTCTCCGAGTATTGCAGATACTGATTTAAATGCAGATTTACCAAAAAAAATAAAATTATTAACGGCTGCAAAAACACCACTTAAACGTTTGGCAGATCCCAAGGATATTGCTCAGGCCATTGTGTTTTTAGCAGATTCTTCAAAAAGTGGTTTTATAACAGGAGAAACCATTCGTATTAATGGTGGGCAGGTGATGTGGTAAACACATCAAAAAAAACATCACACAAAATATGCTTACAATGAATAGTTATTTAGAACTTTTAAAAGCTAAGGCCAATTTAGAACCAACGGATTATCCGCATACAATTGAGCTCTTAATACTCAATAACATTACCACGAATCCTATAAAGCACTATCTCGAGTATAATTGCGCTATAAACCATATAAATGTCCAAGTCTCATTTGGTGATTACGATAATATTTCCCAAAATGCCCAAGACTTCGATTTAAATAATAAAGTGGTGCTCATTTTTTGGGAACTTGCAAACTGCTTACATGGCTTAGAATATAAAATTGATAGTTTTGATGCAGCGCATATCAATGCGTTAGAACAAAAAATTCAGGCCGAGTTGCAGCTCACATTTAGTGCATTGTCTAAAGCGTCTTTAGTCATTATGAATCGCTTTACGGCATTACCCTTTACTTATCTTCAAACCCAATCAGGAGAACTCGAAAAATTGGCCGCTCGTCTCAATCAGTTTTGCGAACAACAAGCTCCAAAAGCCGTAAAATGGGTGAATACGGATAAATGTTTAGTACAATCTGGTATTGAGAATACCATTGATTATAAAGGCTATCTAAAGAATAAATTATTGTATAAACATGGATTTTATATCAATTACATGCAGCTCGTTCAACCCTATTTTAATGCGGTGACTGGTCAAGTTAAAAAACTATTGGCTTTAGATTGTGACAATACGTTATGGAAAGGCATCTTGGGTGAGGATGGTTTTGATCATATTGCTATGGATGAAAACACTTATAAAGGTCAAGCTTTTGCAGCAGCGCAGTATAGAGCCATGGCATTGGGTAAAAAAGGGGTGCTGTTGGCATTGGCAAGTAAGAATAATGCCAAGGATGTTGATAACGTTTTAGAATCACATACAGAATTAAGCTTAAAGCCAAAGGCATTAGTGGCCAAAAAGGTGAATTGGGAACCTAAAGGCGAAAACCTTAAACAACTGGCAAATGAACTTAACATTGGCGTAGATTCATTTGTTTTTATAGATGATAGTGACTTTGAAGTGCAGTTAATGCGAGATCAAGTACCGTCTGTAGAAACAATTCAGGTGCCAAAAAACGCTGTACACTATTATAAAGAACAACAACAATGGGCAAATTATTTTGTTCAATTAAATGAAAGTCAGGAGGATGCCAAAAAGCTCGATCAGTATAAGCAAAATGTTGAACGCGCATCAGCTGAAGGAAAGTCACAGAGTTTTGAAGACTTTTTGAAATCTTTGGATTTGGAGTTGACCATTTACAAAAATGATAAGCAACTGATTCCTCGAATGGCTCAAATGACCCAAAAAACAAACCAGTTTAACTTAACAACACCACGATATACAGAAGCCCAAATAGAACAATTTGTAACTAGTGAAGCTTATGATTGTTTTGCATTTGGCGTCAAGGATAAATTTGGGGATAGTGGTGTAACCGGACTTTGCATCATAAATTATACGGATGAAAATACCGCCATTATCGATACGTTGTTAATGAGCTGCAGAATTTTAGGACGAACGGTGGAATATCGTTTTTTAGACGAAGTATTAGCGCAGGCATTTACAAAGGCAGCGCATCTCAATGCCACTTATAAAGTCACTAAGAAAAATGCCCAAGTTGCAGATTTTTATTCCAAGATAGGTTTTGAAATTGTTGAACAATCTGAAACAATGGTTTTATATTCAATGAAAAAGGCTACTTTTGCAGCCGCTAACGCGTATAATTATATAACATTACATTATGCCTGAAATTGAAGATAAAATAAAAGAAATTATGGCTTTGGTATTCGATGTGCCAAAGAAAGATATTACTGAAGATACAAGTCCTGATGATTTAGATAATTGGGACTCTATCGGTTCCATTAACCTTGTCACGGCTTTGGAGGATCAATTTGATATTGAATTTGAAGAAGAAGATATTATAGAAATGCTCAATTTTCAATTGATTAAAATAAAAATAGAGGAAAAAATTGAGGGGTAATTAGTCGTTAAAGTTAGAAGTTATTTTTATTAATAAACTTCTAGAAAATTCGAAGCTTATCGTCGGGATACTTTATGCGCTTAAAGATAAATGATAATAATTGATGACTATGACTGTTAGAGAAGCCACTCAATTAGATTTTGAAGCTATTTATAAACTTTTAGCTAGTCTCAATAGCACTACTTTAAGCAAATCAGATTGGAAAAAGATCACTGAAGTCAATTTTAATACCACTAATAATCATTATGGCTATGTATTAGAAATTAATGATAGTTTATTAGGATTTATAGGTACAATTTTCTCTGAACGGATTGTAAATGGAGAAACATTGAGGTTTTGTAATTTTCACAGTTGGATTGTCGATCCTGCCGCAAAAACCGGTGGTATGGCATTATTGCTAAAAGTGTTAAAACTTAAAGATCATGTCATTACAAATTTTACAGCTTCTGAAGGCCCTTATAAGATATTTCAAGGGTTGAAATTTAAAGAAGTGGCTTATAAAAATTATAAACTTTTTCCTTTACAAAATACTGAAGTATTATCTAAATTTAAGGTACTTCAGATCAATGACAATAATTCGGAAAAGTTACTCAGTCATAATGAAATAAAATTGTACAATGACCATAAAAACTTTAAAAACACGCAATTTTTATACCTTAAACATGGTGATTTAGGGTCTTTTGTAATTAGTAAAAAAAGAAGTTACATTCCTAAAGTGTTTAATAAAGCGCCTATTTTAAAGAAAGGTCTAAAAACGAGATTGTCATTAGCTGAAATTCATTATATAAGCCGTCCGGAGTTGTTTTTCTTAGGTTTCTCTAAAACAGGTATTGCACTTAAAATATGTAGGAAATTAGGATGGTCATTAGGTGTCATTGTTGCTGATAGATATATACCAGAGATAAACACTTTGAAGAAAAAATATTATCCTAGTAAAAGACCTTATGTTTATAGACATGCCGTTAATGATCATATCATAGACACATTATACTCAGAATTTTTTATCTTGAATTTTTAATATGGATACAACTCAGGCTAAGGCTTTTGTTAAAAATGCAATATCTCCCTTTTTTAGTAGCTTATATCAAGGGTTAGGGCAAATTATTGTGCTACATCGCGTAATTCCCGAACCTAAAGGTGAACGTCTGCGAAATACAGGTATAGAAATTACTGAACAACACTTAGAGGAATTAATCGTTTTTTTTAAAAAGAGAGATTATGATTTTATTTCTTTAGAAGAGCTACAAGATTATCTTCAAGGAAAAATAAAGCGGAAATTTGTGATTTTCACTCTTGATGATGGTTATTTGGACAATCTAACACACGCATATCCTATATTTAAAAAGTTTAACGTGCCATTTACAATCTACGTAACCACAAATTTTCCAGATAAAAAGGCGGTTTTATGGTGGTATTTATTGGAGGATTTATTACTTAAAGAACAAAGTATCTCTTTTAACCATCAAGAAGAGCTTTTTAATTTTGAACTTAGGAGTTTTGCGGCTAAAGAAGATACTTTTAATTACTTGCGTCATCTCATTAAAACCCAAGAAGGCAATGAGCAGTTAAAACTAATTAAAAGCTTGTTTTCAAAATATAATATGCCACTTTATGAAAAAGTAGAAAATATGGCTCTAGATTGGAGACAAATTATACAGCTAAATGCAGACCCATTAGTTACAATCGCTGCACATACGGTTAATCATCCTTCTTTTAAAGCTATTAGCGAAAATCAAATATTAGAAGAGGTCAATCAATCAGTGCAAATTTTAGAATCAAAACTAAACACTACAATAGAACACTTTGCTTATCCATTTGGTTCTCCTGTTGAGGTTGGGGTCAGAGAGGTGGAATTAATGTCTAAAACTAATATAAAAACGTCAACTACTGGCAGAATGGGTAATATTATGCCAGAACATCAAAACCATTTGCATGCCTTACCGCGTTTATATGTAGGGCCTAGAACAACACAGCGCTATTTAAGCGATTTTATAAGTGGCAAAATTTCTTTTATAACGGGTTCAAAACAACGCATTGTAACGATATGAAAACAGGAGAGACATTGGTGTTCTTTACTTTACAATATCCATACGGGAAGAAATCTGAAACCTTTA
This sequence comes from Winogradskyella forsetii, assembly GCF_013394595.1. GTDB lineage: Bacteria > Bacteroidota > Bacteroidia > Flavobacteriales > Flavobacteriaceae > Winogradskyella > Winogradskyella forsetii. The sequence goes on from NZ_CP053348.1 coordinate 639,315, forward strand.
TTGAAAATGAAATTCAGTATTTAGCAGATGCTTTTGAACGTGTCATTATTATCCCGAGGGAAAAAATACATACTGAACAACGCATACTACCTCAAAATGTTGAAGTCAATGATCTTTTGATTAATAATGTTAAAGTAGATAATCAGTTTAAATATATTCTAAGCTCTATTAAACGATTTATGGCAGTTCTTGGGATTTATACTTATACTGTCCTTAATGATAAAAAAAGAGTATATTACCTTAAAGGTGGATATTTTATTTACTATTTGGCAAATGCTTTAAAAGAAGCGGAACTCATAGCGTCGTATTTAGAAAAATCGAAACTAAAGCATCCTATTTTTTATGACTATTGGTTTGTAAACACCACATTAAGTTTAGCTCATCTAAAGTCGCAAGGAACAATTTCAAATGTATATTGCCGAGCGCATGGTTTTGACGTTTTTAATGAACGTTGGAACTGTGGCACTGTACCTTTTCGACAATATATTCTCAAAAATATAAATGCAGTATTCGCCATAAGTAAATATAATAAGCAATATATTAATGGGCAGTTAAATCGATTCAAGGAAAAAGTAGGTATTGCCTATTTGGGTGTCAGAGAGAATACTAGTAATGTATGTGCTAAAAATAAAATTGATGATACAACAACTTTTTTAATTGTGAGTTGTGCTAATCTATTTCCATTTAAGCAAATTGAAAGGATTCCAGAAATATTGAGCCTTGTGCAATCAGAACAAAAGGAAATGAGATGGGTACATTTTGGTGATGGTCCCAATGAAAAAGAAGTATTAGAAGCGGCTCATCAATTGCCTACCAATATTGCCTTTGAGTATAAAGGTCATGTAGCGAATAGCGACGTTCTCGATTTTTATGCTCAAAATGATGTCGATTTATTTTTGTCCCTAAGTTTAAAGGAGGGTTTGCCAGTATCTATGATGGAGGCACAGAGTTTTGGTGTGCCAATTATGGCTTATAGTATTTTTGGAATCCCTGAAATTGTAAATGATAAAACAGGCGTTTTATTAGAAGTGCATGCAACCAACGAAGAAATTTCTCAGAAAATAACTCAATTATTACAAAAGAAAATACATTTTAATAAAACGGAAATAAGACAGTTTTTTAAAGAAAAATTTAGTGCGGAGCGTAACTTTAAATCGTTTACCCAAAACCTGTTACAGAATGATGATTAAATCACTTAAAAATAAACTATTTAATAAGATTTACCTCTTATTACGATTTGGTAATTTTATACCTTCATCGAGTCATCTTAAAATTCATAAAAAATCAAAAATTTATGGCTCACGCTTAGATGGTGTTATAACAATTGGAGAAGGTTGCTTGGTGGCACGATGCGAACTATATGGTGATATTGAAATTGGAAGATATACGAGCTTAAACGGGCCAAATACAGATATTGTAGCAGAGGGAGGTAAAGTTACCATCGGCAACTTTTGTTCTATAGCAAGAAATGTATCTATGCAAGTAAGTAATCACGCAATGGCAAGGGCAACAACGTATCCTATATTTAAGAATGTTTTTAAAGAAGAAAACATTAACGATTTTATTTCTAAGGGAGACATTTCCATAGGTAATGATGTATGGATCGGTGCACATGCTTTAATATTGTCTGGAGCAAAAATAAATAATGGAGCCGTAATAGCTGCTAATTCTGTTGTCACCGGAGAAATCCCTGCGTACGCTATTGTTGCAGGTTCTCCAGCTAAAGTGATTAAATATCGGTTTTCACCAGAGGTAATCGAGCAACTTTTAAAAAAAAAATGGTGGGATTGGTCGGTAGAAAGAATTAAATTAGAAAGAGATTTTTTTAAAACTAATATCAAGTAATATTTTTTAGTAGTTGACTTAAAAAATCAAGCTTCTATGATTGAAACGTTTTAAGTGCTTTTATAAGAAGTCCTATCATATATTCCACAATTCATATTGTCTTAGTTCTGAAAAAAAATTATATTAAATGACTCAAAAATTAGTCTCAGTCATCATACCAAATTATAACGGTTTAGAGTTTATTAAAGAAACTCTCAATTCGGTATTTCAACAATCCCATAAAGAAATAGAGGTTATTGTAGTGGACGATGGCTCAACAGATGGCTCTTTTGAATATTTGTCTAAAGTAGATAAACCTAATTTTAGACTCTTAAAAAACCCATCTAAAGGTGCCTGTGCAGCAAGAAATTATGGACTAAGTTTGGCCACAGGAGACTATATTCAGTTTTTAGATGCTGATGATCTTTTGGATCTAAACAAAATAGAGGCGCAACTTCAACAACTGTCTAATGATGAAAATAAAGTGGCGGTCTGCAGTACGCGACATTTTTACGCAAACCCTCAAAATGGTGTAATTACAGATACACCGTTTTTGTTTTCTACCAATAAACCTCAAGATTTTTTATTGAAGCTTTATGGGTCAGATGGACAAAATCATAACATGGTAGCACAGCACGCTTGGTTATCGCCAAAATCAGTTATAGATAGCGCAGGGTTTTGGGATGAAAACCTTATTAAAGACCAAGATGGCGAGTTTTTTTGTAGAGTTGTTATGGCATCTCAAGGTATTTGCTACGCTGAGAATGTGCTTTGTTATTATAGAAAACACAGGCAAAAGTCTAACATCTCAGGCGGTAAATCTAAAAATCATCTTTTAAGTCAGTTGAAATCGCTTAACTCAAAAGCAGACCAATTGCTAGTCACCCAAGATACACAGGCCTACAAAAATGCCATGGCCTTACAATACAGGCTGATAGCTATTGGTGCGTATCCTGAGTTTAAGTCGATATCAAAAAAGGCCTTAAATTTATCAAATCAATTTGGAGGTTCATTATATGTTCCCGTTCTTGGCGGAAGAATAATTGAATTTATAAAATTATGTTTCGGTTGGCGTACAGCGAAGTCATTTTCTACCTTCGTACATAAATTAATTAAGAACTAAAGACAATGGATAAAATAAAATTCTATTTAATTAAAATAAACGAGATCTTTAGTTTTCTTTCTAAAATTAAATTTAATAAAATTAAGGACAATCAGAATATTTTAATTTATGGAATCTCACGAGGTGGTACTACCTTATTAGCGGAGGCCTTAGTTGATATTCTTAAAGCAAGATTGATATGGGAACCATTATTTAATCATAGAGAAGTGAAATTTAAAACGGTTAACCCTTACGCTTTAAAATCTTATAAGCAATTGGAATTAGGTTGGAATCCACATGTCGCTTCAGCTAATGATGTTGAAGTCAATACTTATTTTGATGCTTATTTTAAACTAAAAAAAAGAAATATTCGATTTCTACGTTTTACCGATCCTGAAAATTTTAGTTCAAGTAAATATACTGTTCATAAAATGTGTTTTGGGAATTTTATGTATGCTTATTTTCAGAAGAGGTACAATTTAAAATCTGTTATATTGTTAAGACATCCGTTTGCAGTAGCCGCATCCTCATTAAATTTTGGTAATAATTACGATTACCATAAAGAAAACTATGCTATTTGGAGATATGAGAATTCTAATAAAAGCGGTGCTTTTTTTAATGATTTTGAAGATAAATATAAGTTGATTAACTCAGCTTTTACCTTACTAGTATTTCAGGCAGTCAGCCAATTTTCCTATGTCGTGAATAATTTAGACAAAAGAAATTCAATTATATTATTTTATGAAGACCTAGTTATCGATAAACAATTATGTCATCAACAATTGGAGGAATTTTTAAATTTACCCATAGATTACGAATATCTTGAGGGTTTATTAAACAAGCAAAGTTTTAGTTCTGGTAAAGGCCATACTGAAAACGATCCAATGTCTCAGCTTTCAAAATGGAGAGAAGTTACGAGTGAAAAGGATATTAAGGAAGGTCTTAAAATTTTTGAAGCTTTTGATTTTCATTTATATAGTGATGGTGTTTTGCCCGTTAAATCTAAGTTTGAAGCTCTAGTTAAATGATACAAGGACGTCAACTTTTATTTATTACCACTTCTAGTTTAGCGGCCAATCCACGTTTGGTAAAAGAATTTGAGGCCCTTAAAAAAGAATTTAAGTGCTATGTGATGAGTTTTAAACATCAAGACTGGACTTTAGAGCTTACGGAAGCTATAAAAAGTAGAAATCCGGAAGTCCATTTTATAGAAATAGATAGAAAACTCGATGTTATTCAAACGATTTATTGTAAAATGTTGCAAAAAATAGCGATACTCTTAAATAATATATTTCCTAAAAGTTTTAAAATTTGTGCATGGGCCAGTAATGATAAAGCCGCGCAGTTATGGTTTATGGTAAACAATCTCAGAAAGACAGTTAGACCTTCTCGTGTTATTGCCCATAATTTGGGAGCTTTTTATCCTGCTGTTAAATTATCGGAAAAGCAAGGTGCGTCATTACAGCTAGATATCGAAGACTATTATCCAGGGGAAGCCTTATATTTTAATAAAAAACATGAGCAACAAAACCGTATGTACATCATGGCTCGTAGTTTTCTAGAAGCAAATAGTATTACCTATGCTTCTGAAGGCATCAAACTAGAATGTCAAAAGCATTTTAAGGTAGAAAAGCAAACAGAAGAAGTTACCATTATTAATGCTTTTAAGGCCACTGATTTTGTCGAGCCTAAAAGTGTAGCGTCTAATAAAATAAAATGTGTTTGGTTTTCACAACATATAGGCCCTAATCGTGGTCTGGAGCAAGTGTTTGAGGCTGCGAAAATAAGCCATGAAGTTGAATTTCATCTTATTGGAAATAGAAATCAAGCGTATTTGGATACTGTAGACTTAAGTAAGAATATAATCTTACATGATATAATGACACAGGAACAGCTGCATGACTTTTTGAGCCAAATGGACATTGGTCTTGCGCTGGAAAATGCGGATGCAGATTATAATCGTGATATTTGCCTTACCAATAAATTCTTGGCTTATGCACAATCAGGACTCTTTATCTTAGCTACTCATACTTTTGGTCAATCCCAATTCTTAAATAATTTGGAATATAATGCAGGCATTATTATGAACACTTCTTTACCAAAAACACTGCATCATATTGACAAAGCTGTGTTATCTAAAGAAAGTCGGATAGCGCGTTGGAAAAATGCCAAATCATTTTCTTGGGAAAATGAACAACTCAAATTAAAGCAATTGCTATAATGAAAACGGTTTTAATTATATATCCACATTGGGTGCCAGCTAATTTAGCGGGAGTTCAGCGTCCACGTTTAATAGGGAATTACCTAAAACAATTTGGTTGGAAACCTTTGTTGCTAACAGTTGAATCTAAGTATTATGAGGAAATTCCAGATCCATTAATGGAAAAAACGGTATCAAAGGATATAGAAGTCGTCTATACGAAAGCTTACAAGTTAAAAAAACCTAGAATAATTGGAGATATTGGATTACGAGGATTTCCTTTTTTGAAAAAAGAAGCCTTGCGTTTATGTAAAGAACGGGATATCGATTTTATATGGATTCCTATTCCATCGTTTTACACTGCACTATTAGGAAGAATTATACACGATAAAACAGGCATCTCGTATGGCATCGATTATATCGATCCTTGGGTAAGGGATATTACAAATCAAAATGATATAAGAGCTAAACTCAGCCAATCCGTTGCACGTACTTTAGAACCTTATGCGGTAAAGAAAGCGGCTTTAATTACCGGTGTTTCTACACCTTATTACCAACCTGTAATCGATAGGAATTTTAAAACGCCACCAGTTCATGTTGGTATGCCTTATGGCTTTGATCCCAATGATCACAAGATTGAATTAGAGGACTTAGAATTACCATGGGATAATGAGCCCAACTGTAAACCGTGGCTTTATGCAGGAGCTTTTTTGCCTAATTCCCATCTTTTTGTAGAATCATTTTTTGAGAGTGTTGCAGCTTTAAAAGCAGAAGGAAAATGGGATGCTGATATTAGACTGTATTTTGTTGGTACTGGTCAATATCCTGCCAAACGCATTACAGCTTATGCCAAAGATTATGGCTTAGAGGATATAGTCATTGAACACAGGGAACGATTTCCGTTTTTACATATTCTAAATTTTCTATCTAAAGCAAATCGGGTTATGCTTTTTGGAAGTACAGAAATGCATTACACAGCATCTAAAACGTTTCAGTGTTTGTTAAGTAAGAGGCCTTTATTTACCATGTTACATGCTAAGAGTTCTGCAGTAGAGGTAATAAGAGAGGCCAATGCCAATGACTTTTTATTCCCGTATCAAGATGGTGATAGTAAAGCAACAATTATCAAGGCATTAAAACCTATCCTTATTAATTTTCAGAAGGACGTTAATTGGGATCTTAGTTTAGAACATTTAGAGGTCTATACATGTATTCAATCTGCTAAAGTTTTAGCGGAAGCAATGGACAAAGTTTTAGAAAATAAAGAATAATAAGTAGTCGTGATCATATGAAGAAACTAGCGATAGTAATTACGCATCCAATTCAATATTATGCACCATGGTTTAAGCTTTTAGCTGAACGTGGCAATGTGCAATTAAAAGTGTTTTACACATGGTCACAAGCAGCCGAAACTGTAAAGGATAAAACCTTTGGTAGAGATATTAAATGGGACATTCCTTTACTAGAGGGTTATGATTATGAGTTTGTAGAGAATGTTTCTAAAAAACCAGGGTCTCATCATTTTTTTGGTATGGATTGTCCTAGTTTAATACCTAAACTAAAAGACTTTTCCCCAGATGCAATTTTGTTTTTTGGATGGAATTTTAAAAGTCATTTAAAGGCTATGCGCTATTTTCATGGCAGAATCCCAGTTTGGTTTAGAGGCGATTCTACTTTGTTGGATGAAACAGGAGGTTTTAAAACAAAATTAAGACGATTGGTTCTTAAAACTGTTTACCGCTATGTTGATAAAGCCTTTTATGTCGGAAAAGCCAATAAAGCTTATTTTTTAAAGCATGGTTTAAAAGAAACCCAACTAATTAAAACACCTCACGCCATCGATAATATCCGTTTTGATGAAGATAGTGATAAGAAATATGAAGAAAAAGCGAAACAATGGAGAGAGGAACTTGGATATAAAGAACAGGATATCTTATTGGTTTATGCAGGAAAACTGGAGAGTGTAAAACAAATACAATTATTAATAGATGCCTTTAAAATTGCCATAAAGAAAATTCATAATGTTAAACTTTTAATCGTTGGGAACGGGCCCTTAGAATCAAATCTTAAAGCGTCAGCTTCTAAAATTGATAAAATACAATTTTTACCTTTTCAGAATCAAACAAAAATGCCTCTATTGTATCGCATGTCCAATGTGTTTTGTTTAACTTCTAAGAGCGAGACATGGGGATTGGCCGTTAATGAAGCTATGGCCAGTTCTAGACCAGTAATCGTCTCGAATAGAGTTGGGTGTGCAGCAGATATGGTTTTAGACAAAAAAAATGGGTTTATATTTAACCATTCTGATCGTCAAGAACTTGCAGCAATAATTGAAAATTTAACATTAGAAAAATTAAATGATATGAAACCAGAAGCCTATAAAACGGCCTTGAAATTTAGTTTTTTAAATATTGTAAAAACTATTGAAAACCAATTAGATGAGATTTATGCATAATAATTGTTGAAATCATGGAAACTTGGTCTTACATAGGTGTTGGGATGGTTGCCTTTGTCGCTTATTGTTTTGTTAAGCGATTGGGCAAAGGTTTGCCTGTGTTGGAGCTTATGCTACTTATTGCGGGTTTACAGTGGATCATTGGACCCATAATTGAATATGTATCACCTTCAGCCCATTGGAAATACTATATGTATGTAGAAGAATCTGAGTATATGTCGTTCGTGGCACCTGCTTATGCAATGTTTTCGATCATTATTCTTTTAATAATTAGAAAAACAAAACGATTTCATTTCAATGTAGAGGTTTTGAGGGAATATTCAGGGTATGGTTTAATTATATTCTTAATAGGTGTTGCCTTTGATGTTTTTAGTGGTGTCTTGCCGCGATCATTGGGCTTTTTGATTTTTATTCTTTCAAATTTTAAATATGTTGGAGCTATTATTTTATTTTATTCTGAAAATAAGAAATTAAAAAGAATATTTTTTATCGCCATACTTTACCTATTAATTAATTCTATTCTAAAAGCACTTTTTCACGATTTTATCTTGTGGACGGTTTTCTTTTATATGTTTTGGACATTAAAATATAAACCTACCATCCCAAGGATTTTATTGACGTTTGTGTTGGGCGCATTGTTTGCATTGACCTTGCAAACTATCAAATCTGCTTATAGAATGCAGGTTTGGAACAATTATTCAGGAAATAAACTGGAGCTATTTGTAAACCTTATGATGGATTCTTTTTTGGTAGATGAAACGACTTCCGCTGAATTAGATGACGGTATAGACTCAAATGTAAGGCTTAATCAAGGTTGGATTATCAGTGCCGTATTGGATAATATACCGAATAACCAAGACTATTTAAATGGTATAACCGTAAAGGATGCGGTATTTGCTTCAATCCTTCCAAGATTCTTAAACCCTAATAAAGCCAAAGCTGGTGGGCAAGAGAATTTTGCGCTTTTTACTGGACTTTCAATAACTAACGATGTGTCAATGGGTATTAGTATCGTAGGAGAAGCTTATGGAAATTTCGCTCATACTGGCGGCATACTTTTCATGGGCTTTTGGGGCTTATTTTTAGGAAGGGTATGGCTATTTTTATATGCTAAAATTAAGCAGAATATTATTTTTATTGCTTTTATTCCGCTGATTTTTCTACAAGTAATAAAAGCAGAAACAGAATTAGTAGTGGTCTTAAACCATTTAATAAAATCAATGATAGTGGTCTTTTTATTTATTTGGTTTGCTAAGAAATATTTAAAATGGCATTTGGATAAATGAAAGAGGACATCACTTACATATTTAGAAAACCGGATCCAAAATTCAAAAGTATTGAAGGGGTTTTTAACCACATTAAAGCACTAATTGGTTTACAAACAAAAACATCGATAATACATCTTAAATCATCAGGAGGAGGTCTTAGTACCTTATGGTCTAACTTATCGAAGTTTAAAAGAGATAAGGACACCATATATCATATTACAGGAGACGTCCACTATATGGCTTTAGTTACAGGTAAGAAAACGGTATTAACTATCCATGATGTAAACTCGATTTTAAAGAGAACTTTCTTAAAAAGGGTATATCTTAAACTGTTTTGGTTTTGGTTGCCTGCATTATGTGTGAAACGTATTAGCGTAATTTCAAATTTCACTAAACTGGAACTTGAAAAAGTTATACCATTTGCTAAACATAAAATTAGCGTAGTTCATAATCCTGTGAACGAATTATTCAGCTTTAGCAATTATAATTTTAATCAAGAGACACCTAGAATATTATTGTTAGGCACCAAAGTCAATAAAAATTTAGAAAATGTACTAAAAGCTTTAGCTACCCTTCCTTGCGAAATAGTATTGATAGGTAAACTTACTGAGAACCAACACAGCTTAATAGCTTCCTTAAATTTAAATTTTCAAGCACATTTCAATCTATCCATTAATGAAGTGGTACAAGAATTTAAGAAATGTGATTTATTATGTTTTGCTTCAACCTACGAGGGGTTTGGTATGCCTATAATAGAAGCACAGGCAGTTGGGAGGCCAGTAGTAACTTCCAATCTTGGAGCAATGAAGGAGGTGGCGGCAGATGCTGCTTTTTTAGTAAACCCTTATGATATCAATTCTATAAGAGCAGGAGTTAAGGAAATAATTGAGAACGCAGAGTTAAGACAGGGTTTAATACAAAAAGGATTACAAAATGTAGAGCGTTTTAAGCCTGATGCCATCGCAAAAGATTATAGGTGTATGTACCGAGAATTGAGTGCAGAGTGATTGAAGTCTATTCAATCCATTTTAAAAAAGAAAAATTAAAATAATACTAGTAGCGTTAAAATCAATATGAAATTAAAACTATGGATATTTATTGATTGGTATTTACCAGCGTATAAAGCTGGTGGTCCCATACAATCAATTGCTAATTTGGTCAGTCGTTTAAAAGGTGAATTCGATATTAGTGTCATTACATCGAATTCAGACTTAGGTGAATTACTAGACTTAGATCCAAAATCCCTGAATAAATGGGTGGAAAAGGACGGATATCAAGTGATGTATTTGGATGCTGAACACCAAACTAAGAAGCATTTAAAAACACTTTTTAAAGCCCATACGTTTGATGCTGTTTATTTTAACTCCTTGTTTTCCGTTAAGTTTACATTGCTGCCATTTTGGCTTTTAAGAAATGAACCTGTTAGAAGAGTGTTAGCGACTCGAGGTATGTTAGGTGCAGGAGCACTAGCCATAAAACCTTTAAAAAAGAAGCTTTTTTTAAGCTTTATTAAACGCCTGAATTTACATAAAAAAGTAATTTGGCATGCTACGGCCCAAAGTGAGATTGATGAGATTAAAATGCATTTTGGAACAGACCGAAAAATTATATTAGCACCAAATCTTTCCGCAATAACCCGCCATCACTTTTCGGAAAAAAATAAAACAGAAAATCAAATTAACATTTTTTTTCTCTCTCGTATATCCTATAAAAAAAATTTAATTGGAGCAATAGATATGCTCTCAAAAATAAAATCAAGATATAAGGTTCGGTTTCATATCATTGGGCCAATAGATGATAATGATTATTGGCAGAAATGTGAAGTAAAGATAAAAGAATTGCCAAAAAATATAAGTACAAATTACCTTGGTGCTATTCCAAATGGTGAATTATCAAGTTATTTATCTAAAGAACACCTCTTACTATTGCCAACGTTTCATGAGAATTTTGGGCATGTGATTATGGAATCTTGGCAAAATGGTTGCCCTGTAATTATATCGGATCAAACACCTTGGCGAAATTTAAAAGCAGATAAATTAGGTTATGATCTTTCTAATTCTGAAGAAAGTGCTTTTATCGAAGCCATAGAGCATTTATGCGGTATGTCTCAAGATGAGTATAACAAGTGGTCAAAATCGGCGTTTCGTTTTGCTAAGACATTTATTGAGAATCCAAAGGTATTAGAACAAAATAAAAGCTTATTTTTGAACGTTTAAAATTTTTAAAATGAAACGAATTTTAGTTACTGGTGGTGCTGGTTTTGTTGGCTCACATCTCTGTGAACGCTTACTGAAGGAAGGAAATGAAGTCATATGTTTAGATAACTATTTTACCGGATCCAAACAAAACATTGAGCATTTAATGGATGACCATTATTTTGAATTGGTGCGTCATGATATTATCAATCCCTATATGATTGAGGTCGATGAAATCTATAACCTAGCATGTCCGGCTTCACCAGTCCATTATCAGTATAACCCCATTAAAACCATTAAAACGTCTGTAATGGGCGCTATTAATATGTTAGGTTTGGCCAAGCGTGTGGGCGCAAAAATATTACAAGCGTCTACTAGTGAAGTGTACGGAGATCCTACTGTACATCCGCAACCAGAGAGTTATTGGGGCAATGTGAACCCAATAGGCTTACGGTCTTGTTATGATGAGGGTAAGCGCTGTGCGGAAACGTTGTTTATGGATTATCACACACAAAATGAAGTCGCAATTAAAATTATTAGAATATTCAATACCTATGGGCCACGCATGCACCCTCAAGATGGACGCGTGGTTTCTAATTTTATTATGCAAGCTTTAAAAGGGGATGATATCACCATTTTTGGTGAAGGACATCAAACACGAAGTTTTCAATACGTGGATGATCTTGTAGAAGGCACTGTTCGTATGATGCAAAGTCGAGATGGCTTTGTGGGTCCGGTAAATATTGGAAATCCAATAGAATTTACCATGTTGGAACTTGCTGAAATAGTTATAGAATTAACGAATTCCAAATCAAAAATTATTCATTTGCCATTGCCTCAAGACGATCCTATGCAACGTCAACCCGTTATTGATTTAGCGAAAAAAGAGTTGAACGGATGGGAACCAAAAGTTCACCTTAGAGAAGGTTTAGGAAAAACGATTAACTATTTTGATGGACTTATAAAATCTAAAAAGGCATAAATAATTAATCTGAGATTTTGAAAACAGATTTATCTACATATAATAATAGTTGGTATAATCCTGGCTCTAAATTCAAGCGTTTGCTTTGGTATGTGATAAGTTTGCTCTTTTTTGAGGGTGGATGGAACATCTCTTCGGGATTAAAAATAGCCTTGTTAAGAATTTTTGGTGCCAAAATAGGCCAAGGTGTGGTAATCAAACCTAGAATATCAATTAAATACCCTTGGAAACTTCAAATAGGAAATCATTGTTGGATTGGGGAAAATGTTTGGATAGACAATCTCGATGAAGTAACTATTGAAAATCATGTTTGTATTTCGCAAGGAGCGCTTTTAATATGTGGTAATCACAACTATAAAAAATCAAGTTTCGATTTGTTTGTTGCGCCTATTGCTTTGAAAGAGGGAAGTTGGGTCGGCGCTAAATCTATGGTGTCACCTGGTGTTACCTTAAATAGCCATGCGGTTCTTAGCTTAGGATCCGTAGCGACCATGGATTTAGAGGCCTACAGTATTTATAGTGGAAATCCAGCAACTAGAGTGAAAACACGTAAAATTGAACAACCATAAAATGAAAGTTTCTTTAATAACGGCGACATACAACAGCGAGTCAACCATAAACACTTGTATGGAATCTGTCCTTAATCAAACCTATAAGAATATTGAGTATATAGTTATAGATGGTGTTTCTAGTGATGGCACTTTAAATTATATAAAAGAAAAGTCTAAAGCCTATCCACAAATCATATTCAGTTCAGCTAAGGATACGGGTATTTATGATGCTTTGAATAAGGGCATTGAAAAAGCCACAGGAGATATCATTGGTTTGGTACATTCTGATGATTTTTTAGCAGATAATGATGTTATTGAAACTATTGTTAACACTTTTAAAAATGAAAATGCGGATGGTGTTTATGGTAACCTTCATTATATAGCTTTTGACAATACGGATAAGGTCATTAGAAACTGGGTAGGTAAACAATTCCGGCCAAAGCTTTTAACCCAAGGTTGGATGCCAGCACACCCAACACTTTATTTGAAAAAGGATATTTACGAAAAATACGGAACGTTTAATCTTTCTTATAAAATAGCGGCTGATTACGATTTTATTTTACGTATATTTAAACAACCACAACTTAAATTTTATTACCTACCCAAAACGATTGTAAAAATGAGAGTAGGCGGCGCCAGTAACAGAAGTTTAAAGAATATTATTCAAAAAACTAATGAGGACTACCGCGCTATTAATGCGAATGAAATTGGAAGTTGGAAGACTATACTTATAAAAAATGTTTCAAAATTAAAGCAGTTTGTATCATAAACGTTCGAAAGATTTCATAAATCCGGTTGAAGGTAGTTATGGTTATTTTATGCATCTTTGTAGCCCAAACATTATAAATCGAGATTGTAAGTATGGTCAAAGAATTACTTGAAAATTTTAACCCACTAAATTATATAGGTTGGATTACTTTAATTTCAGCTACTTTATCATTTGTTGTGTCATGCATTAGTTATCCTGCAATCATTAATGTTGCCATAGCTAAAAATCTAATGGACAAACCTGGAGAGCGAAGTAGTCATACCGGTACAGTGCCTAATTTAGGAGGCATTGGCTTGTATCTTGGGATTGTTGTCGCGATAACCATAACAGGAGCGACTTTAGATACCAAGAGTTTGCTCTTAATTTTAGGAAGTATTACTCTGCTTTTCTTTTTAGGTCTAAAAGATGATATTTTAATTTTATCACCGCGTAAAAAATTTACGGGCCAAATTTTGGCAGCAATGTTATTAATTGTCTTTACAGATACGCGTATCCATGGACTGTCTGGTATTATGGGCATAACGATAATGCCCTATTGGTTATCCGTAATTTTTACCCTTTTCGTCTATCTCTTAATCCTCAATGCGTTTAATCTTATTGATGGGATAGATGGGCTGGCAGGAACGCTGGCTCTAATGGCATGTGCTGCTTTCTGTTTAATATTTTATATTTATAAAGATATTAGCATGGTGGTTTTAGCTGCCGCAGCTATTGGTGCTCTAATGCCCTTTTTGTATTACAATTTCTCAAAACGAAATAAAATGTTTATGGGAGATACTGGATCTATGATATTAGGGTTTATTATAGCCGTATTTGCCATAAGATTTATCGATAGCTCTGAGGGCTCCTCCTTAAGTTTATTCCATACGTCTTCTCCTGTAATAGCTTTAGCAGTTTTATTTTTTCCGCTATTGGATACGCTTCGTATTTTCTTTATAAGAATTGTGATACATAAAACCAGTCCTTTTTCAGCAGATAGAAATCACTTACATCATAAGTTTTTGAGTGTTGGGTTTTCACATGTTAAAACAACTTTAACTATAGTTGGTATTAATGTCATATTAATTCTCCTTGCTTTTGTTTGTAAAAATATAGATATTCATTGGCAATTATTGATTTTAATAGCTTCAGGTACATTATTATTCTCTATATTCTTTATAATAGATTGGTTGAAATATAAGTAAATCGTCTCAACTTAGCAGCTAATTTATAGTCTACCTTAACTAAATACTTTGTGAAAACTAATATTGCACTTATATTTGTTGCTTTACTAAATACTTACGAATGTCAAAGTACTTTTATTGTCTATTATGCTGCGCTCTAATATTTTCGTGCACAAGCAAAAAAGAAATTCTTTATTTACAAGATGCAGATCAATATAACAACAACGAGATTGTTTATGCGAGTTCTATAATCCAACCAAACGATGTACTGCGCATTAACGTTAGCGCATTGATACCAGAATCTGCAATTCCTTATAATAAATCATCAAACAGTGCTTCTGGTGTTAGTGTAGAGTTAATGCAGTTGGAGGGTTATTTAGTGTCTGAAAAATCGACAATTAATTTTCCTATTTTAGGTGTCTTGTCTGTGGCAGACATGACAACTCAAGATTTTTCTGAGTTTCTTAAGAAAAAATTAGAAGATGAAGGTCACTTAAAGAACCCTACGGTAGAGGTGAGGCTAGTAAATGCTAAGGTCACAATTTTAGGTGAAGTTAATGGCCCTGGAACCTATACTTTTACAGAGCAGAACATTACATTGTTACAGGCTCTAGGTTATGCAGGTGATTTAACTATTAATGGTAAGCGTGAGGATATAAAAATTATGCGTTTTGAAAATGGAGTCCAGCACATAGCTCATATCGATTTAACGTCAGCAGATTGGTTAAATGGGCCTTATAATTTTATTAAACCAAATGATACTATAATCGTTGATCCTAACAACCCAAAAGTTAAAAGTGCTGGTTTTATAGGTAACGTAGGTACTTTACTTTCCGTAGTTTCAATTCTGTTTACTACCGTAGTTTTAATTACAAAATAAAATGAATCAAGCTCAAGAAAACAATTACCAAAAAAATAGGGATCAGGGAGAGTTTATCAAAGGCGAATTCCGTAAATACTTAAGGTATTGGTATTGGTTCGTTTTAGGCGCCATATTAGCATTTATTGGTGCATACATGTATTTAAGATATACGCCTAAGGTTTATACTGCCGCCGCTAAGATAAAAATTTTAAATAAAACAAAGGGTTTAGAAATGCCATCATCGGCGTTTATATTTAATCGTTCTAATATTAATCTTGAGAATGAGATTGAAATTCTTAAATCCTATCGTATTATAGAAAATGTAGTAGATCGATTAGATTTAACCATGCGATTTTATGAAGAGGGAAATGTGCTTACCACAGAAATCAATCATTTACCGTTTAATATTATCAAGACCATTAGTAACGATAGTATTTATAATGGTTCTGCATATAGAATTAATGTAAAACCTGAGGCATTTGAAGTGACGTCATCAGCTAGTGGAAAAACCTTAGTATTTCCGCAATTTGATACCACTAAATCCAATCATAATCTTCCTTTTGAGTTAAGTTTAGATAACCGAAGGAGTATTGGAGAAATTGGTGGGAAGACTTATATCGTAAGGTTTTCTTCAGTTCAAAGTGTAACCAATGCTTTAAAAGGACGAGTGAATATAAGTATGCTGGGTAAAAACAGTGATTTACTCCAGTTAAATTATACCAGTCAGAGTAAGGCTTTAAACGAACGTATTCTAAATACCCTAATTGAAGTTTTTAATGACGACGGCATTAATGACCGTCAGGAAGTCTCTAGACGAACTATAGAATTCATTGATGAGCGATTTGCGAAATTAGCTAGGGAATTAGATTCTATAGAGGTTGGTATTAAGGATTATAAGCAAAAAAATAATTTAATTACTTTAGAGTCTGATGCAGAATTGGGTATGACTCAGCGTACCTTATCTGAAGAAGAATTATTTGAAATAGATAGGCAATTGATGATATCTAATCTTCTTAAAGAAACCGTTGAGACCCCTAACCCTGATTCAGGATTATTACCAGCAAATATAGGTATCGATAATACAAGCATTAATGGCCTAGTTGATAATTACAATGCACTCGTTTTTGAGCGTGATAATTTAATTACTAGTGCAGGTGAAAATAATCCTAACGTCATTATTTTAAATTCTAAATTGAAAGACGTTAAATCCAATATTATAGCTTCCATTGATTCTTATTCTAAACAATTGAGCGCTTCTAGAACACAATTAATGCGAAAGAATAAGCGATTTTCTTCTCAAGTATATAGTTTACCTGCTAAGGAGAAAGCAATGACTGACATTAATAGACAACGTGAAATTAAGCAAAGTTTGTACCTTTTTCTCCTTCAAAAAAGAGAAGAATCGGCAATTAATCTAGCAATTACGGAACCATCCATAAAAGTGGTTGAGTATGCCATTTCTAATGGTACTCCAATTTCGCCAAATTCTAAAAACACTTATTTATTGGCGATTGTAATGGGTTTAGCGGTTCCATTTGGTATCATTTATGTCTTTTTGCTGCTAGACACTAAAATAAAAGGAAGAGAAGATATTACTCAATTAAATTCCAAGGTGCCTATTGTCGGAGAGATTCCCAAAATAAAAACCGATCAACTTATTTTTAAGGATCCTGAAGACAATTCCGCGTTATCGGAAGCATTTCGGATTTTAAGTTCTAATGTTGATTACCTTCTTCCATCTAATAATGAAGGAAAAGGGAAAATTATTTATTGCACTTCTACTATTAAAGGAGAGGGTAAAACCTATATTAGCCTTAATTTATCCTTAGCATTATCAAGTATTAATAAGAAGGTTTTATTAATTGGTGCAGATTTAAGAAATCCGCAGATTCATACACATATTCAAGAGGAAAAACACAAATCAGGTTTATCTAATTATCTTCATGATGTCAATTATAATTGGAAAGACGCCCTAATAAATGGTTTCGATAAACACCCTAACCATCACATTATTTTGTCTGGAAGTATTCCACCTAATCCAGCACATTTATTGACAAATGGACGTTTTAAAAAGCTGATTGAAGAGGCGAAGGAAGAATACGATTACATAGTGGTAGATACAGCACCTACAATTTTAGTGACCGATACTATGTTGATTTCACAGTTGGCAGATGCCACCATATATTTGGCACGTGCTAATTACACGGAGAAAAATCTCTTAAAATTTTCGAGAGATTTATTCGAATCCGGGAAATTGAAAAACATGGCATACGTCATTAATGGTGTAGACACCAATAAATCCAACGGTTATGGTTATAATTACGGTTATAATTACGGGTACAGTGATAAAGAATAATTGTATTTATTATTCAGTTTTTTGATTAGGTGATATATGTCATGATTTTTAAGTGTTTTATGATTTACTTTTATTAGGGAATTATAAAACCAAAAGTCATGAGAACTCTAGAACCAATTTCTACACTAATGTCAACCAATATCATTGCACTCCATAGAGACGATGATCTAGAAAGGGCAGAATTATTATTCAAAAGACATAAAATTAGACATATTCCTGTGGTTAAAGAGGAGGTTGTTATTGGGATCTTAAGCTATACTGATCTTTTAAGGATAAGCTTTGCGGATGCTGTTGATGACACCGAAACGGAAGTCGATACCTTAGTCTATAATATGTTTACCATTGACCAAGTGATGGTTAAAAATGTGGTTACAGTAACTTCTGATACGTCGATTAAAGATGTTGCTAAAATATTGGCCACACAAGAGTTTCACGCGTTACCAGTTGTAGATAACGGTTTGTTGGTTGGCATTGTTACGACCACGGATTTAATCAATTATTTGTTGAAACAATTATAATCCAAGGTGAGCATCTGTTTTAAGAATTAGCTATATCTTTCAGGGTTTTGATGGTCGCCGTCGGATTCTCACTTTTAAAGACATGGCTGCCAGCTACGAAAGTATCTGCGCCAGCATCAACCAGTTTTTTGATGTTTTTATTTGTGACGCCTCCATCAACTTCTATACGAGTATCTAAACCTTGGTCATTGATCATTTTTCGAAGGTTTGTTATTCGTTTATAGGTCACCTCTTCAAACTTTTGCCCACCAAATCCAGGATTAATTGACATTAATAAGATCATATAACATTCAGGCAGAATATCTTCTAAAACGTTCAGAGGTGTCGTAATATTAAGCACAATTCCAGCTTTGCAGCCTGCATCTTTAATCTGCCTCAAAGTACGGTGCAAATGAACAGTAGATTCATAATGAACCGTTATAATATCTGCCCCTACTTTTGCGAATTCTTCAATATAGCGCTCAGGTTTTTCAATCATTAAATGAACATCCAAAGGTTTTCGTGCATGTTTCTTAATAGCAGAAATAACAGGCATTCCATACGATATGTTAGGTACAAAATGGCCGTCCATAACGTCAATATGAAACCAGTCCGCATCGCTATTGTTTACCATTTCTGTATCACGTTGAAGATTGCCAAAATCGGAAGCAAGCATTGAAGGAGCAATTAATTTTGAAGCCATTAAATGTAGTTCTTTTTAGATTTCAGCAAAGGTAAATAAATTATGAAATTAATGATCAAAAGTGATTGAAAGGTTTTTTAGCTTTTTAAGCACGAAGCACGAAGCACGAAGCACGAAGCACGAAGCACGAAGCACGAAGCACGAAGCACGAAGCACGAAGCACGAAGCACGAAGCACGAAGCACGAAGCACGAAGCACGAAGCATGAAGCATGAAGCACGAAAGTTTAAGGTGGGATAAAAAGTGAACCCACGGTAATCAGCCGTGGGTTCTTTCATCAATCAAAAAACGAACAGTTATGTTTGTAACTGTTGTTATCATTATTAGATTAGTCGCTTATGATGCTCAATACTTACAATTTTGTAGGTAATTAAGCGAAGTTGAAGTTAACCTAAATATAGCTTAAAATGTCATTTCGGCTTCGCTCAATGACCTAATATTTATTTTAACTTAATAGCTCGGAAGTTGAGCGTAGTCCAAACTAACCTAAATAGGTCTTTAATATTTTACTTCTAGACGTATGCTTTAAACGTCTGATTGCTTTTTCTTTTATTTGTCTTACACGTTCACGCGTTAAATCGAAAGTCTCGCCAATTTCCTCTAAAGTCATTGGGTGTTGATTGCCTAAACCAAAGTATAAACGAATCACATCAGCTTCACGTGGTGTTAGGGTTTCTAGAGCACGTTCAATTTCAGTTCGTAACGATTCGTGTAATAAATCTTTATCAGGATTTGGCGATTCACCACTACGTAAAACATCGTATAGGTTTGAATCTTCACCTTCAACTAAGGGTGCATCCATACTGACGTGACGACCAGAATTTTTTAAAGATTCCTTGACATCATTAATCGTCATGTCTAATTCTTTTGCGATTTCTTCTGCAGAAGGTGGTCGCTCATGACTTTGCTCTAAAAAGGCAAAAGTCTTGTTGATTTTATTAATAGAGCCAATCTTGTTTAGCGGTAAACGCACTATTCGGGATTGTTCTGCTAAGGCTTGTAAAATGGATTGTCTAATCCACCAAACGGCATAAGATATAAATTTAAAACCACGGGTTTCATCAAAACGTTGTGCGGCTTTAATTAAACCTAAATTACCTTCATTAATCAAATCTGGTAATGTCAACCCTTGATTTTGGTATTGCTTGGCAACAGAAACCACAAAACGTAGGTTCGCTTTAGTTAATTTCTCCAAAGCCAACTGGTCACCAGCTTTGATGCGTTGTGCTAATTCTACCTCTTCGTCCGCGGTAATAAGATCTACCTTACCAATTTCTTGAAGATACTTGTCTAAGGATGCAGTTTCCCTATTGGTAACCTGCTTGGTAATTTTAAGTTGTCTCATTTTAATTTTAAGATTTGTGCAATTTACAACATCATGTTGCTTTTATTATACGTAAGAAAGCAACTAAATGTTACACAATAATAATAAAATTTTTAGAATTTCATCTGCTTTACAGAATCTAGGTTGATGGCATCTACCGTTTCATTAGTAAATTTATAATGGCCACGTTTGGTGATTAACCTAAATCGATAAGATTTAATCTGGCTCAAAGTGTTTAGAAACAACCACTTAGATTTTAGTAATCTTGGTTTCTTCGATT
The DNA here is from genome assembly GCF_013394595.1 of Winogradskyella forsetii. Classification (GTDB taxonomy): domain Bacteria; phylum Bacteroidota; class Bacteroidia; order Flavobacteriales; family Flavobacteriaceae; genus Winogradskyella; species Winogradskyella forsetii. The sequence goes on from NZ_CP053348.1 coordinate 659,845, forward strand.
TTAAGCTTAAATCGAAAATGTGTTTTCTACCTTCTTTTTCAGCTACGATATCTGGTGTGACATCAATATCACTACCTTTTTTGTGATAGGATTTTGGTGTTTCATAGCCTTCGATATCAGCTTTAATGTTCGAGTATCCTAAATTTTCGAGATAGGAAATGGACTGATTTAACTCTTCTGCGTACTTCTCTTTGTCTTGTGTTATCATAACCTATATTATAAGGATTTTAATTGAGATATCCAAATTTTTGATCGTAAATTTTTAAAATTTCAAAGGTGAAGTAATTTTTGTTATTTCATACACATCGAAAAAATCAAAAGACTTCCAAATCCATTCATGTCATATGGTTCTTAATCTTGATTCAATCTGCTAACGACAGATACTATACGCGAACTTGTCCATCGCCATAAACATAATATTTATTGGTCACCAATTGGTTTAAACCCAATGGGCCTCGATGGTGCAATTTGTCAGTACTAATGGCTAATTCTGCGCCAACGCCCATTTGTCCTCCGTCCGTAAATCGAGTAGAAGCATTATGGTAAACGGCAGCACTATCCACGTTGTGCATAAATTGCATCGCTTCATTATTATCTTCAGTAATAATGGCAGCCGAATGTTTACCAGAATATTTATTGATAGCGTCAATGGCCTCATCCAAGGATTCCACTTCACCAATCAATAATTTTAAGGCTAAAAATTCTTCGTACCATATATCAATATCTGAAACGGTTTCTTTTTGGGATAAAATATCAGAGATCTTGTCATCTACTATAATTTCAACCTGATGTTTTTCTAGTTTTTGCTGAAGCATTTTTAGTTTCGTCTCATATTCAGGAAGATTTTTATTGATCAACACCTTGTCTAAAGCATTACAACCGGAAATCTTATCTGTTTTTGCATTAATGATCACATTGACAGCTTTACTCCAATCCGCGTGTTCTGAAACGTATAAAAAGTTGTTGCCGCGTCCACTAACCAAAACAGCGCAGGTAGCATGCGTTTTGACAAAGTTGATTAACCGTTCTCCACCACGAGGGACGATTAAATCTAGAGGCTCGGTTGGGTTTTTTAGAAATTCTTGGGTCTCTTCACGCTTTAAGTGCAACAGTTTAATCCAATCTTTGGACAATCCGTTTTCCTCTAACGCTTCGTGCCAGCATTTTTCAAGAATAAGATTACTATTCAAGGCTTCCTTTCCACCTTTTAATAAAATTTTATTATTGGCTTTAAACGCTAAAACTGCAGCTTCAATGGTAACATCTGGTCGCGATTCATATATAATAAGGATAGTACCAAAAGGTGCCGTTGTGTTTACAATGTTTAAACCGTTTTTTAAAGTACGGTTAGATATTTCCTGACCAACAGGATCATGTTGATCCATTACGGCTTCGACCGCAGCAATCATTTCATCTACTTTTTTATCATTCACAATCAAGCGGTCATAAAGGGCTTGGTCTTCTTTTGTAAAAGCCTCCAAATCTTTTTTGTTGGCTTCGATAATAGCTTTTCTTTCACGACCTAAAATCTTTATCATGGATTTCAGGACCTTGTTTTTTATGTCTGTTTGTAATAATTTCATGTGTATGGTTTTTATTGAAGTTTATTTTAGGCACTAATAAATTTCGTACCCACTTCTTTATTGTTAATGATATCGATAATTACATTTTCACGTTTGCCGTTGGCAATGTAAGTTGGGATATTCTTATTGGCCGTTCCTTTGGCGATTTTTAGTTTTGAAGCCATTCCACCTCGGCCTTCACCTTCTTTTTTAATGGAAGCTTGAACGTATTTTTCAACATTATGATGGGTCTTAACTTCATGAATCATTTTGGAATTTATATCATCTGGATGTCCTGTAAATAGACCATCTGTATCAGAAAGAATAATCAGTCGGTCTGCATCCAAGAGTTCAGCAACTAAACTGGCCAGCTCATCATTATCTGAGAACATGGACATGGATAATGAAACCGCGTCATCTTCGTTAGCAATAGGAATTACGCCTTCGGACAGTAAACCTTCATAACAATTGATCATGTTTCGTCTGTGTTTTCCTGGATCAAAATCACGTTTTGTGGCTAAGATTTGGGCACATCGCATTCCATAATCGTGGAAAATACTATAATAATGTCGCATCATCCTTGGTTGACCCACGGCCGAATAGACTTGTCTCCTCACAGATTTATCTTTTATATCGGTATCTCCCAAGACTTCCATTCCTGCAATTGCAGAGCCAGATGATACTAATACTACCATAATGTCTTCTTCATACAATACGGCAATTTGTCTTACCAACTCTCGTAGCACTGGGCCTAATATTCTATTGTCTTTGTTTGTAAGTACGTTGGTCCCTACTTTTACGACCACACGCTTTATTTCTCTATTCATAATTTTTAGTGTCAAGTTGCAGATTTTGAAAACTTAAATCTTTGTTCCTGCAACTTTGGTTATTGTCTGTAATTTGAATTATTGAGTTATTGGGCTGTTTCGATATTTTGACGAATCAACCACATCCTGTTTTTAGTCTTCTTTACCTAACTCCACCGCTCTGTCAAATGCTGCGTAGGCCGCATCTTGGATGAGTTGTTTTACATTATTATCTTCCATAGAATCAATTGCAGCTTGGGTTGTACCTCCTTTTGAGGCGACTTTCTTTATCCATGACTTTGGTGAAATATCATTTTGGTTGAAGAGTTCTATGGCACCTTCAAAGGTGCTACTTACCAATATTTTTGAATCGTCTTCTGAAAAGCCCATTTTTTGAGCTGCTTCAAGCATAGATTGCATAAAATAAAAGACGTAAGCTGGACCACTTCCTGAAATTCCTGTTGAGGCATCGATAAAATTTTCAGTGTTAACATGAATGGAAGTTCCTGTGGTATCCAGAAGATTCCTTACCGTAATAAGTTCAACTTTAGAAACTTCTTTAGATTCTGTATAAGATGTGACACCTTTACCAACTTGTGCTGGTAAGTTAGGCATAGTTCTAATAACTTTTTTAGCACCCAACTTTTGTTGAATGGTATCTATAGTCACACCCGCCATTAGCGACACAAAAATTTGATGATCGTTTATCATCGATTTCATAGCGTCGAACAAACTATCGCTGTGGTATGGTTTTACGGCTATAAATACAATATCTGCCTTTGGTAAGCAGTCATTTAAAGCATACAGTACTTTGAATCTAACATCCTTGCTAAGACTTTCAATTTTTATGGGGTCAGTATCAAAAATTCTTAGTTTATGCCTACTGAGTAATGACGATTCCGCCATACCTTCTGCGTAGGTTAAACCCATATTTCCTGCGCCAATTACTAATACTCTCATTTTTATATAATTTAAATCACTCTATTAACCGCAAGGACTGTACGGAAGTGCCCAAATAGAATATTGATTTTGAGAATTATGATATTGTGAAATATTTGCGCAATTTATTGATGAACTAATGGCTTCTTTAAGATTTATTTAAGAAAAATTAAATCTGGAAATTTAATAACTGTTGTTCAACTGACAGGCTGTCGGTGACAAAATGTGTGGTTTCAATAAAAAACCTATCAAATTCAATTTTGATAGGTTTTAATAAAATGCTTTAAAATTTATTTGCTTAATTTATTTCAACTCACGCGTTAACCAACCTCTTCTGCTGGCCGTTGCAATGGCATAAGGTGTAATCCAGAATAAAGCGAATGTGTATAGGATGCTATAAGAATAAGCCCAAATACCTTCTGTGGTTTTATATTGACTTGCAAAAAACAAGACTGAAAATGTTGATACGATTAAAATACTGACCAATGTGGACCCTAAAAATAATAAAGGATGCACCAGTACAAAGAATAACATAGAGATCAGTAATGGATAGCTCATTAATATCTTCAAAAATTGGCTAATAAATAAGATTCGCGTCCCTGTTTTTCCTTTTGCTCTAAAATTGGTGAATACATATTTTCCCATTTCAAGATTCTCTCTTACATTGCTTCTTCCCCAGCGAATAAACATTTTATACAGACCCATATATTGGTCTGGTACGTTGGTGTATGCTACAGCGTTCTTTTGAAATAAAACGTGCTTACCTTGTTTCAATATCATATTGGTCATGGCTCTATCCTCTCCAATATCCGATGCTTTTCCCATGAAGGTTTGGTTGATCCATTGTGGCAAACAGTTGTGTACTGCAGTACTTCTGTAAGCTGCTAAAGCTCCTGGCGTGCACATTACAGAATTCAAATAACTTTCTGCAGAACGCACAAACTCAAAACTCATTACAAAACTTACATCCAACATTTTAGGAAGCATTTCATTTTTGTTGTTTAAAACCCTGATGTTTCCTGCAACAGCGCCACATTCTTCGTCTTTTATAAAAGGACTTACTAAATTTCTAAGGGTGTCCTCGGTAACGATGGAATCACTATCTACGGTTACGTAAATTTCTCCTGTTCCTAAATTAAATCCGCGATAAAGCGCGTGACGTTTTCCTTGGTTTTTAGGTTGTTGATATATTTCTAAACGATTACCTAATTTAGCCTTTGCATCTAGCATCCAAGTCCAAGTATCGTCCTTACTGCCATCATCGATAGATATCACTTGAAGTTTATGTTCTGGGTAATTGCTATCCGCTAAGCTCATTAAGGTATCCCAAACTTGCTTTCCTTCGTTATAAGCAGGTACGATTACAGTAACGGTTGGAAGCTCTTCATCCGAAACGGAATCAATGGGCTTGTATTTAAAGTAATTGTAAGCTTTATAAAAAAAGAAAGATGCTTTAAAAGCAAATAGGCCAGTTGCCAAAAGGATAAAAGTATAACCTAGAGTTGTGCTTGCTTTAGCGGCACGGAATTGTTCAAGATCACTGTAAAAAACAGAAAGAAAATAAATACCGATAACTAAAAGTAAAAACGAGCTGAATAATACGATTTTATTTTGAGAGCTTTCTGTTTTTGATTTACTGTTTAAAAATAAATGGATGCCATTTGAGATTTTTTTGGATCTGCTTTTTGAGGCTGATAGGAGTGAATTTGAGGAATTTGTTTTTGATGCCATATATTTTATTTGTAAGATTTTTGTTATAGTGATTAATTAAAACAGATGTACGTTGGCTTTTTAAGTTTAGATTCTTTTTTGTTTTTATTTAACATTAGGAAGTTGAATGATTAAAAATCAATATGATAAAATATACAGGATTAGTATTTTAATGATTTAGCAATTTATAATTGCTTATCTTCAATGTTTAAAAAACTCATTTTTAAACCATTAACAGTTTTTGAAACCATGAATTATGACATCATAATCCGGTTAATCATTCTGATAGGTATCGTTCAGGGTTTTGTGTTCAATGCTTTTGTCTTTCTTAATAGAAAAAAAATTAATATTTCCATAAAGTACTTAAACATCGTAGTGCTGTGTCTGTCGCTAAACAATATAAGGGAATTTGTATATGACGGAAATTACTTATCTGGTGTAATTCTTTATATCTACTTAGCTGTTCCTTGGCATTTTTTAATAGTGCCTTTCTTTTATGTCTTTTTAATCTATTACCTTAAAATTAAAGACGAATATCCTAACTATTTAAAATTCACATTGCTGATTTTTGGTATTGAAATCCTTATTAGAATTGGTTTAATGCTGTTTAGTAAGGATTTTGAATTGCGTTTTAGTGAGTATATTATCATGGAAGAAATTTGCAATGCAGTTTACGCCGTTTTTATATTCTATCATATTATAAGGTTGGTGTTCTTTGATAAAAACGCGTTATCCAAAATTGCGTCATTTGATGATATTCAATGGGTAAAAATCATCTTGAAGGTTGGTGTAGGCATTATGGTTTTATGGATAATTACGGTTGTAATTTATTATTTTACTCGGGAGGCATGGCTTTATGATCCCTTAAAAATCATCTATTCTATACTAATTTATTGGCTGGGATATCAAGGGTTGATTAATTCAAAAACAACCAATGATAGAATCCATATCCGAAGGCAAATTGAAAACCGAGAACCCAATACCCTGTTTGTAATTTCAGTTGAAAAACAAAATGATAAACTCGAAGAAAAACATAGAGCAGATTTTGAAACCATTAAAAATTATGTGGTTAACAACAAACGATTTTTAGATCCAGTTTTTAGCTTGGACCTACTTTCTGAAGAATTGAATATTAGTAATAGTCATCTATCTAAGGTGATTAACACGTATAGCGCCTATAATTTTTCGGATTTTATTAATTCGCTTCGGGTTCAACAAGCCAAAAAACTATTGCTGAGTGATGAATTTAAACAATATACCATTGTGGCTATTGGTTTAGAATGTGGGTTTAATTCTAAATCCACATTTTATGCCGCTTTTAAAAAGTTTACTTCAGAAACGCCAACGTCGTATCGTAGTAGATTTTAAATTATTAATAAACATTGTTTCTATGTCCTATTTCTGGTTCTAAAGAGAATTTCGGATACCAATTCTAGACTAGATACTACTTTAGACACAAGTTATGTTTTGTGTCAAATGTTTTCTAATTGAAGGGTTTTATATGATTAAAATAATGCACTTAGTTTAAAACACATAACATCAAATACTGCATATTTAATTAATCTTAATACAGTTAGAACTTTACTGGGTTGGTCTTGCTCTAAAATCACAATTAATCATGAAAACTTTAGCATTAAAAATTTTTATAGTTTTATTTTTTTCGGTCGCATCTTATGGACAAGAGCAGAGTAAATCTAATAACAAAGTTGCTTTATATAAAGTATGGGTACATACGGATACTGAGAAGGTAAAAGGTTTTTTTTATGATGTGGACGAAAACGGCATTACAATTAGTAAAACAAAAAAAATTGATTTGAAAACCCTTGTGTTTGTACCTGCAGAGAAAATTAATATCATTAAAATAAGAAAACGAGGATCAGTGGCTAAGGCCTCGTTAATAGCAGGATTGGCAGGTGCTACTATGGGCTACGTTATAGGTTTGTCCGACGGAGATGATGATGCAGGCTGGTTTAGTTTAACTAAGGAAGAGAAAGCTACTGCAGGAGGCATTGTTGCGTGCATTCCCAGTGGCATAATTGGCGCACTTATAGGATCCAGTAGAAAGAAAATAACTATAGATTATAAAATGGATAATTATAAGAAGCAATTAGGATTGATGGAAAACTATTCTATGGTTTACCAACTGGGTAATAAATAGTACGAACATCTTAGGTTCAATATGTTGGGGTGTTGGCGGTGGTTTTTCTTTGTACTTGTTAGTCTCTAACAAACCGTACACTTTTTATTAATCCGTTTATTAATCCGTTTTCGATTTCATAAATTGAGACCTATTTAGTTTCAATTCTATTTTCGGTCACTAGTCCATGATTAATCACGTGATTTCCATTTTTAATTTGGTTTATTATCTTTTTAATGAGAAATGCCCAGAAAAGGTCCGGCCATTACCGAGTTCTGTTCTGAACCAATAATCATTTGACATCATTTGTATGCCATTGTAAAGTCCATTCCGCCCTGGCGCATAGGATGATATCCTAGCTATTAATTTTCCTTGCATCATAAACCCTTAATTCGTCTTTAGCCTTGTCTACTGGCTTCTGCTCCTTTTTGCTCATAATTCTAGGATAACCATTTAAAACCTGAGAACATATTTCTAATAAACGAATTTAATTTTGAGAGTTAAATATCTGTTTTTTTAATATGAGTTTCCGAGCCTATTTCTTGTATAATAGGGTAGAAGCAATTCTACAGTAAAGTACTAATCTCATTTATATGAAAATATACGTAACTTTACGTATAGACGTTTTGATTGTTTTGTTTAGTTTTATCTCCTGTAAAAACTATAAAAAGGTTTTGATAGCCCTGAAATATGACGGGATATAATAAACAAAAGTTTTTATGTAACGAGTTAGCTACAAGCCGAAAAAAATGCTCAATAGATTATTCAGGAAAAGGAAGAAAAAATTATCGAAAAGCGAAGAATGGAAAAAATTCGAGCTATTTGAATTATTCGATGATTTAGATTCAGCAGAAAAACTTGTAGCTGAGTATAGTGGTGGATACTCAGGCGTTTTTTTATCAGCAGAAGAATTTCACAAAACATTTTCAGAAGAATTATATGATCTAAAGCAACAAAACGTTCCTGATTTTAAAAACATATGTGTTTGGTTTGCACCAACTTCTGCTTGGGATGATTTTGTAGGAATGGAAGGAATTGAATTAGGTAACAGAATTTTTGAAAGAGCCTATAGATTTTACAATTCTAATAAATAGAAAACATCAACAAAAATGACGAAAAGTTTCTTTATAAATATATGGTTATTCATTCTAATTTTGATTTTAGTTTCATTGTCAATTTGGGGTGTTTTTTACATCGATGATTTAGAATCAAAAATATCAGTCCTTGGAATAGTAGCAGTAATAGTTGCAGCATTTACTTCGGTAATGACAGTGAACATAAATAATAAAAAGGCACGAGAAAGAGAATATGAATTACACATATTAAAAGAAAAACAAAAAGTTTGTGAACACTTTTATAATGCGTTTTTTGAAATTTTTAAAAATGTAAAGAACAATCGAGATGGCCTTACAAAGAAAGCAACTGATGAAATGGCTCTTTTCAAGAAAGGTTTAATGAATTGGGGAAGTGAAGACTTAATTAAAAAGTACGTTGAATATGAGGACAATCTTGATATTAATAAAGGAAACACAAGTGCTATTCTGAACAATGCCGACGGTTTTCTTAGAGATATGCGAAAAGAGCTTGGATTTAAAGATTCTAAAAGTTTAAAACTAATGACATTGCTATTGACCGCAGAAGCAAGAGCTGAATTGGGCTAGTAGCTAAGATATGTATAATTCATTGCTAGTTATAGCCTACTTACGAAAGTCCTCGCGGACATTCTATCTGTGATTTATTTGCTAACTTTAGTGCTTAAACACGCAACGAAATCATACACAATCACGTTACCACCAATGCTAAAAGACAGGCAATACAACAAGAAATAAACGAAAAGTAGATAAACAGATCTAACTTGATTTAAAATCGATAAATTTGATTTCGAAAAATTAGTGAATGGCAAAAAAGAAAAAAATAAATATTATGGTAGCCTCAACAGTTTATCAAAACCGTGATTTGCTTTTGCAAATTTGCGGTATTTTGAACGCTTACGGTTACCACGTTATCAATTCCGAATACGGCACTCTTCATCCACCTTTAGGAATGAACAACACAGATGCTTGTATTGCTGCTGTGGCTGAATGTGATATTTTCTTTGGCATAATCAATCCGATGTATAGCACTGGAATTACACATTTAGAATTTCAAAGAGCTATTGCCATTGACAAACCACGAAGATTTATTGCTCATAGTTTTGTGACTTTCTCACGAAAACTGCTTGCTCAATATATGTTTTCCGATGTAGCCAAAACTCAACGAAACGATTTTGAAATTAAATCCACTTCTGTAATGGATAGTGTTAAAGTGATTGATATGTATAACGATGCAGTTCAAATTAATTTAGCCTATGAAGAACGGAAATATCATTGGGTACAAGAGTTTTTTAGACCAGACGAAGCATTAAGACACGTTGAAACTTTATTCCGTGATATTAAACGTGTAGAAAGTGAATTAGCTATTTTAAACAATCCAGCTCAATGAAAACAGAACAACTTATAAAAGACCTGATAAAACAAGGCGAAAGCGAACAGCTTGATTTTAAGGAAGTTGTTCGTAAAGATGTTATTGGTAAAACTATTTGTGGTTTTTTAAATAACGAAGGCGGTCAGTTACTCATTGGCATTACTGACAATAAAGAAATTAAGGGAATTATAAATGCAAATAAATGGCAGTTTGAAATTGAACAATACTTGATTAAAGAATTAGTACCTGAAGCACCTGTAATGGTTTCAGTTGAAAATTATAGTGACAAGCAATTATTGCTTATCAAAGTTTGGGAGGGTTCAAAGCAACCATACATTTTTAACGGTAGCATTTATTATCGCAGAAATGATAGAACTATTCAGGCATCATCTAAAGAAATTTCTGAGCTTATTCATAAAAGACAGGAAACTGAAATTCATTGGGAACGGCAAGCAGCACTAGGTGTAGAGTTGGAAGATTTGGATTTTGAAGAAATTCAAAAAACTATGGATGCGGCATTGTCTGACAATAAAATGAAAGACATAAAAAAAGAGCCACTTGAATTTCTTTCGTATTATGGACTTTTCCAAAATGGAAATTTTACCAACGCAGCTGTTGTTCTATTTGCAAAAAAACCATCACGGTTTATACCACAAGTAAGAGTTCGTGTTGCCTTTCTAGGTCACGGAAAAACAGGCGATGTTTTTAAAGATGACCAACTACTAGAAGGTAATTTATTTAAGAATATTGAAGCCATTCAAAATTTCTTTGAAAAGCATTTATCGTTTAGCCGAAAATTTGAAAACAACAATTGGAAAAGAACAGATGATTATGTTTTTCCAATGGCAGCTTTACGTGAAGGTGTTATGAATGCTTTAGTGCATAGAGAATATGGTTTAGTTTCAAGTGCTTTATCAATTATTGTTTATAATGACAAACTAGAAATTACAAATAGTGGTAAATCTCCTTATAAACAAAGCGAATTAAAGAAGAGCCATTTATCAATGCCATATAATCCTGATATAGCACATATTGTTTTTCTTAGAGGTTATATTGAAAAGATAGGTAGAGGAACATTAAAGATTATAGATGCTTGTAAACAAGCTGGTATAAAAGCACCAATTTGGGAAATAGGAAAACAGACTGTTAAGTTAACTTTCTTTAGTGATGTTAAACTTGGTGGTGCTATTGAAGGTACTACTAAAGGAACTACTGAAGGAGCTATTGAAGGAGCTATTGAAGGAGCTATTGAAGGAGCTATTGAAGGAGCTATTGAAGGAGGAACTAAAAGAGTTAAAGATAAATTAGCTATTCTATTAACAGCTATTTCAGTTAATGAAGGAAATAGAGTTCCTGATTACAAAGAAGCTACGGGTTTACCTGAGAGTAGTATGGAAAGATATATCAAGCAACTAAAGGATGGTGGTTTAATTGAGTTTAGAGGAGAGGCAGCTCATACTGGAGGTTATTTTTTAACAAAGAAAATGAAATCAAAATTAAAATAGCAGAAAGCAAGGAAGCACTGGTGGTAACACCATATAAGATTAATTGCTAGTTATAGCCTACTGACGAATCCCGATAGCTATCGGGACTCGCGGACATTCTATCTGTGATTTATTTGCTAACTTTAGTGCTTAAACACGCAACGAAATCATACACGAACACCCTTAGGCACAAATTGATAACCAACTTCACTAAAAAAGATTTGAATGAAATTACTACTTCTAATTTTTACAACTCTATTTTTATCTGTTTCTGTATTCGGTCAGGAAAAAACGATTGAATTAGTTCATAAAAAAAGAAACAAGGTTGAATTAATAAAACTCAATAGTCCGATTGTCTTGGTTGTGTCTAAAAAAAGGAAAATCAGAGGAACATTAATTGACTTTGACGAAAATAATTTGACAATTAGGGACAACAAAGGAATTGTAAATAATATAGATATATTAACAATACATAAAATAAAAAGAGACAGGTTTAAGAACAGAAGATGGCTCGAACCTTTCGGGTACATAGGTGTTGGAGCTGGATTAGCTTTAGTTGCAACACCGTTCATTTGGATTTTTGATGGCGGAGCAAAAGCGCAAGAAGCACTTGAATTTGCAGGAATTTTAGCATCTGTTTCTTTTCCTGTAATTTTGATTGGAACATCTAAACGGAGTTTTAATATGAAAAAAATTTGGACTTTAATAGTTAGAGATGAATAAATAACTTGTGCGAACACCGTATATAATTCATTGCTAGTTTAAGCCTACTTACAAAAGTCCACGCAGACTTTCAACTGCCCCCAAAACGTTAAACACAATGTTTAAGAAATTATTAAAACATATTATAGATGTCTCAAAAGAGCTATTAATATTTATTGTGATAGTTGTGATTGCGGAATTAGGTATTTTTTAATGGTATTATCCAATGGACTACTATTTACCCTAAATCGTTCTGTGATACACCTATGCGATTAACTATTTTAGTAATTCCCTCTGCTTTTCCAATTCTTATTAAAATTACACCTATAGAGTATTGACTGCATTTACCGTCTTTTGAATTTTCAATAAAGAACATAAAAAAAGCCCAACATTACTGTTGGACTTTAGGGTTATATAACTTAAAGAAGATTAATCCTCTTTTTTGTCTTGTCTAGGCTTACGATCATCACGTCGGTTATCACGTCCGCGATTGTCTCTTCCTCTGTTGTTATCACGTCCACCACGACTGTTATTGTCTCTTGGTGGTCTTTCCTTGAAACCTTCTGGTTTTGGTAAAATCGCCTTACGGGATACTTTTTCCTTACGCGTTCTAGAATCAATGCCGAAGTATTTTACATCAAACACATCGCCCATGTTTACCACATCAGATACATTTTCTGTACGTTCCCAAGCTAATTCAGATACGTGCAATAGTACTTCGTTTCCTGGAGCATCCATATACTCAACAACAGCGCCAAAATCTAACATTTTGATCACTTTTACTTCGTAAATGCTACCCACTTCAGGCTTAAATAAAATGGCATCTATTTTTGCCATTACAGCCTCAATACCTTTTTTACCAACACCTAAAATTTCAACAATACCTTCTTCAGTTACTGGATCTTCGTTAATAACGATAGTGGTCTCAGTTTCCTTTTGCATTTCTTGAATCACTTTTCCACCAGGCCCAATCAAGGCTCCAATAAATTCATTTGGAATTCTTCTGGTTACCATTGTTGGCGCATGTTCTTTTACTTCAGCGTTTGGCTTAGCAATAGTATCCGTTAACTTCTCTAAGATATGTAAACGACCATTACGTGCTTGCTTTAATGCATTCACTAAAATCTCGTATGATAATCCTTTTACTTTAATATCCATTTGACAAGCGGTAATACCGTCTGCAGTACCAGTCACTTTAAAGTCCATATCGCCTAAATGATCTTCATCACCTAAAATATCGGACAATACCGCGTATTTTCCAGAATCTCCATCAGAAATTAATCCCATAGCAATACCAGAAACTGGTTTTTTCATTTGCACACCAGCATCCATCAATGCCATTGTACCAGAACAAACTGTTGCCATAGAAGACGAACCGTTAGATTCCAATACTTCAGAAACCACACGTACGGTATAAGGACAATCCTCAGGAATCATACCTTTTAAGGCGCGTTGTGCTAAGTTACCATGACCAACTTCTCTACGAGAGGTGCCACGGATGGGTCTTGCTTCACCTGTACAAAAAGGAGGGAAGTTATAATGTAAATAGAAACGCTCTTCACCTTCGTAAGATGGCATGTCTACTTGATTGGCATCCCTAGATGTTCCTAAAGTTACGGTTGCTAAAGCTTGAGTTTCTCCACGTGTAAATATTGAAGAACCATGAACAGATGGTAAATAATCGACCTCACACCATATCGGTCTAATCTCGTCGGTTTTTCTTCCGTCTAAACGTTGGCCTTCATTTAAGGTCAAGTCTCTAATAGCCGCTTTTTCGGCAGCACGATAATATTTTGAAACCAAACCACCAAAGTCCTCTAATTCTTCTTCAGAAAAAGTGGCTTTGATTTCTTCTTTGATTTCAGAAAAGGCAGCACTTCTTTCGTGTTTCGATGATCCCGCTTTTGCTATGGCATATACCTTATCGTAAGCCATATCATGAATTTTATTAGCCAAATCCTCGTCTGATCGTTCTTCAGGATACTCACGTGTTTCTTTCTTACCGAAAGCTTCAGCCAATCTCAATTGTGCAGCACATTGTACTTTAATAGCTTCATGCGCAAACTTAATGGCTTCTGTCATTTCTTCTTCAGAAATCTCATCCATTTCACCTTCAACCATCATTACGGAATCCGCAGAAGCTCCGATCATCATATCGATATCAGACTCTTCTAATTGCGAACGTGTTGGGTTAATGATAAATTCGCCATTCACACGGCCAACTCTTGCTTCAGAAATGGCACATTCAAATGGAAAATCTGATAATTGGATAGCAGCAGAAGCAGCTAATCCTGCCATGGCATCTGGCATAACGTCATCATCATGAGACATTAATTGAATCATCACTTGTGTTTCTGAGTGATAATCTTTTGGGAATAATGGACGTAAAACACGATCCACTAAACGCATCGTTAATACTTCGCCGTCACTTGGTCTTGCTTCTCTTTTAAAGAAACCACCAGGATAACGCCCAGCCGCTGCAAATTTTTCCCTGTAATCTACCGTTAAAGGAAGAAAATCAAGATCTTTTTGTTCGTAATTGGAAACTACTGTACATAATAACATACATTTTCCAGACTGCACCACAACGCTACCATGCGCTTGTTTTGCTAATTTTCCGGTTTCGATAGAAATTTCTCTACCGTCTCCTAGGTCAATGACCTCTCTAAAAACTTTTGGAATCATAAATTTTTTAATTCTTGAATTTTTCCGGGACTTCGACTACGCTCAGCCACCAAAAATTCTGTTAAACAATGGTCTCCGCCTAACTGGACGGACAGGGTTGTGTTGTTGTGTGTAGTTGTTGTGTGACCTCTTAAGTCGTGACCAATGAAAAACCATTGTCCTGATTTCCTGCCTGTCGGCAGCCAGGTGTTTCAGGACCTGCTTAATTTTAAATTCGAATTTTAGACGCTTTCGTTTGCGTTATTTCACTTCGACTTCGCTCAGTGACCGAAGTTTCTTTGTATTTATCAAAAAACCACGCTGTTAGGCGTGGTCTTTTTATTGAGATTATTTTCTTAATCCTAATTCTTTCACTATTGCACGATATCTTAAGACATCTTTCTTAGTTAAGTAGTCTAGTAATGATCTACGTTTACCAACTAATTTTACTAATGAACGCTCCGTATTATAATCTTTGCGATTATTCTTTAAGTGCTCAGTTAAGTGATTGATTCTTGCTGTAAATAATGCAATCTGTCCTTCTGCAGATCCAGTGTCCTTTGCATCTTTACCGTGTTTTTTGAAAAGTTTTTCCTTTTCCTTTTGATCTAAATACATGCTAATATTATTGTAAATGATTTTTATGTACACGAAAGCCTTTCTTTCGAGCGGCAAATATAGTGTTTTTTTGTGATTTGGGTTTTTTTTCGTAACTTTTTGATGTTAAATACAATAGTAACCATAATTTAATTCAGTTTACCCTTACTAAATAATAGCTTTCAGTAGATTAATCCTTGTAATTCTAACCAAATGAAAGTGTCAAATCATCTGCGGAATTTCTCTAACGCTTACGACGTTTTAGAGCGCACATTTAATAATACCTACAATGGCATTGCTATTGTCAATTTAGACGGAAATTGGTTAAAAGTCAACGAGAGCGTCTGCGAAATTTTTGGATATACAAGATGGGAACTCTTCAATATGGACATTAATAATATTGTCTATGCCGAAGATCTTGCGGTTCACGAAGAAAAATTTGAAAAACTTATCAATGGGGATATTGACAAATACCGTGTAAAACAGCGTTATTTTCATAAAGATGGTTCCATTATTTGGATGTTGATTTCAGTGTCCTTAGTTTACTTTAAGGAAGGTAGGCCTCACATGATTTGGCAATTTAACGATGTGACCAATCGCCAAAAAAGTCAGGATAAACTAAAGCTGATGTTAAGGGTCGCAAAAGAACAAAATGAGCGGTTGACGTCTTTTGCCAACATTGTGACCCATAATTTAAGGTCGCATTCTGGTAATTTATCATCTTTAACTGACTTTCTAGAAGAGGATTACTCTAATTTAAGCCAGAATGAGAATTTTCAATTATTGAAAACGGCTATTGAAAATTTACAAGAAACAGTATCTCATTTAACCGAGGTGGCAAGAATTAAGGAAATTGAAGATTCTAAAATGGAATCCCTTAATCTTTATGACTTTGCGGAAAAAGCGACCTATAATATTATTGCATTAGCGCAGAATGCAGAAGCCATAATATATAATGAAATTGATGAAGATGTCTGTATAAAAGGCATTCCAGCATACCTCGATAGTATCATTCTTAATTTTCTTACCAATGCCATAAAATATAAATCAGACAAAAGAAGGCTCATTATTGAACTAAGATCTATTATTCAGGATGATTTTGTGGTACTCACTATTAAAGATAATGGTCTTGGTATAGATTTAGATAAATTTGGAGACACCCTTTTTCAAATGTATAAAACCTTCCATAATAACAAAGATGCTATTGGTATAGGGCTTTTTATAACAAAAAATCACATTGAATCGTTAGGCGGAAAAATAGAAGTGAAAAGTGAGGTTGATGTTGGAACCGAATTTTCTATCTGTTTTAAGAAAGCTTAAAAAGTGCACCATCGCTCAGATGTATTTGGTTAAAAGTTGTAAAATTATATGCATTTGAGCTAATAGTACCTATTGATCTTAATTATTTTTGAATGTTAACTTGAATCCTTTCTATGCCAAAACAAATTGAATTATATAAAAATAAACTTTTTCAGAACATTTTTAAATATGCCAATGGTGGAATCGCAATTGTTAGTCCTAAAGGCAAATGGATAAAGGCGAATCAAAGTGTACTGGACTTATTGGGTTATACAAAGGAGGAATTTTACCAAATGAGTTTTCAGGATATAACACATCGTGATGATTTGGAGCTGGATTTAAAATCTATGCAGCAACTCATAGATGGGGAAATAAATAATTATCAAATTGAAAAACGTTATTTCCATAAAAAAGGCTATGTGGTTTGGGCCTTGCTATCGGTTTCTTTAGTGAGAGACGAAACTGATGAACCTATCTATTTTATTTCACAGATAACAGATATTTCTGAGCAGAAATCGGCGACCTGGCACATGGAATTTTTAATGAATGTTATTAAAGGTCAAAATGAAAAGCTAAAGGATTTCGCACACATTGCCACCCATGATATCAGGACACATGCTGGTAATTTGAGTTCTATTACAGAATTTTTGGAAGAAGAATTAGAGGACATCTTAATTTCGAATGAAAATTATAAGATGCTGAAGGACTCATTGTCTAATCTTAATGAAACCCTTAACCATTTGAATTTAATTAGACTAGATAAACCAAAGAAATTTAATGCGCTAAATCAGTTATCACTTTACCAATACGTAGAGAATTCTATATATAACGTAAGTGCCTTGGTAAAAAAGGAAAATGGTACAATTATCAATAATGTTGATAAAGACTTGAAAATTTTGGGTATAGAAGCTTACTTGGATAGCATTATTTTAAATTTTCTAACCAATGCCATAAAATATAAGTCAGAGAAAAGATTACCAATTATTGAGCTTACGAGTGCTTTGAAAGATGAATATTTGGTTCTTAAGATAAAAGACAATGGTTTGGGCATTGATCTAAACACTCATAGTGATAAATTGTTTACATTAAATGGTACTTTTCATGAACATCATGATTCTAGAGGTGTAGGGTTGTACATTACCAAAAACCATATAGAAAGTATTGGCGGCAAAGTGGAAGTAGAAAGTGAAGTCGGTAAAGGGACATGTTTTTCAATTTACTTTTTAAGTGCTAAAAATTATATGCATCCTGTTTTAAGCTGAAAATAGATTATACCATTTTTTTAAGAACGATAAATACCTTACTAGAAACTGTTTTCATGTCATAAGGGTGGCGTAAATTAAAGAAATTGATGGTACTAAATACTAAGTTTCATTCTAGATGGTTATGCAAAGGAAACATCCTATTACCGTGGTTCAGAACACATAATTCAATGGAAAAATGAATAATTTTTTTCAATGATTAAACCTTTTGTTAAACTCTTAGTCTTAACAATATATTAACAATGAACTCGTTACATGTGAATAGCTTATTATGAGCACATTAAAAAAAGTTGTCATGAAAACATTACATCACAAAATCGAAAGAATGATAAGCAATGATTTGGGAAAAAATTTTAATTCATTTAAAAGAGCAGTGCTAAGTCTTGCGGTTTTAAGTTTAATGTTTACTTCTTGTAGCAATGACAGTAATACCATAGAACCCGAAAGCCAACTGGAAGCAACTTTAGAGTTACAGCGTTCAGCCGAAATCGATCAAATTGATATCGTCTTGGGCGATCTCGTTATTGAGGT